>CAUJJI010000090.1 GCA_963205265.1 Pseudomonadota bacterium
AAGATCGCTATCCGCCCGGCTCTCGCGATCGGCGATAGGCCGCCGCCATGCGCGCGGCCATGTCGGGGCGGTTGGTGCAGTGGACCTGGCGCGCGGTCTCGATGTCGATGAACTGCCCGATCGCCAGCTCCTCGGCGGAAAGGCAATTGGCTTTCATCATCCGCAGGGCGAAAGGCTCGCGCGCGCAGAGCCGGCCGGCCAGCGCCAGCACGTCGGCATGCAAGGTCTCGCGCGGGAACAGGCGGGTGACGAGGCCCAGCTCGAGTGCCTGGGCGCCGGTCAGCTTCTCGGGAAAGAACAGCAGCTCGCGAGCCCGGGCGCCGCCGACGATGCGGGCGAGCGACCAGGCGAGGCCCATGTCCCCGGATACGCCGACGTTGAGGAAGGCGGTGGAAAAGCGCGCCTCGCCGGTGGCGAAGCGGAAGTCACAGGCAGCGGCATAGCCCATCCCGGCCCCGGCGCAGCCGCCGTCGATCGCGGCGATCGTCACTTGCGGCATGGTGTGGAGCAGAGTCGCGGCATGGTGGATCAGGCCCAGGTCCTCCAGGGTCGGCGGGCCGGGCGAAGCCGGGCTCGGGTCGCCGCCGACGAGGTCGGCGCCGACGCAGAAATCGTTGCCGGCGCCGCGCAGGACGACGACTCGCGCATCGCTGGCGGCGACGTCGCGGACCGCGTCGTAGATCGCGCCGCACATTTCGACGGTGACGCCGTTGCGGCGCTCAGGGCGATTGAGCGTGACCACGGCGATGGCGCCGTCGCGCTCGACGAGGACGGTCGGCTCGGCTCCGGTCACGAGGGGTCCGCCCAATCGGGCTTGCGCCGCTCCGGCCGGTTCAAGGTCACGGTCATGACATGGCCATCGCTGGCGATCTGGCTGAATTCGGTCTTCATGCCGCTTGTCTCCTCGCCTGCACCGCGTTGCATGCGAAGCCGCGCCGGGTCAAGAAAGCGCGCCGTCGCTTAGCCGGTTGCTACCGGCCGGCCAACGGCTATGGGGTGGACGAACGCGAAATGGATGCGAAAGGTTCGAGGATGACTGTCGAGGCCAGCGGCGATCTCAATATCGACAAGCGGATGGAGGAAGTCGTCGGCCAGGGGCCGCGCATCGCCCCGATGGACGAGGACCGGCTCACCGACGAAGCCTACAAGCTGGCGATGGACATCCGGGCGGCTTTCGGCATTCCCGAGAACGGGGCGATGCCGGAATCGCTGCGCATGATGCTGGTCCATCCCAAGCTGTTCCAGGCGCAGATGACCATGGGGATCGCGCTCGCCGCCGGCACCATCCCCCCGCGCGAGCGCGAGCTTGCCGTGCTGCGCAGCGCGTGGATCTGCGGCGCGCCCTACGAATGGGGCGAGCATGTCGACATCGGCAAGCAGCGCACCGGCCTCAGCACCGAGGAAGTCGAGCGCTGCACCCAGGGGTCCAAGGCCGCCGGCTGGAGCGAGCACGATCGCGCGATCATGAAGGGCGTCGAGGAACTGCACATGCACCACATGATCTCCGACGAGACCTGGGCAGTGCTGGCGAAAAGCTGGAACGACCAGCAGCTCACCGAATTCCCGCTGCTCGTCGGCATCTACACGGCGACGGCGATGCAGCAGAATTCGCTGCGCTTCCGCCTGGACGACCACAACCCCGGCCTCGCTCACCGCTGAGCGGCACCGAACATCGACAATGGGAGACACCATGGGCAAACCCGAGACAGGCAGCATTTCCTTCGACGTCGCCGCGCGCCAGAAGCACGTCGTCGGCGACGGTCCGCGCATCGCGCCGCTGCCCAACGAGAAGATCGACCAGGCGGCCTGGGACCTGGTCAACGCCGTGCGCGCCGGTGCCGGTGCCGGGCCGACCGACGACATGCCGCCCTACATGCGGATCATGGCCAAGCATCGCGCGCTGTTCGAGCCGAACATGATCCTGGGCGAAGTGCTCTACAACGGCACGATCCCCCCGCGCGAGCGCGAGCTGGCGATCCTGCGCTGCGGCTGGCTGTGCCGCGCGCCTTTCGAATGGGGCGAACACGTCCGCATCGGCCAGCGCGTGGGCCTGACTCCGCCGGAGATCGAACTGGTGATGAGCGGCTCCTCGGCACCGGGCTGGAGCGAACATGACGCGGCAGTGCTGCGCGGCGTCGAGGAACTGATCGCCGACCATGTGCTGTCGGACGAGACCTGGAACACGCTGGCGAAAAGCTGGAACGAGCAGCAGCTGATCGAATTCCCGTTCATGGTCGGGCAGTACGTCGCGATCGCCTATACGCAGAATACGCTGCGGGTGCCGCTGGCGGACTACAATCCGGGGCTGTCGTCGCGGCCTTGACTTGCTCGTGGTCCCGGGTCGGGCCCGGGACGATGGCGGGCGGCGGCGCTTCCCCTCGCGCCCGCAATCGCATAGTCTCCCCGCCATGCGCGACGGGCAGCCAATCGCGAAGGAGCCTGGCGGCGGCGACCTCGTTCGCCGCCACCGCCTGTCGACGCGCCTGTGGCACTGGCTGAATGTCGTCGCGCTGACCGTCATGCTGATGAGCGGGCTGATGATCTTCAACGCCCACCCGCGGCTCTACTGGGGCGAATACGGCGCCGATCCCGACCGGCCCTGGCTGGAGATCGTCGCGGACGACAAGGACAGGGGCGTGCTGCGGCTCGGCTCGCTGGCGGTCGAGACCACGGGCCTGCTGGGTGTCTGGAGCGACGGCGAGGGCCGGGTCCGCCGCCGCGCCTTCCCCGGCTGGGCGACCATTCCGGCAGGCTACGATCTCGCCGCCGCCCGGCTGTGGCATTTCGCTTTCGCCTGGGTCCTGGCTTTCGGCCTGCTCTGCTACCTGCTCTGGTCGCTGGCCAACGGGCACATCCGCCGCGATCTCCACATCGACGCTGCCGAGTGGCGCCCGGCGCACATCTGGCACGACGTGAAGCAGCATGCCCGGCTGCGCTTTCCCACCGGCGCGGCGGCGCTGCGCTACAACGTCCTGCAGAAGCTTGCCTATGCCGCGGTTCTCTTCGTCCTGCTGCCGCTGGCGATCGTCACCGGGCTTGCCATGTCGCCCGGGATGGACGCCGCCTGGCCCTGGCTGACCGAGCTGTGGGGCGGCCGGCAGAGCGCGCGGTCGCTGCACTTCATCGCCGCCTTCGCGCTGGTCGGCTTCGTCATCGTCCACCTTGTCATGGTCGTCCTCGCCGGTCCGTTCAACGAAGTGCGCGCCATGGTCACCGGCCGCTACCGCCTGCCGGGGGAGCGCGGGCGATGATCACCCGGCGCGGACTGCTCGGGGCCGGCGCCGGCGGCCTGCTGCTCTCGGGCTGCGACCGGCCCTCCGTCCGCTCGCTGCTCGAAAGCGCCGCGGGGCTGCACGAGGACTCGCAGCGCCTGATCGCCGGAAAGCAGGCCCTGGCGCGCGAGTTTCCGGAAAGCGCGATGTCGCCCCAGTTCCGCGTCAACGGCAGCCGCGAGGTGGCCGACAGCGGCTATCGCGCCCACCTGGCCGAAGGCTTTTCGCGCTGGCGCCTCGCGGTCGACGGCCTCGTCCGCCGGCCGCTCGCCTTGCCGCTGGCCTATCTGATGGCATTGCCGCAGCGCGAGCAGATCACCCGCCACGACTGCGTCGAGGGCTGGAGCGCGATCGGCAAGTGGCAGGGGCCGCAGCTGTCGCGCGTGCTCGACCTCGCGGGATTGCTGCCCGAGGCGCGCTACATCGTGTTCCACTGCGCCGACCGCTTCGGCACGGCGCCCTATTACGAATCGATCGACCTGGTCGATGCATTCCACCCCCAGACGATCCTTGCCTGGCGAATGAACGGCCAGCCGCTGCCGCTGGTCCACGGGGCGCCGCTGCGGCTGCGGGTGGAACGCCAGCTCGGCTACAAGCAGGCGAAATTCGTCATGCGGATCGAGGCGCGCACTTCGCTGGCCGGCCTCTACGGCGGCAAGGGCGGCTACTGGGAGGACGCCGGCGACTACCAGTGGTACGCCGGCATCTGAACGCGCTCTGGACTAGGCCTCCATCGCCTCCATCGCCGCGTCCTTGATCCAGTCGCCGCTGTCCCTGGCCTGCTCGTAGATGTCGAGGTGGCGGATCTTGCTGTCCTTGGTGAAGCGATAGACGGCGATCACGTTCTTGCGGATGAAGGTATCGCCGCGGTAGTGGCGCTCCTCGATTTCCTGGAACACCGTGTCGCCCACTTCGGTGACGTAGAACTCGGTCATCTCGAACCGCGTGCCGCCGCTGGCCCAGCCGGTGAGAAAATGGGTATAGTCGTCCCAGGTAAGCTCTTCGAGGTAGGCGCCGACGCGCTTGAATTCGTCGACGGCGACGAATTCCGCGACCGGCGCCCAGTCGGACGGCGACTTGACGCCGGCCGCCATGACCTTGCCCTGGGCGGCGACGAATTCTTTGACCCTGCGCGTCAGCGGGCCGAGCTGGTCGTTGGTGGCGGTGGCGGTCATCACTCGCATGGTCCTCTCCCCGTTCTTGCGATTCAGGCTTTTGCCTTGCTGTCCACCCAGCTGTCGAGCACCGAGTGGTAATAGGCCAGGCGCACTTCCTGCCTGGTCAGCGACATGAATTCGAGGCCGCTGTTGCGCAGGCCGTTCTGCTGGCGCTGCATCATTTCCCAGTCCTGCTCGAGCGCCAGGAAATAGGTGAAGTGGTCGCCCTCGGCGATGTCGAGCTGCGCTGCGCGCTGCAGCCGGCGCTGCTCCGGCGGCAGCCACATCAGGGCGATCACGTGCCAGTAGCAGCGGTTCGGATCGCCGTCCTCGTGCGGCATGGAGATGATGATCGTCGCCTCGCCGGCCCGGATCGTCATGAACAGGTTCGGGAAGACGAGGTGGAAGTGGTTGTCGCTCATCTGCACGTCGGTCAGGCCCGACACGTCGAGGCCTTTGGCGGTCAGCGTGTCGCGCGTCGCCTGCTGCAGCAGCTGGCGGCCGGTGACGCCCGGCGGGAAGCTCAGCTTGCCGGCCGGGTCGCGGTAGGTGTCGAGCAGCGCTTCGAAGCGGGGCAGGACTTCGACGACGCCGGGGAATGTCGCCGGCAGGCTGCGGATCGAATCGGCCTGCTGCTCGGGTCCGAAATCCTCGAGGTTGGCGGCGCCGAACGGGCCGGTGGCGACGCTGTGGTCGCCGAAGAAGCCGTAGCGTTCCTTCGATTCGTCCATCGCCGGGATCAGCTCGGGGTGGACGCCCTGGATGTGGTAGCCTTCCTGGAAGGCATCCATCACCACTTTCCAGTTGCAGTCCAGGCTCTCGCGGACGTTCAGGCCGACGGGGACCATCTCTTCCAGCCGGTACGGCGCCAGCAGTTCGGCGACTTCGCCGAGGAAGTCCGAAAGCGGCGCGGCATTGCGGTCCGGGTTGAGGAAGACGAAGCCGGCGAAGCATTCGACCGGAACCTCGACCAGGCCGAGCGCGTCCTTGTCGCCGACGAACTCCTCGACCGATCCGTCGAAATCCGGCTTGGCGACGGCCAGCAGCTTGCCGTCGAGGCCGTAGGACCAGTTGTGGTAGGGACAGGTGAACCGCGCCGCGCGACCCTTGCCCGCGCACAGCGCGTTGCCGCGATGGCGGCAGGCGTTGACGAAGCCGCGCACCACTGCGTCCTTCCCGCGCACCAGCACGAAGGACTGGTCGAAGATGCGGTACTCCATCCAGTCGCCGGCTTCGGGTATGTCGTCGGCACGGCCGGCGACTTGCCAGACCCGCATCCACAGCCGCTCGCGCTCGCGCTCGTGGAAGCGGCGCGAGTGGTAGCGGTCGGTCGAAACCTGCATCTTGAAGGGGGTGAAATCGATTTCCGAGATCAGCGGTCCCTTGTCGATGCACTCTCCAGGGCGCGTCGGCTGCATCACGCATCTCCTCTCTTATCCTCCCGTGGCTAGTCGCTGGGGCGAGTCGGATCAACAAGTAATGTCAGGCAGCGTTCTCATTTAGCCTTGACCCCGGCGCCGGGCGATTCCAGACCATGGGCTCCGGCAGTCTGGAGAGCGCATGACACGGCAAGACGCGGCATTGCCGATGACCGGCGAGCCCGGCCGCCCGCCTCGCGAGAGCGGGCGCGGACCGGGGCGGCCGACGCGCGATCAGATCGCACAGCGCAACCGCGAACTGCTCGATACCGCGCTGGACCTGTTTCTCGAACGCGGCTTCGAAGGGACGACGATCGAGGCGATCATCGACGCGCTCGGCATGTCCCGCCGCACCGTCTATGCGCGCTACGGCGACAAAATCACCCTGTTCAAGGCGGCGCTGCAGCGCGCCATCGACGATTGGGTGGTGCCGGCCGAACGGCTGCGCGCGGCCGAGACCGAGGACCTCGAGGAAACGCTGCTGGGGATCGCGCGGCTGATGGTCGCCAATGTCCGGACCCCTTCGGGCATGCGCCTCGCGCGGATCGCCAATGCCGAGGTCTTCCGCATGCCGGAGATCGCCGACTACCTGTGGCAGGGCACGGCGCAAGTGGCGCTGGCCTATCTCGGCGACCTGTTCCGCCGCCGCCTGTCGCCGGCGACGGCCGACGACGCGGCGCTGGCCTTCCTGCTGCTGGTCGTCGAGGGTGCTTTCCAGACCAAGGTCTGGCACCGGATGGCCGACGCGGAGCTGGACCGGCAAGTGGTCTACCGGACGCGGCTGTTCCTCAACGGGGCGGTAACCGCCGGCTGAGCCGGTGTGCTCCCCGGCGCAGGCCGGGCAGCGATCAGCTGGCGAGCCGCAATCCCGGCTCGCGCTGCTCCGCCGCCCGGGGCTGGTCGGGCCAGATGCCGCGGGTGTCGTAGACCAGCTTGCCGCTGCGCTCCGCCAGGGGGACGACGCGGAACACGTCGTGGTCGACGAGGACGACGAGGATGTCGCAATCCTCGAGCGCCGTGTCGAGGTCGATCAGGCTCGCGCCGGTATCGGTGAACTCGATCGGCAATTCGGCGGCATAGGGTTCGACGACGTGGATGCGGTGGCCGAAGCGGCGGGCCAGCGTCGCCGCGACCAGCCGCGCCGGGCTTTCGCGGAAATCGTCGATGTTGGCCTTGAAGGCGAGGCCGAGGCAGGCGACCCGCGCATCGGGATGGGCTGCGACCAGTTCCTCGGCCTTGGCGATGACATGGCGGATCTTGCCATCGTTGACCCCGCGCGCCGTGCGGATCAGCGGGGTCGCCTCGGGGGCGCCGTGGACGATGAACCAGGGATCGACGGCGATGCAGTGGCCGCCGACGCCGGGGCCGGGCTGGAGGATGTTGACGCGCGGATGGCGGTTGGCGAGGCGGATCACTTCCCAGACGTCGAGGCCCATGCTGTCGGCGACGATCGAAAGCTCGTTGGCGAAGGCGATGTTGACGTCGCGGTAGGCGTTCTCGACCAGCTTGGTCATCTCGGCCGAGCGGGCATCGGTGGTGACGCAGGCGCCGCGCACGAAGCGCTTGTAGAAGGCCAGCGCCTTTCTCGCACAGCGCGGGCTGATGCCGCCGATCGAGCGGTCGTTGTTGGTCAGTTCCTCGAGAATGCGGCCGGGCAGCACGCGCTCGGGGCAATAGGCGATCGAGATGTCGGGCGTCTCGCGGGTGAGGCCGGGGCACTTCAGGTCGGGCCGCAGTTCGGCGATGAAATCGCGCAGCTGCTCGGTCGTGCCGACCGGCGAGGTGGATTCGAGGATGACGACGTCGCCCGCCTTCAGCACCGGCGCGACCGAGCGCCCGGCGGCGAGGACATAGGAGATGTCGGGGGCGTGGTCCTTGTCGAAGGGCGTCGGCACGGCGATGACGAAGACGTCGGCCGGCGCGATCGTGGTCGAGGCGGACAGCAGGCCGCGGGAAACGACGCCGTGGACCAGGCCGTCGAGATCGACTTCCTCGATATGGATCTCGCCGCGGTTGATCGTATCGACGACCTTCTGCGAGACGTCGATGCCCTGCACCTTGCAGCCTGCCCGCGCGATGATCGCGGCGGTCGGCAGGCCGATATAGCCCAGTCCGACTACGCAGACGTCGGGCTTGAGATCAGATTTCATTCCCCAGCAGCTCCACGATACGGCGCGCGGAGTGCCCGTCCCCGAAGGGATTGTGGGCGCGCGCCATGGCCTCGTAGGCCGGCTTATCGTCGAGCAAGGTGAAAATTTCGGTAACGATACGCGTCGAGTCGGTGCCGACGAGCCGGGCGGTGCCGGCGGCGATGCCTTCCGGCCGCTCGGTCGTCTCGCGCATGACAAGCACCGGCTTGCCGAGCGCCGGAGCCTCTTCCTGGACGCCGCCGCTGTCGGTCAGCATGATCTCGGCGAGCGACAGCAGGCGGGCGAAATGCGGGTAGTCGAGCGGCTCGATCATGGCGACATTGGCGAGACCGGCAAGGGCGCCGTCCATCACCCGGCGGACGTTGGGATTGGGATGGACCGGGAAGATCAGCGCCACGTCGTCGCGCGCCGCGATCCGCCGGACGGCTTCGGCGATGGCTTCCAGCCCGCCGCCGAAATTCTCGCGGCGGTGGCTAGTGACGCCGATGATCCGCTTGCCGGCGAAACGGGCTTCGAGATCGGCGAGCCCGCCGGCGAGCGAGGGCTGCTCGGCGATGCGCCGGGTCACCCAGTGCAGCGCGTCGATCACCGTATTGCCGGTGACGTGGATGCGCGCCGGATCGACGTTCTCGGCCTTCAGCGCCGCGGCCGAAGTCTCGGTCGGGGCGAAGTGCAGGCTGGCCATGGTGCCGATGATCTTGCGGTTAATCTCCTCGGGCCAGGGATGGTAGATGTTGCCCGAGCGCAGGCCCGCCTCGACGTGGTCGACGGGGATCTTGCGGTAATAGGCGGCAAGCGCGCCGGTCATCGCCGTGGCCGTATCGCCCTGGACGACGACCCGCGCCGGCTGCACTTCGTCCATGACCCGGCCCAGGCCGGTCAGCAGCGCCGCGGTCAGCGCGTCGAGCGACTGGTCGGGCTTCATCACGTCGAGATCGAAGTCGGGCACGATCCCGGCGATGTCGAGCACCTGGTCGAGCATGCCGCGATGCTGCGCCGACACGCAGACCCGCGCGTCGAACCGGGGGTCGGCCTGCAAGGCGGCGACGACCGGGAACAGCTTGATCGCCTCGGGCCGGGTGCCGAAGACGACGAGGATGCGGGCAGGATCGGATGCGGGTGCGGGCATGGGCGAAGCTCCTACCAGCGGAGGGTTAACCGTGAGATAAGGATGACCGGCTAGGGCTATTCCCCATCAGGTTGGGACAGACATGCACGTACTCGTCACCGGTGCGGCCGGCTTCATCGGTTACGCCCTTGCACAGCGCCTGCTGGCGCGCGGCGACATCGTCATCGGCATCGATGACATGAACGCCTATTACCAGGTCAGCCTGAAGGAGGACCGCGTGCGCGCCCTGCAGGAAGCCGGCGGCAACCGCTTCGCCTTCCATCGCCAGGACTTCGCCGACATGGCCGGCCTCGCCGCCGCGCTCGACGGCGTCGCGATCGATCGCATCGTCCATCTCGGCGCCCAGGCGGGGGTGCGCTATTCGATCGAGAATCCGCATGCCTATGTCCAGGCCAACCTGGTCGGCCACCTCAACATGCTGGAAGTCGCGCGCCATCGCGGCCTCGACCACATGGTCTATGCCAGCTCCAGCTCGGTCTACGGCGGCAATACCAAGCTGCCCTTCGCGGTCGAGGATCGCACCGATCATCCCGTGTCGCTCTATGCCGCGACCAAGCGCGCCGACGAGCTGATGAGCGAGACCTACGCCCATCTCTATCGCCTGCCGCTTACCGGGCTGCGCTTCTTCACGGTCTACGGGCCCTGGGGGCGGCCCGACATGATGATGTGGAAGTTCACCCACAACATCCTCGCCGGCAAGCCGATCCCGGTTTTCAACCACGGCGACATGTACCGCGACTTCACCTATATCGACGACATCGTCGCCGGGGTGATCGCCTGCCTCGACAGTCCACCGGCCGACGACGGCCGCGAGAAGGCCGGGGGCAGCATGGCGCCGCATGTCCTCTACAACATCGGCAACCACCGCTCCGAACAGCTGATGAAAGTCGTCGGCCTGCTCGAGGAGGCCTGCGGGCGCAAGGCCGAGCTCGAGATGCTGCCGATGCAGCCGGGCGACGTCCACAAGACTTTCGCCGACATCAGCGCGATCTCGCGCGAGCTCGGCTATGCGCCGACCACCAGCATCGAGACGGGGGTGCCGGCCTTCGTGCGCTGGTACCGTGATTACCACGCCGGCTGACGCTATGCCGTGATTGCCCGGCTCAGCTGGCCGGCACCGGAAAGCTGAGCACGGCCACGGCTCCGCTGGCCGGCCAGTCGCGGCGAAGCGTGCCGCCGAGCTGCTGCGCGGCAATGCCCGTCATCCGGGCCCCGAAGCCGAGGCTCTCGGGGCCGCTGTCGGGAATCGAGAGCGCGGGCCCGTCGGTCTCCACCCACAGCAGCTCGACCTGCTGGCCATCTTCGGCATCGACGATCTGCCAGCGGATTTCCACGCGCCCGCCGTCGGCCGACAGCGCGCCGTACTTGACCGCATTGGTCGCCAGTTCGTGGATGATCATGCCGATCGGCGAGATCATGCCGGCCGGCAAGGCGAGCCGGGGCCCGCCGATCCGCACGCGCCGGCCGTCCTCGTCGCAATAGGGCTGCATCGTGTTGGCGATGACCGTTGCGATCTGCAGGCCGGCGGGATCGCCGCCGCCCTGGGTCGACGAATGGGCCAGCGACAGCGCATGGATGCGCGCGCGGATGCTTTCGATCACTTCCGGCACCGGCGCCTGCTTGCGCGCCGACAGCGTGACGATCGCGAGGATGACCGAGAACAGGTTCTTGACCCGGTGGTTGAGCTCGCGGGCCAGCAGTTCCACCCGATCGTTGGCCTCGCGCAGCGCGTCGGCCTGCTCGGCCGCCGCCGCTGCCTCGGCGCGGCGCCGCTCGGTGCGGAAGCCGGCGATGACGAGGGCGACGATGGCCGCGCCCAGCACGGCTATCAGCGGCACCAGGCGCCGCTCGAAGCTGTCGGCGCTGACGAAGGCCGAGCGGCGCAGTTCGATCTTGCGCCCGATTTCCGAAGCGATCGCGGCGCGGATGGCATCCATCTGCTGCTGGCCGATGTCGGTATCGACGATCATCTGCGCCTGCGTCTGGAAGCCGGTGCGGGTCAGCGCGATCGTCCGGTCCATTTCGGCGAACTTCGCGTCGGCGAGGCCGGCGATCCAGTTGACGTGGCTCGCCGTCTCGCCGTCGGCGGCACGGTTCGCGACCAGGCGCAAGCTGTCCAGCGCGGGAGTCAGCCGGGCCTTCGCCGAGAGGTAGGGATTGAGGTAGTCGCGATCGGCCGTCAGCACATAGCCGCGCTGGCTCGATTCGGCTTCCAGGACGATCTGCAGCACCGATTGCAGCGCCAGCAGCGTCTCGCTTTCGTTGGTTGCCCGCACGCGCGCCTCGCGCTGCGCGATGATGGTCTGGGCGATGACCAGCGCCAGGGCGATCAGCGCCGCGGTCAGGCCGATGAGCACGGGCCGCATCGACACGCGCAGCCTTGCCGCCAGGCTCGGCGCGTCCGTTTCGACCGACGGTTGGGTGTCTTCACCCGCTGCCAAAGCCAGCCCTCCGCAAACTGCAGCAAGACGGTTTGCTAATCCCCGCAAAGGATTAAAGCAATGCGCCCCGCCGCAGTGGACAATCCGGCCCTGCCGCTTGCCCGGGCAGGCGGCATCGGCAATCAACGCGCGATGGCGATTCTGAGCGACAAGTGGATCCGGCAGCAGGCGCGCGAAGCGGCGATGATCGAGCCCTTCGTCGAGGCGCAGCGGCGCGACGGCTGCATTTCCTACGGGCTGTCGTCCTACGGCTACGACGCCCGGGTGGCCGACGAGTTCAAGATCTTCACCAATGTCGACAATGCCCTGGTCGATCCCAAGGACTTCGCCTCGAACAGCTTCGTCGATCGCAAGACCGACGTCTGCATCATCCCGCCCAACAGCTTCGCGCTGGCCCGCACGGTCGAATATTTCCGCGTCCCGCGCGACGTGCTGGTGATCTGCCTGGGCAAGTCGACCTATGCCCGCTGCGGCATCATCGTCAACGTGACGCCGCTCGAGCCGGGCTGGGAAGGGCATGTCACGCTGGAATTCTCCAATACCACTCCGCTGCCGGCCAAGATCTACGCCAACGAGGGCGCCTGCCAGTTCCTCTTCCTGCAGGGGAACGAGCCCTGCGAGGTCAGCTATGCCGACCGCGCCGGCAAGTACATGGGCCAGCGCGGGGTGACGCTGCCGCGGCTCTAGGGAACAAAACGCCTCCGCTCGCGCTTCCGGTCCAAAGAGGAAGCAAGGAGAGCGTGCCATGACAGCTTTGCTGGGTTTCTTCGGTCGATTGCTGATCGCCGTCCTGTTCATCGTTTCCGGGGTCAACAAGCTTGCCGATATCGGCGGGACCCAGGCGATGATCGCCTCGGTCGGCCTGCCGGGATGGCTGGCGGTACCGACCGGACTGTTCGAGGTGATCGCCGGCCTGGCGCTGGTGTTCGGCGTGCTGACGCGGCTGTTCGCGCTGCTCCTGGCAGGCTTCTGCCTCGCCGCCGCCTTCTTCTTCCACAACGACCTGCTCGATCCCATGCAGGCGGCAATGGCGCTCAAGAACGTCGCCATAGCCGGCGGCCTGCTGTGCCTCTGCGCGCTCGATACGCTGCGCTGGAGCTACGACGGCCTGCGCTACCGGCGCCGGCTGGAGCAGGAGGAAATCGCCGAGCGCGAACGCCTGCACGATCGCGAGATCCGCGCAGCGCGCGCCGAGGGCCTCGCCGCCGCCGTGCGCTCGCGCGATGTCTCCCGCTCGGAGATCCAGGGCCGGACCGCCGTGGCCGACGTCGGGCGCGACGAACCCATCTGACGGACCTGGTCCTGCGGCGGCGGTCCCCCTCCCGCTGCGGGGGAGGATTCCGGCGGCTTACGGCTTGACCTGCCCCCGCTGCTCGCTGAACTATGGTTCAGCAAGAATCGGGGAGAGGTCATGGCGGAGCGGCTGGAGCGGCGAGTGGGCAACCTGCCGCGCGAGGAATGGACCGACGCGGCGCGCGAGGTCTTCGCCTTCTGGGGCGAGCCCAACGCCTGGGAGGAAGGTTCGGCCAAGAACATGTCGATGGTCCTGGCCAATCATCCGCCGCTGGCCATCGCCTACAGCACTTTCGGCAAGCACCTGCTCCTCGGCTCGACGATCGCCGTCCGCCCGCGCGAGCTGATCGTGCTGCGCACGGCCTGGCGGCAGAAGTGCGAATACGAATGGCACTACCATGTCGGCTATGCGCTCAAGGCCGGGCTGACCATGGCAGAGATCGCCGCGATCCGCGACGGCTGGCAGTCGCCGGTGTGGGACGGCAAGGACGAGGACCGCGCCGTGCTGCGGGCGGTCGACGAGCTGATCGACAGGTCGCGCATCGGCGACGAATGCTGGGCCCTGCTATCCCGCCACTTCGACAAGCGCCAGCTGATGGACCTGGTCTTCACTGTCGGCAACTACGTCATGCTCGGCTGGGCGGTGGCCTCGTTCGGCATTCCGGTCGAGGACGGCGTCGACCTGATCGGCTTCGATCTCAAGACCCGGTCGGGCGCGGAGCCCGGCAGCAGTTCCCGGCCGTTCGAAGACTGAACGGCGACTTCAGGAGAGGGACCCACATGACCATCGAGGAACGCCTGGCCGCGCTCGAGGCGCGCTGCCGGGCAGCCGAAGACCACCTGGAGATCCTCAATCTCCTCAACAGCTACGGCCCGCTGGTCGACAGCGGCTGGGCCGACGAGGCGCCGAAGCTGTGGCAGGACGGCGGCTCGTACAACTACGGCCTGCCGGGCGGCGGCAGCGGCCGGCTGGAGAAGGACGTCCTCCATACGATGTACGAGAGCGAGGGCCACATGGGCCTCGTCGACAGCGGCTGCTCCCACCTGACGGCGACGCCGAAGATCACCGTCGAGGGGGATCGCGCGAGCGCCGTGGGCTATTCGTTCGTCGTGCTGCGTGAAGGCGAGCGCTGGTACCTCTGGCGCGCCGCGATCAACGAATGGTCGTTGGTCCGCACGGCGGATGGCTGGCGGATCAAGGACCGCTTCAACCGCACGCTCGACGGGTCCAGGGAGAGTCACGAGATCATGCGAAGGGTAGCTGCGATATGAAACGCTTCGAAGGAAAGGTGGCGATCGTCACCGGCGCAAGCACCGGTCTCGGGCCGGTCATGGCGCGGATGCTGGCCGACGAAGGCGCGAAGCTCGTCCTGGCGGCGCGGCGTGTCGAGCTGGTCGAGGATGTCGCCCATGCGATCGGCGATGCCGCCGTGGCACTCAAGGCCGACGTCACCGACGAGGACGACGTCGCCAGGATGGTCGACGTCGCCATGCGCCACTGGGGCCAGGTCGACGTGCTGATGAGCAATGCCGCCGTCCCCGGCACCGACAAGTGGATCTGGGAGCAGACGGTCGACAATTTCCTCGACACCTACAAGGTCGACTGCATGGCCGCGATGCTTTGCTCGCGCGAGGTGCTCAACCGCTCGATGCTGGCGCGCAAGTCGGGAGCGATCCTGACCTTCTCGTCGGGCGCGGGCTGGAGCGGCATGCCGCGCAAGGCGCACTATTCCGCAGCGAAGGGTGCGCTGATCGTGCTCAGCAAGACCATCGCCAAGGAAGTCGGCCCCTACGGCATCCGCTGCAATTGCCTGGTGCCCGGCGCGATCGACACCGAACTGCTGCAGAACTACCACAAGCGCATCGCCGGCGAGCGCGAGGTGCCGGTCGAGGAGATCCGCGCCGAAGCGACGCGCGACCTGCCGCTGAAGACGTTCAGCACGCCCGAGGACATCGCCAACATGGCGCTGTTCCTGGTCTCCGACCAGGCGCGCACGATCACCGGCCAGGCGATCAACGTCGACGGCGGCTTCACGATTTGAGGGAAGGGGCGGCATGACTGTCGAAGAACTGCTCGCGCGCGAAGCGATCCGCGACACGCTGGCGAAATACAACACCTCCGGCGACCGGCTGAAAGTGGAGGACTACGTCGCCTGCTTCACCGACGACGGGATCATGGAATCCGAATATGTCGCCGCGGAGAAGGCCTTCCGCTATGTCGGCAAGCCGGAGATCCTCGCCTGGCAGCTGCGCTGGCGCAACCGCGATCCCGATGCCGAACGGATCCACGGCGCGACCTTCATCCGCCACCACCTGTCGACTTCGAAGATCGACCTCACCGGGCCGGATACGGCCAAGGTGCGGACTTACTGGGTCGCCTGGACCGACATCGGCCCGGACCATGGCGGATACTATCTCGACGACTTCCGGAAAGTGGGCGACAGCTGGCTGATCGCGCACCGCCGGGTGCGGCTGGACTGGGAATCGCCGGACAGCCTCTACCGGACCGCGGTCACCAACACCAACGCGTAAGGGGCGGCCGATGGACCTCCTGCTCGCCGGCAAGCGCGCCCTGGTGACCGGCAGCAGCTCGGGCATCGGCGCGGCCGTGGCCCGCGAGCTCGCCGGCGAGGGCTGCGCCGTGGTCGTCCACGGCCGCGATCGCGCGCGAGCAGAGGCGGTCGCCGGCGAATGCGCGGCGAAGGGCGTGGCGACCGCCGTCGCGCTCGGCTCGCTGACCGAGGACGCCGGCGCCGATGCCGTGGCCGATACCGCGCTGGCCGCGTTCGGCGGGATCGACATCGTCGTCAATTCGGCCGGCGGCAACGTCCGCTCGGACAACCCGCCGTGGACCGAGGTCACCAGCGCCGACTGGACGGAAAGCTTCAACCTCAACCTGTTCTCGGTAGTCCGCCTGGCCAAGCGCCTGACACCCGGGATGATCGAGCGGGGCTGGGGCCGGATCATCAACATCTCCTCGATCGGCGGCACCCTTTGGAGCGGCCGGCTGCTCGACTACGGCAGCGCCAAGGCCGCGCTCGACCATCTGACCGGCAACCTGTCGCGCGCAATTGCCGGGCACGGCGTGACAGTGAACGCGATCGTTCCCGGCACGGTCCTGACCCCGCAGGCGCGGACCTGGATCGAGACGCTGAAGCGGCAGCACGGCTGGCCCGACGACTTCGCCGAGTGCGAGCGCATCTATACCCGGGACTTCAACGACCAGCCGGTCCCCCGCCTCGGCCGTGCCGAGGAGATCGCCGCGGCGGCGGCCTTCCTGGCCAGTCCGCGGTCCGATTTCACCACCGGCGCGCTGCTGCGGATCGACGGGGGGAATCTGAAGGGGAAGTGACTTTCCCCCCTACTCCAGCCCGGCCAGCAAGCCGATCGTGTCGTGGTCCAGCATCGCGCTGGAGAAGCGCGCGGTATAGGCGGTGTTGATCGCCTCGGGCTGGAATTCCGAAGCGTTGACCAGGAAGATGGCGTAGCCGTTCGCCAGGTAGCATCCGAACTGGTGCATCAGTTCTTCCAGCGAGGGCGCGGCAACGCCGCAGCGGATCAGCTCGTCGCGGTAATGCGCGACCAGCGCGCGCTCGTGCCGGCGCCGCTCCGGCACGTCGAGCGCGCCGGTGATGTGGTAGGAGATCTCGAACATCGAGGGTGCGACATGCGGCAGCGAATCGAAGAAGCCCGGCTCGCCGTCGACGTCGACGTAGAGATTGCCGAGATGGGTGTCGCCGTGGATCAGCATGTTCGGCAGGGTCCGGCCGAAGCGGTTGAGCCGGTCGATCGCCGTCTTCATCCAGTCGAGGTCGTGGAAACAGACCGAGGCGGCGGCGCCGCGGGCGCTGTCGACATAGCCTTGCCAGATCTCCGGCGTCAGCACGGTCGAGAAATAGGTGGTGTCGGCGATGTTGGTCGCCCAGTCGAAGCGGCCCCCGGGGCGGATGTCCGGGCTTTCCCAGGTCATCGCGTGATGGCGGGCGAGCATGGCCAGCCGCCGCGCCACGGCATCGGGATGGTCGGGCCGCTGCGGATGGAGGAAAGTCACGCCGCGCGCGACAAGGTCTTCCATGATGACGATGCCCTGCTTGGCCGTGGCGTCGAAGCCGGCGAAGTAGCAGGCCGGGAAGCGCAGCGGCGAAAGCGGCGCGACGTCGGCATAGGCGTGGACCTCTTCCTCGTGCATGTAGTCCATCATCCGGCTGTGGGCCTCGAAGCCGCCCTTGAGGATGACGCGCTCGGGGATGCCCGCGGCCTTGCCGGCTGCGTCGAGATCGAGGCGGATGCGGATCTTGGTGCAGGTGCCGTGATTGACGTCGAGCACTTCGGCATCGCGCACCGCTATGCCGGGACTGCGCTCGCGCAGCGCCGCCTCGAGCCATTGCGGCGTGATGTCCGCGATCGCCGTCGGCAGCGGATAGGTATTCTGGCTTGCCATTCTCGCCTCCTCCTTTCACGCTGATAGCACGGCCTATAGGCCCGACAACTCTGGGGTGAGGACATGAGCGACTGGAATCTCGGCACCCGAAACCTGCGGATCGAGCGCGAAGGCCCGATCGCCTGGTGCATCATCGATCGCCCCCATGCCCGCAACGCGCTGACGCCGTCGATGTACTTCGGCATCAAGAAGGCGGTGCAGCTGGTCAATGCCGACAAGGAACTGCGCGCGCTGATCATCACCGGCACCGGCGACGTCTTCGCGCCGGGCGGCGACCTCGGCGGCCGCTACGAGGAAGGCGACGAGCAGGTGCCGAGCGGGCTTGCCTACGAATGCCTGCCGTTCGTCACCATCCGCGAAAGCGCCGCGCCGGTGATCTCGGCGGTGAACGGCATCTGCCAGGCCGGCGGGCTGCTGATCGCGATGATGTCCGACGTGGCCGTGGTCAGCGACAGGGCGACATTCCGCGTGCCCGAGCTGCTGCGCGGCATCATCGACGCGACCTATGCGGCGACCTTGCCGATCCATGTCGGCATGGCGCAGGCGCGCGATCTGCTGCTGTCGGCGCGGACCATCGATGCCGCCGAAGCCCATCGCATCGGCCTGATCTCGCGCATTTGCCGGCACGAGGACCTGCGCACCGAGGCGCTCAAGGCGGCCGGCGAGATCCTGCGCACCGCTCCCGAATGCCGCGCCCACGTCAAGCGCATGCTCAACCAGCAATATGCCCCGATCGACTACCAGACGATGTTCATCTCGCTGATGAGCGAGAACAGCGAGGCGCGCGAAGGCATGACCGCCTTCATGGAAAAGCGGCAGCCGAACTGGGTTCCCGCCGATCTGCCGGCATGAGCCGGCGCGCGTGAGCGACCTGCCCGACTTGCCCCCCGGCGCCTTCGCCCGGGTCGACGAAGGCGACGACGCCGAATTCTACCGGCCGGCGCGGCTGGTTACGCACATCGACGACGGCGCGATCGCCGAGCTGGCCCACTTCTACGGCAAGGTGCTGCCCCGCGGCGGCGCGCTGCTCGACCTGATGTCGAGCTGGGTCAGCCACCTGCCCGACGACTTCGCCGTGGCCGAGCTGGTCGGCCACGGGATGAATGCGGCGGAATTGGCTGCGAACCCGCGGCTGACGCGGTGGTTCGTCCAGGACCTCAACCGCGACCCGGTGCTGCCGCTGGACGACGGCGCTTTCGCCGGCGCCATGTGCTGCGTCAGCGTGCAGTACCTGCAGCGGCCGGTCGAAGTCTTCGCCGAAGTGCGCCGCGTGCTGCAGCCCGGCGCACCCTTCGTCGTCAGCTTCTCCAACCGCTGCTTCCCGACCAAGGCGGTTGCGGTCTGGCGGGCGCTGGACCTCAACGGCCACGCCGCGCTGGTGCACCTCTACATGGAGCGGGCGGGCTTTTCGTCGGTCGAGGTGCGGGCGCTGTCGAACGGCAGCCATTGCGATCCGCTGGTCGCCGTGGTCGGGCGGTGATCCCGCATGGCCCGGAATTGATTTGATCGCCGCCACAGCCGCTCTAGACAGCCGACATGCACGATGGACTTCGCCGCCACCCGCGCGAAGCCATCGACAAGACCGCGAAAGGACACAGGCTTGACCCGGATCATCCTGATGGAACGCCCTGGCGGGCCGGAGGTGCTGCAGCCGGCGGAAATCACGCTGCCGCCGCCCGGCCCGCGCGAGCTGCGGCTGCGCCAGACCGCGGTGGGGGTGAACTATCACGACGTCTATGTCCGCTCGGGCCTCTACCAGACGCTGCCGCTGCCCGGGGTGCCGGGGATCGAGGCGGTCGGCGTGGTCGAGGCGGTGGGCAGCGAGGTTACGGGCTTCGCGCCGGGCGATCGCGTCGGCTACGTCTCCGGCAGCTACGGCGGCTATGCCGAGGCGCGCAATCTCGACGCGGCATTGGCGGTCAGGCTGCCCGCCGGCATTGGCGACGCGCAATGGGCCGCGACGCTGATGAAGGCCTTCACCGTCTGCATGCTGCTGCACCGGGTGCGCCGGACGCGGGCGGGCGAGACCGTGCTGGTCCATGCCGCCGCCGGCGGCGTCGGTCAGTTGCTGTGCAGCTGGGCCCGCCATGTCGGCGCGCGGGTGATCGGCACCGTCGGCAGCGCCGCGAAAGCCGAGATCGCCCGCGCCCACGGCGCGCACGAGATCATCCTCTACCGCGAGGAGGACGTCGCCGCCCGCGTCGCCGCGCTGACCGGCGGGGAAGGCGTGGCCGCGGCCTATGACGCAGTGGGAGCCGACACTTTCGACGGCAGCATCGCCGCGCTCGGCTTCGAAGGCCACCTGGTCAACTACGGCCAGGCCTCGGGTCCGGTGGCGCCTTTCACTCCGGCGCTGCTGGCGGGCCGGTCGCTGACCATCACCCGGCCGATCGTGTTCCACTACATCCGCACGCCGGAAAAGCTGCGGGCGATGGCGGACGAGACGTTCGCCGCCCTGGCCGCGGGCGCTTTCACGCCGATCGATCCGCTCGAGCTGCCTTTCGCCGAAGCGGCGCAAGCGCACCGGTTGCTCGAGGCCCGGCAAAGCCCCGGCGGCATCGTGCTGGTCCCGTGACGGAGGAGAGGATGGACGGACAGGCGCAGCAGCGGGCCTCGGACCTGCTCTACGGCCACTGGATGGGCGGCACCCGGCTCGACGCGCTGCCCGCCGGGCTGCGGCCGCAGTCGCGCGCCGAAGGCTATGCCGTCCAGGCGCTGCTCGAGGAGCGCAGCGCAGCGCCGCTGTTCGGCTGGAAGATCGCCGCGACCAGCGCCGCCGGGCAGGCGCACATCAACGTCGACGGGCCGCTGGCCGGGCGCATCCTGCAGGAGCGGCTGATCGCGGCCGGCGGCTGCTGCCCCTTCGGCAACAACCACATGAAGGTGGCCGAACTGGAATTCGCCTTCCGCTTCGGGCGGACGCTGGCGCCGGGGCCGGTGCGCGAGGTCGCCGAAGTGCTCGACGCGGTGGCATCGCTGCACCTCGCCATCGAGATCCCCGATTCGCGCTACGAGGTGTTCGAGCGGGCCGGCGCGCCGCAGCTGATCGCCGACAATGCCTGCGCGCACTACTTCGTCGTCGGACCGGCGGTGGCGGCCGACTGGCGCGGGCTCGACCTTGCCGCCCATCGCGTGACGGGCTTCGTCGGCGACGGGCCGGCGCAGCCCGGGATCGGCAGCAACGTCCTCGGCGACCCGCGCCTGGCCGTCACCTGGCTGGCCAACGAGCTGTCGCAGCTCGGCATCGCGCTCGCGGCAGGGCAGACCGTCTCCACCGGCACCTGCGTGGTGCCGATGGCGATCGCGCCGGGCGACGAAGTGCGCGGCGATTTCGGAGTGCTGGGAACGATCTCGGTGCGGATGGGGGATTGAGACGGGAGGGCGGGAGCGCGGCTCAGCTGTCTTCCTGCCAGGTCGCTTCCTTGATCTCGATGCCCGCCTTCTCGATGTTCGCGCGGATGCCGAGGAGGTCCATCGGCCGGGCGCCCGCGGCGATCCTGGCGCGGAATTCGATTTCGGTGGCGGCGCGCTTCTCGGCGCCTTCGACGGTCCGGGCCAGCAATGCGCGCGGGATCACCAGCACCCCGTCGGAATCGGCGGCGATGATGTCGCCGGGTTCGACCAGCACGCCGTCGACGACGATCGGCACGTTGGTCGCGCCGGGGCCGCGCTTCTCGGGATGCTCGACCGAGACATGCGTCGACCAGACCGGGAATTCCAGCTCGCGCAAGGCATCGGTGTCGCGCACCGCGCCGTGGACGACGGTGCCGGCGATGCCCTTCTTCTTGGCATAGCCGCAGGCGACGTCGCCCCACAGCGCGCCCTGGCTGGTGCCGCCGTTGGAAAAGACCAGGACCTGCCCCGCCTCGGCGACGTCGAGCGCGGCGTGGATCATCAGGTTGTCGCCGGGATAGTTCCAGGCGGTGACGGCCGGGCCGCAGGCGTGCTGGCCGAAAGCGATCGGGCGCATGTTCGCGCTCATCAGGCACATGCGGCCGGCGACCGGCCCTAGCGATTCGTGCAGGTCGGCGACGCCGAACCTGGCCGCGCGGGCGATCAGCGCCGGGTCGGACGAGGGGATCTTGGTATAGATGACGGGCTTCATCGATGCGTCTCCAGGACTTCGGGATTGAGCAGGGTCGCCGGGCGCTGGCCGGCGACGAAAGTCTCGACGACTGCGGCGCAATGCAGCGCCATGTCCTTCATGCCGTTCTCGGTGACACCGGCGACGTGCGGCGACAAGAGGACGTTGGGCAGCGCGAACAGCGGGTGGTCGGCGGGCGGCGGTTCCTGCTCGAGCACGTCGATGCCGGCGCCGCGGATCGCGCCGGCCTTCAGCGTGGCGACCAGCGCCGCCTCGTCGATGATGCCGCCGCGCGAGCAGTTCACGATGATCGCGCCGCCATGCATCAGCGCCAGCTCGCGGGCGCCGACGAGGTTGCGCGTATCGGGCGTCAGCGGGGTATGGATCGAGACGACGTCGCGCCGCATGATCTCGTCGAGCGGCAGCGGCAAGACCCCGGCGGCGCGGATGTCTTCGTCGCCGAGGAAGGGATCGTAGGCGGCGACCTCGCAGCCGAAGCCGGCGCCGCAGATCTGCGCGACGACGCGGGCGATGCGGCCGAAGCCGATCAGCCCGACTTTCGCGCCGGTGAGGTCGGCAAGGCGGATGCCGAAGCGGCCGGCGAAATTGCCCGAGCGGACCATGGCGTCCATCTCGCGCACTTGCCGCAGCAGGCCCAGCATCAGCGCGACGGCGCCTTCGGCGACGGCGGTCGAATTGTTGCCGCCGGGCGTGTTGCAGACCAGGATGCCGCGGCGAGTGGCAGTGGCGATGTCGATGTTGTCGACGCCGGCTCCGTGCTTCACGATCAGCTTCAGGCCGGGCATGCGGGCGACGAGGTCCCTCGTCTCGGTCGTCCGCACGATCAGCAGCCGCGCCTCGCCGACGCGCGGGTCGGTGGCGATGGCCTCGGGCATCACGACGTCGAAATTCGCCTCGAGCCGATCGATCCCGGCGGGGTGGATCGGCTCGAAGATGCAGACCGTTTCCTTCATGTCAGCAGCTCATAGTCCCAGGTTCTCGCGGAAAGTCCGGCCTTCGTATTCGGTGCGGTAGATGCCGCGTTTCTGGAGGATCGGCACCACCTGGTCCACAAAATCCTCGACCGAGCCGGGGTTGATCGTCGGCGTGACGTTGAAGGCGTGGCAGCCGGTCTCGCGCCAGATCTCCTCGATCCGGTCGGCGACCTGCTCGGGCGTGCCGACCAGTTGCGGGATGCCGATCGACAGGCCGTAGTGCATCGCCGCCTCGCGCAGGGTGAAGGGCCGGTCGCCGAGCATCGAGGTCATCGCCTTCATCAGCCCCTGCGAAGCCTCGGTCGCCATCTCGCGCAGCGGCTGGTCGAGCTCCATCGCACTGAAGTCCACGCCCAGCGTGCCGCCCAGCCGGGTCAGGGCGACGTCGATCGGGATGCGCTCGCGCAGCGCGTCGATATGCCGCTGCGCTTCCGCCTCGGTCCCGCCGAGCACCGGCTGGATGCCGAAGGACACGGCCGGCACCCTATCGCCCTGCGCGCGGGCGGTCGCGGTGAATTCGGCGATGAAGCGCTTCATCCCCTCGAGCCGCGGCTGGACGGCGAAGACGAGGTCGGCGTGCCTGATCGAGAACTGCTGGCCCCGGTCGGAAGTGCCTGCCTGGAACAGCACCGGCCGCCGCTGCGGGGAGGGCCAGGTCGGGCCGGCGGTGTGGCAGCGGAAGTACTTGCCGTCGTGATCGACCACGGCGACCCTGGCGGGATCGGCGAAGATGCCCGCCTCGCGGTCGGCGACGATGGCGCCGTCGCCCACCGAATCCCACAGGGCATAGCAGACCTGCATATATTCCTCGGCCCGCTCGTAGCGCTCGTCGTGCGGCAGGATCGGCAGGCCGTAGGCGCGGTGCTCGCCGCGCAGGTGGCCGGTGACGATGTTCCAGCCGATCCGCCCGCCGCTGAGGTAGTCGAGCGTCGAGAGCTGCCGCACCAACCCGTAGGGATGGCTCGGCCCGGTCGAGACCGTCGCGGCAAGGCCGAGGTGGCTGGTCGCGGCGACCAGCGCCGACAGCAGCACCACCGGATCGTGCGTCGGCCAGCAGACGCCGCAGCGGATCGCATCGTCCATGCTGTCGCGGTGGCGATCGAGGATGCCGGGCGTGTCGGCGAAGAACAGGCCGTCGAACAGCCCGCGCTCCAGCGTACGGGCGAAGTCCTGCCACAGGTGGACGTCGCCCATCATCTGCAGCCGGCGGTCGTCCGGGTGGGCCCAGCTCATGTTGGTGTGGTTGACGGGAGAATGGATCAGGAAGCTGACGAGATGGATGTGCTTGTCCATGTGCCCTGCTTCGTCCCGAGATTATGTATACGATTCTTATCGCTGCATGTTCCTGCGGATTTCGCCGGCGGGCGTCAAGCCGTTCTGGATTGCGGTACCGGGGATGCGATCGGAGCTTGACCTCGCCGAAAGTATCCAATCAAACCGCAGGCCCGGCATTTGCGCAGGAGAGGGAATGTTCGCCGCACCGCCCGCCGTCACGGCGGAAGTCTTTGCCACGATCCCCGAGAAGTACCGGACCCGCGGCCGCCGGTCCGACTGGGTCGACGTGCAGTTCGCCGGGCAGGAGATCACCTGCTTCCTCGAGGGCCCCTGCTTCGATGCCGCCGGCAACCTCTGGGTGGTCGACATTCCCTGGGGCCGGCTGTTCCGCATCACGCCAGCGGGCGACGTGTCGCTCGAAGTCGAATACGACGGCCATCCCAACGGCCTGAAGTTCATGGCCGACGGCCGCGCCTTCATCGCCGATGCGCACAACGGCCTGATGCTGTTCGACCCGGCGAAGGGAACGGTGGAGCCGCACGTCACCCGCGACCTGCTCGAACCCTTCCTGGGCCTCAACGATCTCACCGTGGCGCGCAACGGCGACATCTATTTCACCGACATGGGTCTGTCGGGCCTGCAGAATCCCAACGGGCGGCTCTATCGCCTGACGGTGGCGGGCCGGCTCGAATGCCTGCTCGACAACCTGCCGAGCCCCAACGGGCTGGTGCTCAACCGGGCCGAGACGGTACTCTACCTCGCCTGCACGCGCGCCAACGCGGTGTGGAAATGCCCGATCATGCCCGACGGGCAGATGCGCAAGGTGGGCGTCTTCGTGCAGCTGTCCGGCGGCACCAGCGGGCCCGACGGGCTGGCGATCGACGAGGAGGACAACCTTGTCGTCTGCCACAACGGCTTCGGCGCGGTCTGGGTGTTCAGCGCGGTGGTCGGCGAGCCGCTGCTGCGGATCAATTCGCCGACCGGCATCCACACCACCAATTGCGCCTTCGGCGGGCCGGACAACCGGACGCTCTTCATCACCGAATCGCAAAGCGGGACGGTGCTGACCGCGCCGATGCCGGCGCCGGGAAGGAAGCTCCATTCGCGGTGACAGCGCGGCGCCTTCCGCCGCTGCGCGAAATCAACCGGCGCGCAGCCGTGCCGATTCGATGCCGGCGATCGCCGCTTCCTCGTCCTTGTCGGAAAGGTCGCCGCTGACGCCGACGGCGCCGAGCAGCCGGCCCTCGCCGTCGTGGATCAGCACGCCGCCCGCCGCCGGGATCACCTTGCCCGCCCAGGCCGCGCTCAGCGCCGCCATGAACTGCGGCCGTTCGGCGGCGATGTTGCCCAGCTCGCGGCTGGAAGTACCCATGGCCAGCGCGCCGGCTGCCTTGCCGCCGGCGATGTCCGGCCGGCCGTAGCCCGAATTGTCCTCGCGCTCCATGGCGACGAGGTGGCCGCCGGCATCGAGCACGACCACCGTGAGCGGCTTGAGGCCCAGCGCGCGGCCCCGCGCGCGGGCGCCCGAAATCACGGTGCGGGCTTGTTCCAGAGTGATCATCGCTACTCCCCGAATTGGCAACCAGCGCGCCATAGTGCCATGGCGCCGCCCGGCCAAGCGCCTTCGCGCGGCAATGTATACGTGCCTTGCGCGTACCGGCTTGTTCTGCGCGCGCCGGGCGGTAATGGTCGCAGCGGGGAAAGGCGATAGGCCGGCCGGGAGAGACGCATGAGCAGTGAACACCGCATCGCCGAACTCGAGCGCATGCTCCAGTACCTCGTGGATCGACAGGAGATCCTCGACTGCATCACCCGTACCTCGCGCGGGAACGATCGCTTCGACATCGACTGGATCGTCGGCGGCTATCACGAGGGCGGCATCCACGAGCTGGGGCAGAAGCAGATCACCGGCGCGGAATACGGCGAGCACGCCAATCACGCGCACGGCGCCATGTGCTCCGCCAATCTCCACAACGTGACGATGCACAGCTGCGAGATCGACGGCGACGTCGCCCATGCCGAAAGCTATGTGATCGGCATGTTCCTCGACAATGCCTGCGAGAAGTCGCGCATCCTCGCCGGACGCTACATCGACCGGCTCGAGCGGCGCGACGGCCGGTGGGGCATCGTCCTGCGGCGTTGCACGGTCGAAGTCGCGCTCGAAGGGGCGGCCCTCCTGCCCAACGGCTCGCCGCTGCCGGGCAGCGGCTATCTCAAGGGCACGCGCGGCAAGGGCGATCCTGCCTATGAACGCCCGCTGTCGCTGGCAAGTGGCGAGCGCTGGTGAGGCAGTGCCGGAACCCGGGAATCTATGAAACACCGTTGCTCAGAACACAACTAGAGTGCTACCGACTTTGATTGCATCAAAGCCAGCACTCTAGAACTTTGTCTTACCGTGATTTCCGAGTCGCCAGATGATTCCATCTGGCTCGAAATCACTCTAGGAGTTAGATCGCTGCCGATGCGTACCAAACCTTTGATCCTCATACCCTTCGCCATTGCCGCGCTCGCCCTGCTGCCGGCGGCATCGCCGCAGAGCCAGGTCGGCGCCAACCTGTTCAAGCAGCGCTGCCAGGCCTGTCATTCGGTCGTGCCGGGCGCGGCGAGCCCGCTGGCCCCCAATCTCAGGGGGATCGTCGGCCGCAAGGCGGCGGCGGCGACGTTCAACTACTCGCCGGCGCTGAAGGCATCCAAGATCACCTGGACGAAGCAGAACCTCGACAAGTTCCTCGCGGCGCCGGGCAAGATGGTTCCCGGCACGCGCATGGTGATCGCCGTGACCGACGCGAAGCAGCGGACCGAACTGATCAACTATCTGGCCGGCATGAAATAACCACAAGCAAAGGGGGAGGCATCGATGCGAACTGTCCATCTCGGCACTCTGGCCGCGGCGGGAGCTTTGCTGCTCGCGACCGTTCCGGCGATTGGCGTCAGCGGCGGCGACAGCGGGGGTGGGGAAGGCAGCGGTGCCGAATGGACCTCGCCGCACGGTGCCGCCGACGAAGCGAGCTACAGCCGGTTGGCGCAGATCACCCCGGCCAACGTCCGCAAGCTCGGCCTCGCCTGGTCGCTCGACCTCCCCGATGAAGTGGCGCTGGAAGCGACGCCGCTGGCGGTCGACGGCACGCTCTATTTCTCGGGCGGCTATGCCGAGGTCTATGCCGTCGACGCGGTGACCGGCAAGCTGCGCTGGAAGTTCGATCCGAAGACCTGGGAGCGCCGCCCCGACAGGTTCACGTTCGGCGCCAACCGCGGCGTCGCCTACGAGGACGGCCGCATCTTCGTCGCCGAGATGGACGGCCGTGTCGATGCGCTCGACGCCAGGACCGGCAAGCTGTTGTGGAGCGCCGATTCGATCCCCAACGAGCCGCGCTATCAGTTCAACAACTCGACCGGCGCGCCGCGCACGATGAACGGCAAGGTGATCATCGGCGGCGCCGGTGCCGATGCCGGCGGCCGCGGTTTCGTCACCGCGTTCGACGCCAGGACCGGCAAGCAGCTCTGGCGCTTCTTCACCGTGCCCGGCAGCCCGGAGGACAACAAGGGCGACGCGGCGCTGGAAGCCGCGGCCAGGACCTGGAACGGCGAATACTGGAAGTCGGGCACCGGTGGCACCGTGTGGAACGGCATGACTTTCGACGCCGAGGCGGACCGCATCTACATCGGCGTCGGCAATGCCGGACCCTATGATCCCGAGCGGCGCAGCCCCGGCGGCGGCGACAACCTCTATACCTCGTCGATCGTGGCGCTGGATGCGAGCACCGGCAAGTACGTCTGGCACTACCAGGAGAATCCGCGCGACGCCTGGGACTACAAGGCCACGCCGAACATCGTGATGGCAAGGCTGACGATCGACGGCAAGCCGCGCAAGGTGCTGATGCACGCGCCGACCAACGGCTTCTTCTATGTGCTCGACCGCGAGACCGGCAAGCTGGTCAACACGCCGGGCAAGACGACTTTCATCAACTGGGCCAGCGGCATCGACTTCGCCACCGGCCGCCCGATCGAGAACCCCGACATCCGCTACGAGAACGGCCGGACCGAGATCTGGCCCGGAACGATCGGCGGCCACAATTTCCAGGCGATGAGCTACAGCCCGCAGACCGGGCTGGTCTATATCCCGATCCACCAGGTCGGTGCGCTGTTCTCGCGCAATCTCGCCGACCAGACCGACGATGCCGTCAACATCATGGGGCTGGTGGTGAAGCCGCTGGTCAAGCAGCCAGGCGACGGCAAGGCGACGCTGGTGGCATGGAACCCGGTCACCCAGCAGGAAGCCTGGAAAGTCACTCACGACACCGTCTGGAACGGCGGCACCCTGGCGACGGCCGGCGGGCTGGTGTTCCAGGGCACGGCCATGGGCAGGTTCAACGCCTACGACGCGCGCAGCGGCAAGGAGCTCTGGCATTTCGACGCCGGGCTGGGGATCATCGCCGCGCCGATGAGCTACAGCATCAAGGGCAAGCAGTACGTCTCGATCCTGGTCGGCTGGGGCGGCACTTCGGCGGCGATGTCGAGCGTGCTCGACGTGGGCTGGAAGTACGGCGCGCAGACGCGGCGCCTGCTGACTTTCGCGCTGGGCGGCAAGGCCAGGCTGCCCAAGGAGCCGGGCCGCGACATGCAGGTCTATGCGCTCGACGATCCCGAACTCGCCATCAGCGAGGCCGACGTGGCAGCCGGCAAGCAGCTGTCGCTCGCCTGCATGTCCTGCCACGGCGCGGGCTTCCGCGGTGCCGGCGCGCCCGGCCCGGACCTGCGCGAATCCGGGATCGCGCTGAAGCTCGACACTTTCGCCCAGATGCTGCGCGAAGGGCGGATGGAGAAGGGCATGCCGCAGTTCAAGTGGCTCAGCGACGACCAGATCCGCCAGCTCCACGCCTACCTGCGGGCAAGGGCGCGCGAGGTGCTGGGGCTGAGGCAGGCGGCGGCGCCGGCCACCGACGCTCCTGCGGCGAAGCTGGAGCGGCCGGTCACCTACTGAGGATCGCTCAGGCCAGCTCGATCCGGTTCCGCCCGCTTTCCTTGGCGCGGTACAGCGCCTCGTCGGCGGCCTTGAGCGCGGCGCGGGCGTCGGTATAGCCGAAGACGTCGGCGACGCCGCCCGAGAAGGTGATCTGGCCCATCGGCTCGTCGGTGTCGCGGTTGACGAAGCTGCGCTGCGAGAAGCGCTCGCGCAGTTCGTCGAGCCGCTTCTGCGCCTGCGCCGCCGCGAGGCCGCGGAACAGCATGACGAATTCCTCGCCGCCGTGGCGGGCGACATGGCAGTTGTCGTTCGAGATCGCCGACAGCGATTCGCCGATCGCCTGGATCACGCGGTCGCCGGTGTCGTGGCCGTGGGTGTCGTTGATCCGCTTGAAATGGTCGATGTCGCAGAAGGCGACGCTGAGCGGCTCGATCGCTGCCTGCGCCTCGCGGTAGTGCTTGTCGAGCAACGTCTCGAAGGCGCGGCGGTTGGGCAGGCCGGTGAGGTGATCGATTTCCGCGTCGCGCTTGGCGCGGGCCAGGCTCTGGCGCAGCGACTTGGCTTCCTCCTCGCTGCGGCGCATGCTGTCCTCGACCTTGCGGGTGCGCTCCAGCATGGTCTTGGCAATCTCGGCGAGATTGGAAATGATCATGCCGGTGTCGCTGATCTGATCCAGTTCGGCGACATGCTGCTCCAGCTCGACTCCGTAGTTCTGAGTCGCGGTGCTGGCGGCCTTGGTGCTCTTGGCGAAGACCTCGAGGTTGTTCTCGAAGCGCGAGATCAGCCGCTCGAGGCTGTCGTCCTTGTTCCTCTCGGCGTCGGCATTGACTTCGTCGAGCCAGGGCTGGTCGATGCCCTCGCCGGTCTCGAAGCGGCGGTTGATCTGGCGCGCCAGCCGGGGATTGGATCCCGAGAACGCGCCATGGGCGGCAAGCAGGTTCGCCGGGGTGATCTCGAGGCCGTTGTCGAGCAGGAACTCGGTGATCGATTCCATCAGCTGCCGGCGCGTTTCCTTGCCGAGATCCATGCCGCCGGCCGCGGCGGCGGCCGCTCCGTTCGCACTGTCGGATGACGCGTCCTTGCTCGCCGAGCCGCGGCGGCCCAGCCAGCCGAGAAGTGAACCTGAGGACGATGCAGATTTATCGGTCGTGGTGCTCATGATCGCATGAACGGCATCTGGCCGGATAGATTAAGTGCCAAATTAACTATCGAATGAGGGTTTTCTCTCGGGTTTCGCTTAATCTCTCGAACCGTAACATGAAACGTATCATGGCTGAATCGCTGAACTTCGCCGCCCGATCCGGTGGGCTGCGGAACGAAAGCGCGGTGGTGGCGTTTGTTTGAAAAGAGCTTCGAGCGAGGCGACCATGACACCCACTTACTATCGCAGCAGCAGCGCCGACCGCTGGACTTCGCCGCGGCCGGTCAACGACCCCTGGCAGCGCTATATCCGCTATGGGCCGATCCAGCCGATGGACGAAGACCGCAGCTTCCTGTGGCGGCTGTTCGCACGCCGCTGAGCGGGCGTCGTCTCTGGTTTGGCCTCAGGTCTGGCCTCACTCAGGTCTGCGCAGCCGGAAGGCGCACCACCAGCCCGTCCAGTTCGTCCGTGACCGTCACCTGGCACGACAGGCGCACCGAAGGCTCTTCGTCCCCCGTCGCTTCGACGACCGGTCCCTCGTATTCGCCTTGCGGGCCGACGATCGCCTGCCAAGCCGGATCGACATAGACCCGGCAGGTGCCGCAATAGCAGTTCCCCCCGCATTCGGCGTCGATCCCGTCCACACCTTGCCCGACCGCCGCTTCCATCAGCGATGTCCCGGTTGCGACCGCGATGCGTTGCTCGCTGCCGTCGGCGGCGATGAAGGTCACGTTCACCATGGCCATCTCGCGAAGCTCAGGCGGGATCGCAGGCGACGACGGCGCCGCGCAGCTCATAGCCCTGGATATAGGGGTTCCAGGTGATGTCCGGCTCGGCGACCAGGCGGATGCCGGGCAGCCGGAACATGCGGTCGAGGAAGATGCGCGTCTCGTGCAGCGCGACCTGCGCGCCGGGGCAGCGGTGCGGGCCGTCGCCGAAGCTGAGGTAGGGTCCCACCACTTTCATCCGCTTGGCGCGGTCCGGGTCCAGCTCGTAGGGGCAGGGGCCGGTGATCGCCTCGTCGGTATTGGCGTCGCGGATCGAGACGCACAGCACTTCGCCTTCGGCCATGTCCTCGGTATTCTCGGCCGCTCTGCGGTGAAGCATCGACGCGACCGGCTCGAGCCGCAGGATCTCCTCGAGGATGGCGAACTGGTCGTCCTCGTCGCCGGTGAGGAAGCGCTGCTGCAGCTCGGGCTTCTCGAACAGGTGCCAGGCGCACATGACGATGAACTCGCGCGTGGTCATCATGCCGGCGCCGCCGTAGCTCATGCACTCCATGATGATGCCCTTCTTGGAGAAGTTCTCCTTGACCAGGAAGGAGATGACGTCGTCCCGGGGCTCCTTGCGCCGCGCCTCGATCGCCGGGGCGAGGTCGTGCTTCCACAGGCGGGCGACGCGGACCAGGCGCTTGATGTTGAAGATGATCTCGTTGATCCGCCCCGGCTTGCGCTCCATCGACGAATCCAGCACCGCCTTGACTCGCCTGGCGAGGTTCTCGTTGCTGTCGCTTTCCGTAAGGCCGACGATGTCGGCGGCCACGTCGACCGCCATCTGCCAGCTCAGTTCGTCGAGCGGCGCGGAACCGAGCCGCTGGAGCTTGGCGACGATGCTGTCCATCGTGCGATGCATCACCGCGTGATGGCGGGTGACGATGGTCTTCGGTGCGAACAGGCCGGCTACGGCAGCGCGGCGCTTGCGGTGCAGGTCGCCGTCGAGGAAGAAGAACGAGATCTCCCCGGGATTGCTGAGATCGACTTGCTCGGCGCTGGCGCCGGCCTGGCGAACCTTGGGGGAGCGCAGGATCTCGCGCGCCGGGCCGAACGCGCCGACCACGCGCGAGCCGGGAGCGGGCCTGACATTGGCGTCCGCCAGCTTGCCGCTCTTGCGGTCGTCTCGGCCCTGGGTGACTGGGCAGGTGGCCGTGGTCGCGTCCATGTCTTCGCCTCTCCCTCTTTGCGATTCGTCGCGGGTCGAGACGATATATGATTTATTGTGGATCATTGGCAACGGGAAGTCGCAGCGCCTCCCCAGGCCGGCCGGACGCCGGCCCGGGACGGGCGGCGGGCCCGATCAGCTGTCGATCTGCATGCCGGGCATCGTGCCCGCCTCGCGCCATTCGGCGAGCAGGCGCTGGAAGTCGCCCCAGCCGGGACCCCAGCCGCGGAACAGGAACCACTTGGCTTCCTTGTCGCCCTCGTTGGTGAAGTAGCTCGGCGTGCATTCGTTGAGGATCACCGACAGGTCGGCCGCCACTTCGCCGAACTTGCGGACATAGTCGTCCTGCGCCTGTTGCGTCGGCTCCACGGCCAGGTAGCCGCGCTGCAGCGCTTCGGCGATGATGTGCGTGGCATGCTCGGCCTGCTTGCTGAACATCAGCGTCGTCGTGCCGTTGAGGCCGCCCTGGACATAGCCGGTGAAGAACATGTTGGGGAAGTTGTGCGTGGTCATCCCGTGCAGCGTCCTCGGGCCGTCCGCCCAGTGGTCATAGATCGAGATGCCGTTGCGGCCCGCGACCGTGCCGATGCCCCAGCGGCGCCTGAGGTCGCTGGTCACTTCGAAGCCGGAGGCGAAGATCATGCAGTCGATCTCGTATTCGACGCCGCGGGCCATGAAGCCCTTCTCGGTCATCGCTTCGAGGCCCTGGGTCGCCGAAACGTCGATCAGCTTGACGTTGGGCCGGTTGAAGGTCTCGTAGTAGTCGTTGTTCGACAGCGGCCGCTTGCACATGAAGCGGTACCAGGGCTTGAGCGCCTCGGCCGTCGCCTTGTCCTTGACGATGGCCTCGACGCGCTTGCGGAGACGTTCCATCACCCGGAAGTCCATCATCTCGCGGCGCGACATGAAGGCGTCGAAGGGAAGGTCGGGCCAGCCCTCGGCCGCGAGCTCGCCGTTGATGTTGCGGTTGATCTCGGTCCAGATGTCGCAGATCAGGTCGGGCTCGTCCTTGCCGAGGATCTCGTTGGCGGCGTGGAGGAAATTCTCCTGCCGCCGCGCCTGCCAGCCGGGAGTGAGCGTCTTCACCCAATCGGGATCGGTCGGCGGGTTGGGCCGCTCGTCGACGCTCGAGGGCGTGCGCTGCAGGACGTAGAGCTCCTTCGCGTACTTGCCGAGATAGGGGACCGCCTGGATCGCCGTGGCGCCGGTGCCGAGGATGGCTACGCGCTTGTCGGCCAGCCTGTCGAGCACCGGGTTTTCCCAGCTGCCGCCGGTATAGTCGTAGTCCCAGCGCGAGGTATGGAACTTGTGGCCCTTGAAGGCATGGACCCCGGGAACGCTGGGGAACTTGGGCGTGCTCAGCGTGCCGCCCGCCATGATGACGAAGCGCGCGCGCAGCTCGTCGTCGCGATTGGTCGAAACGCGCCAGCGCTTGAGCGCCTCGTCCCAGGCCAGCCCGTTCACCAGCGTGTGGAACAGGCCCTTGTTGCGGAATCCGAACTTGTCGACGATCAGCTGGACGTAGTCGTAGATCTCCCTGCCGTCGGAGAACTTCTTCGAAGGCATCCAGCCGGTTTCCTCGAGCAGCGGCAGGTAGCAATAGGCGTCGTTGTCGCACTGGATGCCGGGATAGCGGTTCCAGTACCAGGTGCCGCCGAAATTGCCGGCATGGTCGATGACGCGGAAATTGGTGATCCCGGCCTGAGTCAGGTGATAGGCGGCGAGGATGCCGGTCCAGCCGCCACCGAGAATGGCGACGTCGATCTCTTCGCTCAGGCAGTCGCGCGGCACGACCGGGCTGAACGGATCGTGCTCGTAGGTATCGTGAGTCAGGTGGTCGGCCGGGGGAGCATACTGCTCGCCGCCTTCGGGCCGCAGGCGCTTGTCGCGCTCCTCGCGGTACTTTTCCTTGAGCGCGGGAATGTCGATCTCTTCCGGCGGCGGAACGAGCGTGGTCTGGCAGTTCATGACTTCTCCCGATTCTTTGGCGCCACTAATCAACACGCCTGTCGATTACCGTGCCTCAACCCGTTTTCGGGGCAGGTTACAAGAGGTAATTTGCCGCTGATGGCCGAATCTGGCTTTCGCGGGGATTTACCGCGGCCGGCGCTTCGTCCCGGGGATCGCCTCGTGTAGGGTGGCGGCGATGACGGGGTTCTACTTCACGCTGCTGGCCGTGCTCCTTTCCGGGTTCGGCGCGCGCGACCAGGCGACGGTGGCCGGCCTCGCCGGGCGACAGGGCGCGCGACCCGGCGTGCTGGTCGTCGCCCTGGCGGTCGCTGCCGCCACTGCCGCCTTTGCCGCCTGGGCGGCGACCTTCGTCATCCCGCTGCTGGTGCCGAAGGCGCGAATGATCATGGCGGCCATGGCCTTGGCCTTCGCGGGCGCCGAAGCGCTGCTTCTCGGCGCGCGACGCCGCCCCGAAGAACCCACTGCCTCGCTCGGCGCCCTGGCCATCGTCCTGACGGCCCACCAGCTGACCGACGCGGCGCGCTTCCTGGTCTTCGCCATCGCCGTGGCCAGCGCCGCGCCGCTGCCCGCAGGCCTCGCCGGCGCGGTCGGGGGCGGGGTGCTGCTGGCCGCGGCATGGGCCATTCCGGAAGCGATCGGGCACAGGCGAGTCAGGCTGGCACGGCGGGTGATCGGCGCGGCGCTGCTGGCCTTGGCGGCCTTCGTGGCACTGCAGGCGTTCGGGCGGATCTAGCGCGGGATCGGCGGCTGTTGGCCACTGGGCGACGAAAACGCTTGACATAACAAACCATATTGGTTATATGCATCGCCGTCACGGGTTGGTGGAGCGGTACCGGTCGTCTCCTCTCCCCCGACAGCCGGCGCCGCTCCAAGGCGGCCCACCAGGATGCGAGGAACCTCAAACG
>CAUJJI010000091.1 GCA_963205265.1 Pseudomonadota bacterium
AGGGGGAGCCCCCTCCGCCCTCGACGCTCCGGTCGCCCGGGGCTTGCCCGGGGACCGCCGGCCTCGTCGACGGACCCTACCGCCCGGCCGCCAGCGGTCCCGGGTCCAGCCCGGGACGACGAGGATGTGACAGGTCATCCCGGCGAAACGGCGACTTCCCCTTGTCCCGGGGCACTTCCCCCGGCTAACCGCCGGACAGGCAATCGAAGGAACATGCAATGGAAGGCGAACTGGTCACCTGCACTGTCGAGGCGGGCCTCTGCACCCTGGCGCTCAACCGGCCGGAGAAGCTCAATGCCCTGAACGTCGAGACCTTCCGCCAGCTCGACGCGCATATCCGCGCGCTCGAAGGCCGGGACGTCGGCTGCGTCCTGCTGACCGGCAACGGCCGCAGCTTCTGCGCCGGGCACGATCTCGACGATCTCGCTTCCGGCACCGAGGGCATGGAAGCGGCGCGCTTCGAGACCCAGGTCGTCGAGCGGCTGGCGACGCTGCCGATGCCGGTGGTCGCGGCAGTGCGCGGCCATTGCTATACCGGCGGGCTGGAGCTGGTCCTGGCCGCCGACATCATCATCGCCACCGAGACCGCGCGCTTCGCCGATACCCATTCGAAATGGGACCTCGTGCCGGTCTGGGGCCTGACCCAGCGGCTGCCGCGCCGCGTCGGCCCGCACAAGGCCAAGGAGATGATGTTCTCGGCGCGGACCTATTCGGGCGTCGAGGCGGCGGCGATGGGCCTGGCCAACTTCGCGCTGCCGGAGGACCAATTCGACGCCGGGGTGCAAGCGTTTTGCGCCGACGTCCTCGCCAACAGCCACCGCTCGGCGCGGGCGATCAAGAAGCTGATGATCGACACCGAAGGCATGTCGCTGGCCCAGGGCATCGCCTGGGAACTGCACCGCAGCGAAGGCCACGGTCCCGACTTCAACGCGCGGCTGGAAAAGCTGAGGTAAGAGGCAGAGCGCCGAGAAAAAAGGCCCGACCGTTGCCGGCCGGGCCTGGGAAGTTTTGGGAGAGGATGCCTGAAAGGCCCCACCTTTATGTGCATCGCAGCATTTTTGTGCAAGTGCGAAATATACGTATAGACTTGCAGAAACCGCAACCGGCCCGGCACCCCGGGCCGGCGGCGATTCCCGGTCAGAAATCGAACTTCAGATTCACGCCGTAAGTCCGCGGCGCGGCGAGTTCGCCGTGGTCGCCGGTCGTCCCGCCGACGCCGGTGTAGTAGTAGTGCTCGTCGAAGATGTTGTTGCCCCACAGCTCGATGCCCAGGTTGGAATTGGGCCGCAGCTCGAACGACAGGTTCACGACGCTGTAGGCCTTCTGGAACAGGCGGTTGTCGGCTTCGAAGTAGATCTTGCTGCTGTAGTTCCACAGCGCGTTGAAGATCAGCTCGCTCTTCTCGCCCAACGGCGTGCGATAGGAGATCGAGGCGCTCGACGCGAACTTGGGCGACAGCGGCGTCTTGTTGCCCGATGCGTCGCCGAAGCAGTTGATGCCGCCGCCGGTGGCCGGGCCGGTCGACTGGCCGGCCGGCTTGGCGCCGCGGGCGTTGCAGGCCGCGGGGCTCTGGTAAGTGAATTGCGAAAGCGGGAAGTCGGTGAACCGCGAATCGAGGTAGGTGCCGATGAAGTTCAGCGTCAGCCCTTCCGCCGGGGCGACGGTGAGCTCGCCTTCGACGCCGTCGACTTTCACCGTCGCCGCGTTCTGCAGCAGCGTGCGGCCCGGCGAGGGCGAGGCGCGGATCTGGTAGTCGTCGATCTTGTAGTGGAAGCCCGACAGGTTCAGGCGCACCTTGTTGTCGAGCAGCTGCGACTTGAGGCCGACTTCGAAGGCATCGATGGTCTGCGGCCCGACGCCCGGATCGGCGGGGTTGCCGGTCGCCGCGAAGATGCCCGACTTGAAGCCGCGGTTGAACGAGGCATAGACGTTGACGTCCTCGCTCAGGTCCTGGCGCAGCGCGATGCGGTAAGTGACCTTGCTGGCATTGATCTTCTGCTTCGGCGGCGCCGCGACCGCACCGGTGGCGATGGTCGTCACCGTGCCTTCGTAGTCGCGCTTGTCCTTGGTGTAGCGGACGCCGGCGATGATATGCGTGCTGTCGGTGATGTCGTAGCCGGCCTCGCCGAAGACGGCATAGGAATCGGTGTTCATCTCGGCCCGGGTGATCGAACCGCGGTCGAGGCCGCCGAAAGCGAGCCCGGTCAGGCGGAAGCCATCGACGTTGGCTTTCGCCTTGTAGTAGAACACGCCCATCTGCCAGTTGAACGGCGTCGTCGTCGCCGAAGCCAGGCGCAGCTCCTGCTGGAAGGTCTTGATGCGCGACGGCACGAAGCCGTAGACCAGCCGCAGGTTGGTATAGTCGGCGTCGAAGGCCGAGCGGACCTTCACCCCGCGCCGGGCAGTGATGCTGGTCAGCCTCGCGAAATCGAAGTCGTGCTCGACCGTCAGCGAATAGCCCCAGGTCTTGATGTTGGCGAAACCGTTGTCGAGCGTGTTGAGGTTGTAGTCGCCGGGATAGCGGTAGCCGCCCGTGCCGACGCTGCCCTTGAACAGGTAGAAGCCGTTCGCGTAGTCGTTCTTGTCCTTGTAGTAGTCGCCCGACACGACGATCTTGGTGGCATCGCCGGGGCGGAACACCAGCTTCGAGCGTGCGCCCCAGTACCAGCCGAGGCCGATATCCTTGCCGGTGGCGAAATTGGTGCCCCAGCCCTTGTTCTGGTCCTTGCCGGTCAGCGCGAGGTCGATGGCGATGCTCTCGCTCAGCGGCGTGGCGGCATAGACCTGGCCCTGCAGCGTGTTGTAGTTGCCGTAGCCGACCTTGCCCTGCACCATCGTCACGTCGCCCGGCTCGCGAGTGATGATGTTGACCAGGCCGCCCGAGCTGTTGCGCCCGAACAGCGTGCCCTGCGGCCCCTTCAGCACTTCGATGCGCTGGACGTTGTTGAACTTGGTACCGGCCGAGGTCAGGTCGCCCAGGTAGACGCCGTCGACATAGAAGGCGTTGGCGCCTTCCTCGCCGACATTGCCGCTGGTGTTGCCGACGCCGCGCATGAAGAAGATGGTGCTGGGGCCCGACTGCGTCATCTGGACGCTGGGCACGACCTGGCTGATGCCGGTGGTGCCGACGACGCCGATCGCGCTCAGCGTCTCGCCGGAGATCGCCGAGACAGAGATCGGCACGTCCTGCATGTTCTCTTCGCGCCGCTGCGCGGTGACGACGATCTCGTCGAGGCCCGAGCCGGCGCGCTCGCCCGACTCCTGCGCGGAGGCGACGGCGGGAAGGCCGATACCCGACAGCAGCGCGCCGAGCGCGATGCCGGGCAGCAGACGGATTCGTAGCGGTGTTGACCGAAGATTCATGGCATTTCCTCCCTGTGCCCATCCGTTGCTGGACCTGTCGGCGCTGCGTGCGCCGCGGGGCCTGTTCTACCCGCAAGCGCCGCGCGCGACAATCATCGCGACGGGAGAGCGAATTGACTGAGCTGGAAAGCGCGCGGCAACAAGATCCTCCTCCACAGGGGGAGGTGGCAGCGCGAAGCGCTGACGGAGGGGTGTCAGCCCATGCGAGAGGAGGATACGCCTCCACCACCTCCTGCGGCGGCGGTCACCCTCCCCCTATGGGGAGGGATCCTGGGACGACGAATGGGGCGTGGCTCCGTAGCCTTCGGCCAGGCGGCGCACCGCCTCGATCAGCGAACGTTCGCGCAGCGGCTTTTCGAACAGCAAGGCATAGCCGGCATCGCTCGCCCGCTGGGCAAGGTCGGCGGACGGGAAGCCGGTGACGAGGACGGCGGAGCTGTTCCAGCCGCTCTCGCGAAGCAGTTCGAGCAGCGCGATGCCGTCGATGCCGCTGAGCTTGTAGTCGACCACCATGCAAGCGGGATCGCCCGACTTCTTGTCGGCGAGCAGCGCCTCGCCGGAGGGATAGGCGCGCACGTCGAAACCCTGACCCTGGAACAGCAGCTGCATGGAGCGCCGCACGCCGGGATCATCTTCGACGATCTTGATACTGGGCCGTAGAGGCCGGCCGGAACCGGCAAGCGCGTCCATTCCATAGTCCTTTCGGGGATATCACTGACACCCCGCGGCAGGACAGTCGTTACGTAAATTTCCTAGGATTTGGCGCCTTGCGCCGTCAGGAGCGGGTCCCCACCCCCGCCGCGAAGGCGATCCGCAGCGCATCGGACAGGCTGCGGACGCCCAGCTTGGTCATCAGGTTGGCGCGGTGCACCTCCACCGTGCGCGGCGAGATATCGAGGTCGTAGGCGATGGTCTTGTTGGGCAGCCCCTTGGCCAGGCCTTCCAGCACGTCGCGCTCGCGCGGGGTCAGCGCCGACAGGATCACCTCGGCATCGGCCGCGCGCGAAGCGGCCTGGTCCGACGCCTCGATCCGCGCGAAGGCATCGCTGATCGCCGCAAGCAGGGCGGCCTTCTCGAACGGCTTCTCGAGGAAGTCGACGGCGCCGGCCTTCATCGCCTGGACCGCGATCGAGATGTCGCCGTGCCCCGTCATGATCACCACCGGCATGGTCACGCCGCGCTCGGCCAGGGCGCGCTGGACGCCGAGGCCGTCGATCTCGGGCATGCGCACGTCGAGCAGGATGCAGCCGAATTCGGCGTGGCGGACGTCCTTCAGGAACTCCGTCCCCGAGCTCCAGGTCTGGACCGCATAGCCCGAGGTCTTGAGCATGAAGCTTGCCGACCGGCGGATCGATTCCTCGTCGTCGACGATGTGGATCAGCTTCTTATCGTCCATGCTGTTCCTCCACATGTGCGCGTACCAGCGTGAAATGGAACTCGGTGCCGCCTCCCGGATGCGGCTGCATCCAGATACGTCCCCCGTTCGCCTCGACGATAGTGCGGCAGATCGAAAGACCAAGTCCCATACCGTCGGACTTGGTGCTGACAAAGGCCGTGAACAGCTGGTCGGCAACTTCGGGAGCGACGCCCGAGCCGGTATCGGCCACGACCACCCTGACGAAGCCGGGCTGGTCGAGCCGGCTGGAAATGCTGAGCCGGCAGTCACCGCCGCTGCCCATGGCCTCTACCGCATTGCGGATCAGGTTGATCAGCACCTGCTGGATCTGCACCTTGTCCACCAGGACCGGCGAGGCATAGGGGTCGAGGTCGAAGCTGGCCTCGATCCCCTTCTCGCGCGCGCCCAGCAGGCCGAGCACCGCCGCCTCGTTGATCAGCTCGGGCAGCTTCTCGATCGATTTCTCGACTTCCCCGCGCGAGACGAAATCGCGCAGGCGGCGGACGATGTGTCCGGCGCGCAGGGCTTCCTTGGCGGTATCGTCGAGCGCCTCGCGGATCATCGGCAGGTCGTTGGGGTCGGGGCTTGCCAGCAGGTCGCGCACCGCCTCGGCATAGTTGGCGATGGCGGTGATCGGCTGGTTGAGCTCGTGCGCCAGAGTCGAGGCCATGGTGCCCATGGCGCTGATGCGCGAGACGTGGATCAGTTCGGACTGCAGCGATTCCAGCCGTTCCTCGGTCTTGCGGCGCTCGGTCAGGTCGCGGATGAAGCCGGTGAACAGCCGCTGCGCGCCGCCCGCGGCTTCGCCCACCGACAGCTCCATCGGGAATGTCGTGCCGTCCTTGCGCTGGGCGAAGACGACGCGGCCGGTGCCGATGATCCGTCGTTCCCCCGTCAGCAGGTAGCGGCCGATGTAGCCGTCGTGCCGCTCGCGGTCGGGCGAGGGCATCAGCTCGCTGACATTGCGCCCGGCCACCTCGCGCTCGGTATAGCCGAACAGCTTTTGCGCCGCGGCGCTGAACGAGAGGATGATCCCGGTCTCGTCGATCACCACCATGGCGTCGGGGACGGTGGAAAGGATCGAGGTCAGGTGGCTTTCGCGCGTGCGCAACGCGTCCTCGCCGGCGCGGCGCTCGGTTATGTCGCTGACGATGGTGGCATAGCCGCGCAGTCCGCCGGCCTTGTCGAAAGCGGCGGTGACCGAGACGACGGCGAGGAATTCCGACCCGTCCTTGCGGTGGCGCCAGTCCTCGTCCTCGAACCGGCCGTCGGCCACGGCCCGGGCGAGATCGGCCTCGGGCTTGCCGGCGGCGACGGCATCGGCCGGGTAGAGCAGCGAGACGTGGCGGCCCAGCGCCTCCTCTTCGCTCCAGCCCATCAGGAGGGCGGCGCCGCTGCTCCAGATCTTAACGTGGCCGGAGGCATCGAGCAGGTAGAGCGCATGGCCTACCGCGCCGTCGATCAGGAGATCCCGCTCCTCGACAGCCTGCTCCAGCGCGGCATCGCGCAGCTGCGGGCGGTCGCCGCCTGACGGCGGAGCATCTCTCCTACCCTCCATCTCGAGCGGTCGCCTCCATCGCGCGTCCGGGCCGGCTCGCCGCTCGGAAACGTGCGATCTGGCCCCGGATCGAGACAGGTATAGTCGCTCGATGACTAAAGTGGAACTGCGGCGTTACCTTTTTGCGAATTGCTCGCGCAATTTTTCCCCATTGTTCTGCGGGCTTGCAAGGATGCTGCACGGGCGCAGGGGACTAACCGCGCCCGTGCAGCGGGGGAAAACCGGCGATCAGTGGCCCAGAACCAGGGGCAGCTTGCTGTTGGTCAGCATCCGCTTGGTGACGCCGCCGAAGGCTTCCATCAGGCGGCCGCGGCCATAGGCGCCCATGACGACGTAGTCGGCCTGCCAGCGCGCCGCTTCCTCGGCGATCAACTGGTCGGCGGCGAGCCCGCGATTCTCGATGACGACGACTTCGGCGTGGATGTCGTGGCGCGACAGGTATTCGGCCGCCTCGTTGGGATCGGCGCCGTTCGCGCCGTCGCGGGCAGTGAACACCTGGACTTCCGCGGCCAGCGCCAGCAGCGGCACGCAGGCGCGCATGGTCGAGGCGCAGCTCTCGCCGCCGTCCCAGGCGATCAGCGCCCGGCCCAGCTCGAAGCGCTGCAGCGTCTCGGGCACGGCGACGATCGGCTTGCGCGCCTGGGTCAGCACCCGGCTGGCGATGTCGCGCATGTTCGCCTGGGGAAAGCTGTCGAGCTGGCGGTTGAGGACGATGAGATCGGCCAGCTTGGCCGCATCGATCACGGCGCCGGCGATGGTGTCGACGATCTCGACCCGGCTCCACGAGACGTCCTCGGCGGCAAGCCGGTCTTCGATCTTGGCCGCGTTCTGCGCCTCGCGCTCGTACTCCATCTCGGTCAGCATCGCCGCGCCGGCACCGCTGTAGAAGTCACCCACGGCGACCGGCGGAACCGTCACTTCGACGCAGTTCAGATGGCCGGACAAGGCGCGGGTAAGGTCGAGGGCCGCCTGCAAGCGGGCTTCCTGGCCCTGGTCGTCGTGCACCAGCAAGAGAATGTTCTTCATGGCCGCCTCCGTATCGTTGCGGCAAAATTAGGCAGCCCGCGCGGGGCACGATATGAGGAATGATACGGATGGGATTCTTACGGTGGCGGCCGCATCACCGCCTGCGCCAAGCGAAGGGAACCCGATGCCTCACCTGACGGCCATGCAGCTGGACGAGCCCGGCAGGCCGCTGCGCGCGGTGCAGCGGCCCATTCCCGCGCCCGGCCCCGGCGAGATGCTGATCGCGGTTTCCGCCTGCGGCGTCTGCCGGACCGACCTGCATGTCGTCGACGGCGAAGTGGCGGCCCGCTATCCGATCGTGCCCGGGCACGAGATCGTAGGCCGCGTGCTCGCCTTGGGTGCCGGCGTGACCGGCTTCGCTCCCGGCCAGCGAGTCGGCGTGCCCTGGCTCGGCCGGACCTGCGGCCGCTGCGCCTATTGCCGCTCCGGCCGCGAGAACCTCTGCGATTCGCCCGAGTTCACCGGCGCGACTCGCGACGGCGGCTATGCCAGCCACGTCGTCGCCGATGCCCACTACTGCTTCGCCCTGCCCGAGCGCTTTTCCGATGCCGAAGTCGCGCCGCTGCTCTGCGCCGGGCTGATCGGCTGGCGGGCGCTGCGGCTGGCGGGCGAGGCGCCGGTCGTCGGCCTCTACGGCTTCGGCGCCGCCGCCCACATCCTGGCGCAAGTCGCGACCTGGCAGGGGCGCCGCGTCCATGCCTTCACCAAGCCGGGCGACGGCGCCGGACAGGATTTCGCCCGCTCGCTCGGCTGCGTCTGGGCCGGCGGCGCGGACGAGCTGCCGCCCGAGGAGCTCGACGCCGCGCTGATCTTCGCGCCGGCCGGCGAACTCGTCCCGCTGGCGCTGAAGGCGGTGCGCAAGGGCGGCAGAGTCGTCTGCGCCGGCATCCACATGAGCGACATCCCGTCCTTTCCCTACGCCGACCTGTGGGAGGAACGGCAGATCCTGTCGGTCGCCAACCTGACCCGGGAAGACGGCGTCTCGTTCTTCGCCGTCGCCGAGCAATCGGGCCTCGCCACGGTGACCGAGGAATTTCCGCTCGGCGAGGCGAACCGCGCCCTCGCCCGCCTGCGCTCGGGCGAGCTGATCGGCGCCGCGGTGCTGCGGCCGTGACCGGATTGCGCGCAGGCCAGGCGATCGGCCCATAGAAACGACAGGGGGAAGACCAGACCGATGACACTCAGCATGACTTTCCACGGCGCTGCCCGCACGGTCACCGGATCGTGCATGGAACTGCGAAGCGGCGACAGTCGGGTGCTTGTCGACTGCGGGCTGTACCAGGGCTCGCGCTCGCTCGAGGCGTTCAATCTCGAGCCGTTCGACTTCGACCCCGGGCAGATCGACGCCGTGGTCCTGACGCATGCGCACATCGACCACAGCGGCCTCCTGCCGCGGCTCGCCGCCGAAGGCTTCGGCGGCGCGATCTGGTGCACGCGCGAGACGTCGGACCTGCTCGAATACATGCTCGCCGACGCCGGCCGCATCCAGGAGAGCGAGGCCGAGCGGCGCAACCGCCGACGCGACCGCGCCGGTGACGAGGCCTTCCGCCCGATCTATACCGAGGCCGACGCGATCGCCGCCTGGAAGCAGTCGCGCCCCGTCGCGCGCGAAGCCTGGTTCGAACCCGCGCCCGGCTTTCGCGCCCGGCTGTGGAACGCCGGCCACATCCTCGGCTCGGCCTCGGTCGAGATCGAGGCCGGCGGCTCCCGGCTGCTGTTCTCGGGCGACCTCGGCCCGGAGAACAAGGCGTTCTACCCCGATCCGCAAGCGCCGGCCGGCTTCGACCACGTCGTCTGCGAATCCACCTACGGCGACCGCGAGCGCGAGGAAGTGACCATCGCCGACCGCCGCAAGCTGCTGGAAGCCGAGATCGTCGCCGCCCGCGCCCGCGGCGGCAACCTCGTCATCCCTACCTTCGCGCTCGAGCGCACGCAGGAGCTGCTGCTCGACATCGCGACGCTTTCGGACAGCGGGCGGATCGGCGCGGCGACGGTCTATGTCGATTCGCCGCTGGCGACGCGGGCGACCACGGTCTTCGAACGCTATGCCGCGCAGCTGGAGGACGCCGGCAGCGGCGACGTCTTCCGCCATCCCTCGATCCATTACGTCAACGACGTATCCGAATCGATCCGGCTGAATGCGGTGTCGGGCGCGATCATCCTCGCCGCCTCGGGCATGTGCGAGGCCGGGCGCATCCGCCACCACCTGTTCCACAACCTCCACCGCCGCGATTCGACTGTCCTGTTCGTCGGCTACCAGGCCGAAGGCACGCTCGGGCGGATCATTCTCGAAGGCGCGAAGCGGGTACGGATTTCAGGGCGCGACGTCGACGTCCGCGCCCAGGTTCGCCGGATCGACAGCTATTCGGCCCATGCCGACCAGGGCGAGCTGCTGGAATGGATCGAAGCCCGCGGCCCGATCGCCGGCAGCCTGTTCCTCGACCACGGCGAGAGCGGCGCCATCGAGGAACTGCGCCGGCTTGCCCAGGCCCGCAGCCTCGCCTCGCCGGTCGTCGTGCCGGAAATCGGCGAGCGCTACGAACTGCTGCCCGGCAAGCACGCCCGCCGCGTCGCCACCGGCCGGCCGGAACGGCAGCGCGCCATCGGCCGCGACTGGCAGAACGACTATGCCGATCTCGCCGCCAACCTGAAGCGCAAGCTGGCGGCGATCCGCAACGATCAGGCCCGCGAGAAGGCCATCGCCGAGATGCGCCGCATCCTCGACAGCTATTCCGACTACCGCGAGAAGCGCAAGGCCGGCCCCGCGCGCCGGCGCGGAGCGGACTGAACTCGGCAGGCCCTCCCCCTAAGGGGGAGGAACCAATAGATCCTCCCCCTTAGGGGGAGGTGGCATTCGCGTTAGCGAATGACGGAGGGGTGTCAGCGTCTGATCGGAGGGGGACACCCCTCCACCACCGGCTGCGCCGGCGGTCCCCCTCCCCCTCTGGGGGAGGATCTTTACGCTGGGCACAGCTCAACCCCCGCTGGCGAATGCGGGCTTGCGCCGGGGAAGGAAACACACGCACGGGACGGCCGGCGCTTGTGGTTTGCCTGGCACGACAGGCTTGGCTGGTTGCGAGCCCTGCGGTGCGAGGCGTCGGCGGGTCGGGTTGC
>CAUJJI010000092.1 GCA_963205265.1 Pseudomonadota bacterium
CACTCCGCCCGAGGCGACGTCCCCGGGCCGCAAACGTCAGAGCGGGCGTAGCTCAGGGGTAGAGCACAACCTTGCCAAGGTTGGGGTCGAGGGTTCGAATCCCTTCGCCCGCTCCAGTTTTCCCGACAAGTCGATCTGCGATCGTAGCGCTGCCGGTGCGGCGGTCTCGACGAGGCGCGCCGTGGCTGGCCCGGCGCCGGCTAGGCGCCGTTCTTCCTGGCCATGTCGAAGCCGTAGAGCAGGTGGTCGAGCTCGCCCTGCGGCACCGGTGCGAAAGCGAGGGGCGGGTCGGCTCGGCGGATCGCGTCGATCTCTCTCGCCACGTCCTCGATGCTCCATTGCGGGCGATAGACGCCTTCGCTTTCGGCGACGAAGGCGCGGGCGACGCGGCCGCCCATGGCCACCAGCATCTCGCCCGAGATCGAGCAGCTCTCGTGCGCCAGCCAGGCAACCGCCGGGGCGACCAGCTCGGGGTCCATCGGCGGGAACTTGCTGGTGTCGATGCCGGCCGACATGCGCGTGACGGCGGCAGGAACGATGACGTTGCTCTTGATGCCGGCGGCGGCACCCTCGATCGCCACGGTATTCGACATGCCCATCAGCCCGGCCTTGGCCGTCGCGTAGTTGACGTTGTTGGCCTTGCCGTAGAGCCCGTTGATCGAGCCGGTCAGGACGAAGCGGCCGTAGCCCTGCGCCTGCATCAGCGGGAAGGCCGGCCGGACCACGTGGAAAGCGCCGCGCAAGTGGACGTCGAGCACCTGCTCGAAGTCCTCGTAGGCGAATTCGCCGAGCGGACCGCGGCGGACGTTGCCGGCGCTGTGGATGACGATGTCGACGCGGCCGAAAGTGTCGAGCGCCGACTGGATGATCGCCTTGCCGCCTTCGGGCGTGGCGACCGAATCGGTGTTGGCGACGGCTTCGCCGCCCGCCGCCTTGATCTCGGCGGCCAGCGCTTCGGCCGGGCCTTCGTCGGTGGCGTCGCCCGCCATGCTCAGGCCGGGATCGTTGACGACGATCCTGGCGCCGCGCGCGGCGAGCAGCAGCGCGTAGGACCGGCCGAGCCCGCGGCCTCCGCCGGTGATGACGGCAACACGATCGTCGAAACGCAATTCGGTCATGGCTGGCTCTCCCTGGTGTTCGGCGCGAGTCCGGCAGGCTTTACGCCACGGCCCCGCCGGCGCGCAATTCGGCGATGCGCTCGTCCGAAAGCCCCAGCAGCTCGCGCAGGATGGCGTCGGTATCCTGGCCGAGCACCGGCGGCGCGGCGGGAACCGGCTGGCGCTCGTCGAAGCGGATCGGGCGGTTGACGATGGGGATGCGGCCGAGCCTGCGGTGCTCGACCTCGACCACCATCTCGCGCGCCTGGGTCTGCGGCTGCGCCAGGGCCTCGCGCACGCCCAGGATCGGGGCATGCGGCACTTCGTGCGCGGTGAACAGGTCGACCAGCTCGTCGACCGTCTTCGTGACGGTGACGGCGGAAACGATGGCGTTGACCTCGGCGCGGGCTTCGCGCCGCTTGTGGATCGTGTCGTAGCGCGGGTCGGCGGCGTTCTCGGGGCAGCCCAGCGCCTTGCAGATCTTGCCCCAGAAGCTGTTGGTCAGGCAGGCGACGATGATCGAGCCGTCCTTGGCCGGGAAGGCGCCGTAGGGCACCAGGTTGGGGTGCTGCGAGCCCTGCGGCTTCGGGTCCTCGCCGGTGAAGAAGGCCAGCTGGGCGATATAGCCGAGCATGCCGACGAGCCCGTCCATCAGGCTGATGTCGATGTAGCGGCCGCGGCCGGTGGCGTTGCGCTCGTGCAGCGCGGCGAGAATGGCGATCGGCCCGTTGATCCCGCCGACGAGGTCGCCGAGCGGGATGCCGAGCTTGGTCGGCGGCTGGCCCGGCTCGCCGTTGACGCTGAGCGCGCCCGACATCGCCTGCAGCACGATGTCGAACGAAGGGCGGTCGCGCAGCGGGCCGGTCTGGCCGTAGCCCGAGATCGCGCAATAGATCAGGCCGGGATTGTCGGCCGACAGCGTCCGGTAGCCGAGGCCGAGGCGGTCCATCACGCCGGGGCGATAGTTTTCGACGACCACGTCGCATTTCGCCGCGAGGTCCCGGGCGAGCGCGAGGCCGGCTTCGGACTTGAGGTCGATGACGATGCTTTTCTTGCCGCGGTTGACGCTGAGGAAATAGTGGCTCTCGCCGTCGCGGATCGGGGGGAAGTCGCGCGTTTCGTCGCCGTTGCCCGGCGGCTCGATCTTCAGGACCTCGGCGCCGAGGTCGGCCAGCGCCAGCGACGCCGCCGGACCCGCCAGCACGCGCGTGAAGTCGAGCACGCGGATGCCGTGGAGCGGGCCGGGCCAGGTTGCGTCAGAGCTCTCGTTCATGGCGCGTCCTATAGCCCGCGTGCTTTCGAAAGCCAGCGCCCTCCTCCCCCTCGATGGGGGAGGGATAGGCAGGCTTGCGAGCCTGCTCGCTAGCCGGAATTGGGTGGGGGTGCGCTCTCCTTCCGGGTTCAGCGCCTGGGGCAAGCTCACCCCCATCCAACCGCGCCTAGGCGCTTGCGGCGCCAAGGCTTCGTGTCCTTCCCCCATCGAGGGGGAAGGCAAGGTTTCACCCCTTGCTGGGCAGTTCGGCGACCGAGGTGCCGAAGGCCGAAAGCTCGCCGCGGTGAGTCGTCGCCTTCTGCGCGACCTCGACGTACTTCTTGCCGTTCTCCTCGAACTTGCGAGTCACCTCACCGTCGATGAAGATCACGTCGCCGTCGGGGTTGTGGCGGCGGATCTGGCAGTTCGACTTGTGCAGGAAGCCGTCGTCGCCGATCCAGTTGGTCATGTGGTGAGTCAGCCACGAGCAGCGCTCCGGACCGTAGTCGTAAGCGCCCGGCGCGCCGACTTCGAGCGCGAACTGCTCGTCCCAGTGGACGCGCTCGGGGCAGTCGGGCACGTTGAAGCGGTTCTTGATGCCGAGGCCGGGGTGGGCCTGCTGCATCTTCCAGGCGAGCTTGTTGGCGCGGATGTAGAGACCGCCCCAGCCCTGCGCGTAGCAGATGAAGCCGGTGACCGTCATCGGGCCCTTGAGCATGGTCGGCAGCTTGTCGCCGACAGCCACGTCTTCCCAGTAGCGCGGGTTCGCGCCGCGCACGTCCTCGTTGGCGTAGAGCTCGCCCCACTCGGCCAGCTGCTGGTCGGTGAAGGGTTCGACGCGGCCGCGGGCCTCGGTGTACTTGGTGCCGCGCTCGCGCGCTTCGTCACGGTCGGTGCGGAACACCCAGCTGTCGGCCTCGGACACGAGGTCGCCCTGCTGGTTGTAGAACTTGACGTGGTAGATCTGCTGGAACGAGCGGCCGGCGAACTTGGTCTGGTGCTCGATCAGGTCCTTGAGGTGCGCCTCGGTGCTGATGACGTCGTTGCGCAGGACCGGCTTGTGCCAGGTCCAGTCGGCACCGGCCCACATCGCGTGGACGCCGGAAAGGCCGCCGCAATAGCCCGAGATCAGGCGGCTGGTGGTGAACAGGAAGCTCGGCAGGGCGACGAGCGTGCCGTACTTGGTCTTCGCCGCATATTCGGGATCGCACCACAGGCGGTTGTCGTCGCCGATGCCGTGGGCATAGTGGCGGATCGCGTCGCGCGTGGCTTCGTAGTTCCACGGCTCGACGGTGTTCTCGATCTTGACGCCGATGCGGCTGCGCAGATCGTCGAGGCCCGCCTCGGTGATCTTGGGGAAACGATTCTGGGGCTTGTCGGCCACGGTATCCATGTCTTTTTCTCCTGGGAAAATCAAAAGCGCTCGTCATCCCCGCGAAGGCGGGGACCCATCTCAGGCCTTGCGCCGGGCTCGACGTCAGGGAGATGGGTTCCCGCCTTCGCGGGAATGACGGATTGGTTGAGATTCATGCGGCCTCCGCCGCTTTCGCGGCCTCGCGGTCGCGGAGCACCTTGCGGTGGACCTTGCCCGCCGGCGTCTTGGGCAGTTCCGCGACGAATTCGATTATGCGCGGGAATTCGTGCTGCGAGAGTTTCTCGCGCGTGAAGTCCTGCAATTCCTTGGTGAACGCGTCGGAGCCCGGACGGTCGGCGACGACGAAGGCCTTGACCACCTGCCCGCGCTTCTCGTCGGGCACGCCGATGACGCCGCATTCGAGGACGTTGTCGTGCTTGAGCATGGTGTTCTCGATCTCGACCGCGCTCATGGTCCAGCCGGCCGAGATGATCACGTCGTCGGCGCGGCCGCAATGGTAGAAGTAGCCGTCCTCGTCGATTCTGGCGCGGTCCTTGGTCGATAGCCAGCCGCCGCCGCGCCAGAGCATGAGCTCGCCGATCTCGCCGGGCGCGCATGGCGTGCCGTCGGGCCGCTGCACTTCGAGCTTCTGGCCGGGGACCGGCTTGCCGAGCGAGCCCGGCTTGACCACGAAGTCGCGCGCGCCGGGGTAATTGACCAGCACCACGCCGATCTCGGTCGTGCCGTACATCGAGCAGGCGGGGACCTTGAAATAGTCGTCGATCCAGTCGAGCGTCGCCGGGTCGATCGGCTCGCCGGTGTAGGACAGCTTCTTGAAATGGAAGCGGAAGTCGCCGCCCTTCCCCGAATTCTTCATCATCCGGTAGTGGGTGGCGGCCGCCGACATGTTGGTGATGCCGTAGTCGTCCAGCGCCTTCATCAGCCGCACCGGGTCGAAGCGGCCGGCGAAAGTGCCGGTGGTGACGCCCATCGCCAGCGGCGCCAGCGTGCCGTGCCACAGCCCGTGGCCCCAGGCGGGGGACGAGGGGCAGAAGAACTCGTCGCCCGGGCGGATGCCGGTGCCGTAGAGCGCGGCGAACATCAGCGTGACGAGCGTGCGGTGCGAATGCCTGACCGCTTCCGGCAGCTCGCGCGTGGTGCCCGAGGTGTACTGGAACACGGCCATGTCTTCGGCCCTGGTCTTCGGCGTGTAGGTCGCGGGGAACCTGGCGATCTCGTCGAGCAGGCCGTCGTCGGCGACGATCACGCGCGGGCCGGCGACGCTGCGTGCCAGCTCCGCCTTCTCGGCATTGGTGATGAGGATCGCCGGCTTGCAATCGTCGACACGCAGGCGCAGCGCATCGGGTCCGAACAGGGTGAACAAGGGCACCGAGATCGCACCGGTCTGCATCGCGCCGAACAGGCAGACGTAGAACGGCAGCGACGGCTCGAGCATGAAGGCGATCCGCTCTCCCGGCTGGACGCCTTCGGCATCGAGCCAGTGGGCGAACTGGGCGGCGCCCGCGGCGATCCTGTCGAAGCTCAGGATCTCGTCCCAGCCGGGATTGCCCGAGCCATCGGCATGGGCGATGCGCACGGCCGGCCGGCCGGAGCCGTCGGCGTGGCGGGTGATGCATTCGTGCGCGATGTTGAGATGCTGCCGGTCGCCGTCGAACAGGTCCCACAGCGCGGCGGAACCGGCATGGGCCTGGGCATCCGCATAGCTCGTGTATTCGGTCAGCTTCGCCATCGATCATCCGTCTCTTGCCGGAACGAGAGGCGCAGCACGAATCAGTGCGCCATCCGGTGACCGGCCAATGGCAGATTGTCGTTGCCATTGCAAATATAGAATGCTATTCAATATACAGAATGAGAGACTCGCTCACCAGCTCACCCGACCACCAGCTCGCCAAGGCGGTGAAAGACAGCAAGGCGCCCGCCATATCGCGGGCCGCGGCCGTCCTGCGCCTCCTCGGCAAGAGCGAGGCTCCGCTCGGCCTGCAGGCGATCGCCCGCGAGCTCGGGCTGGTCCCCAGCACGTGCCTCTACGTGCTGCGCGCCCTCGTCGCGGAGGAGCTGGTCTCCTTCGATCCCGATACCAAGCGCTACGCGCTCGAAGCCGGGGTGCTGACGCTGGCGCGGCAATGGCTGCGGCGCAACGAATTCGCCGACCTCGCCCAGCCGGTGCTCGACCGGCTGGCCCAGACGTTCGGCGTCACCATGCTGGGCGTGCAGATCTTCGGCCTCGACCGGATCGTCACCGTCGCCGTCTCGCAATCGGCCGGCTTCCAGCTGAGCGTCCAGGTCGGCAGCCGCTTCCCGGCGCTGATCAGCGCGACCGGCCGCTGCATCGCCGCTTTCGGCGACTATCCCGACAGCCAGCTGGAAGCGCGCTTCAGGCCCCTGCGCTGGGAAGACCCGCCCAGCTTTGCCGAATGGCAGCAACAGGTGGCCGAGACTCGCCGCCAGGGCTTCGGCATCGACGAAGGCAACTACATCTCCGGCGTCACCGTCCTTGCCGCCCCGGTGTGGAAGCAGCGCGGCCGGCCCAGCCACGCGCTCGTCGCCATCGGCCTGGGGAGCGCGTTGAAGCGCAACGGCATGCCCGAACTGCAGGACGCGCTGTTGGCTTCGGCCCAGACGCTGACTATCCAGCTGGGCGGGAAAATGCCGCGCCCCTAGCCACCCGCGGCCTCTCCGCGCCCGCGTCGAAGCCTATTGCGTCGCCGAGTCGGGGTATGTAACTGCCTCTGGACGGGAGAGGATCGAAGTCGGCGGGGGCGGAAGTTCGCCCGCGCTTGACCCAGATCAATTTTTCTCTCCCGCAAATGACTCACGTCCGTGCCGTTCGCCGGCGCAGGTGGGCCGATGGCCCGATGCAGGCTGCGGGATGGGCGTGCGATAGGCTTCAGAACTCGAAAAGAGCAGTGGAGGAAATGCAATGAGGATTAAGGACCTGTTCCTTGGCGGCTGCGCCGCCGTGGCGCTGGCGAGCGGCTTTTCCATGCCCGCGCTGGCCCAGGAAGCCCAGTCGGGCGACTATGTCGACGAGAACGAGATCATCGTCACCGCCCGCCGCCGGGTGGAAACCGCGCAGGAGACGCCGGTCGCGCTGACCGTGCTCAACGAGGCACTGCTCGACCGCTACGGGGTCAAGGGCGTGGCTTCGATCCAGTCGCTGACGCCCGGCCTCTACACCGGTGAATCGAGCGGCGCGATGGGCGGCACGATCTCGCTGCGCGGCGTCGGCTCGGGCGATTCCATGGCCTTCATCGACCAGGCGGTCTCGGCCAACGTCGACGGCGTGCCGATCAGTTCGGCGCAGATCCTGCGCGCGGCGCAGATGGACCTCAAGCAAATCGAAGTGCTGCGCGGCCCGCAGGCCCTGTTCTTCGGCAAGAACAGCCCCGGCGGCATCATCTCGCTGACCACCGCCGACCCCGGCGATTCGGTCGAAGTGATGGCCCGCGCCGGCTACGAGTTCCGGGCGCGCGAGAAATACGCCGAGCTGACCTATGCGACGCCGCTGTCCGACACCGTCGGCCTGCGCCTCGCCGGCCGCTACGGGACGATGAAAGGCTATGTGAAAGTCTTCTCGCCCGCCGTTGCCGGCACCCTGCCGATGGACATCAGCCGCTTCCCCAAGCAGGACGAGGTGTTCATCCGCGGCACGCTGGTCTGGAAGCCTTCCGATCGCGTCTCGGTGCGCCTCAAGGCGACGCTCACCGATACCGACATGGTCGGCGGCTCGTCGAACTTCAGCGACATCACCGGCTGCCCCTACGGCGTGACCCAGCGGCCCTCGGAAGGCGCCGGCAACTGCCTCAACGACGGCGTGATCTGGCTGACCAAGCAGAGCCCCGCGGCCATGGCGCTGAGCCCCTGGCTCGACAATCCCAACGGCAACCGCAACAACCAGCAGCAGCTGATCACCGGCCAGATCGACTACAAGCTGAGCGACCAGCTGACGCTGACTTCGGTCAGCGGCTACTACGGGGTCCAGGAACGGCTGACCTCGAACGGCGGCTACGGCCCGGTCAGCAACAACCTGTTCGGCGTGCGCTTCAAGAACAGCCAGTTCTCCGAGGAACTGCGCCTGGCCTCGAGCTTCGACGGCCCGCTCGATTTCCTGGTCGGCGGCTTCTACGAGAGCCGCAAGCTCTACACGCTGACCTCGATCGTCGTGCCGCAGTTCTCGCTGCGCCTGCCGACCGAATCGACGCACCAGAAGCAGGACAGCTATTCGGCCTTCGGCCAGCTGCTGTTCGACCCGACCGAGCAGGTTCAGGTCACCGTCGGCGGCCGCTACACGCATGAAGTCAAGTACCTGCGGGACTACACGGTCGAGGCGGTGGTCGCCAACGCGTTCCAGCCCCCGGTCGACGCCACCACGCTGCCGGGCTACGGCAAGACCAAGCTGACCTTCAACAACTTCTCGCCCGAAGCGACGGTGACGTGGAAGCCGATGGACGACGTGATGCTGTTCGCTTCGTACAAGCGCGGTTTCAAGTCGGGCGGCTTCGACGCCGGCTATACCAATGCCGGCATCCTCGCCAATCCGTCGCGCAGCCAGACCTTCAACCCCGAGAAGGTCGAAGGCGCCGAAGTCGGCCTGAAGTCCAGCTTCGCCAACCGCCAGGTGACTCTGAACCTGACCGGCTACTGGTACGACTACAAGGGCCTGCAGGTCTCGGTGTTCGATACCATCGCCCGCGCCTTCCGCCTGCAGAACGCCGCCAAGGCGCGGGTGCGGGGCCTGGAGGCCGAGCTGCGCTATCGCCCGAACGCGCTGCCGGGCCTCAGCCTGCATGCCACCGGCGCCTACAACGACGCCAAGTTCCGCGAATACCTGGCGGATTGCTACCAGGGCCAGACCGCGGCGCTGGGCTGCAACCTGGTCCTGAACACGGCGACCAACGTCTTCACCGCGCAGGATCTCTCGGGCAAGCGGCTGCGCAAGGCACCGAAGTTCGCGGCGACTTTCGGCGGCTACTACGAGACGGCGATCGCCTCGACTCTGATGATGGGCCTGTCGGTCGACGGCTCCTACTCGGGCGCCTATGAATACGGCACCAACTACCAGCCGCTGGCCTACCAGAAGTCCTACGCCAAGCTCGATGCGACCCTGCGCTTCTTCACCGAGGACAAGCGCTGGGAACTGGCCGCGATCGGCCGCAACCTGACCAACAAGCGCAGCCTGATCAACGGCATCGACCGCACCGGCACCGGCAGCGGCAAGGGCTCGCCGACGCTGCCGAGCTGCACCGCCGCCGGCCAGACCGGCTGCGCCGCGCTGGCCGACATCATCGGCACGCCGACGATGCCGCGCACCGTCGCGCTGCAGGTGACGTTCCGCTACTGAGCCGCCTGACGCATGAAGGCGATGAACCCGGCGCCTCTCGCGAGGCGCCGGGTTTTTCGTGGCCGCAGACCGGTGATTGAAACGGCCAAGGCGACAAACTGCCTGGGCTGACGGCGAAACCACCGTGACATTCGCCGCCGAGCGCCTATTGAAAACGCAACAGGCAACAATGTCGGGAACGGTGAGGATGTTGATTCGCAATCTGCCCGAACGCTGGGATCTCGAGGCCGACGTCGTCTCGCTCGGCTCCGGCATCGGCGGACTGGCCGCGGCGATCACGGCGCGGCAGAACGGCGCCAGCGCGCTGGTGCTCGAACGCGCCGAGCAGGTCGGCGGCGTCACCGCGCTGTCGCTGGGCGAGGTCTGGGTCCCGGGCAACCATCACGAGCAGGCGCTGGGGATCGAGGATTCGGCGGAAAGCGGCTTCCGCTATCTCAAGCGCTTGTCGATGGACTACGGCGACGACGCCGCCATCCTCAACCTCACCGTCCACGCCCGCGAGGCGCTGCGCTATTTCGAGGAGCGCATCGGCCTGCAGACGATGGTGATCCGCAACTGCCCCGATTACTACTACGGCCATTCGAACGACAGCGTCGCCGAGGGCCGGCTGCTGGAAGTGCGTCCGTTCCCAGCCGCCACGCTGGGCGAATGGCAGGCCAGGACCCGCGTCTCGCCGATCGCGCCCTACGGCATGACCCATCCCGACATGATGGAACGCGGCGGCACCGCGCATATCGCCAACTGGGACTATGCGCTGATGGGCGAGCGGCTGGCGAACGACGAGCGCTGCCTCGGCCCCGGGCTCGCCGCCTATTTCGTCAAGGGCGCGCTCGACCTCGGCATCCCGCTGCACACCGGCGTCAACGTCGTCGAACTGATCGGCGACGGCGAGCGCGTCGTCGGCGTGCGCGGGGTGAAGGACGGGCAGGACCTATTCGTCAAGGCCAACCGCGGCGTCGTCGTCGCGGTCAGCAGCTACGAGCGCAACCAGGGCTACAACAAGACGATGGCACACCAGCTCGAGCTCGGCTCGATGGTCTTCGGCACCGTCGACGGCGCCAACTTCCGCCTGATGGGTCCCTTCGGCGCGCGCACCGCCAAGATGCCCGACATCACCATGGCCGGCTTCCACGTGCCGGGCGAGGAGCAGGAGGACGGCAGCCCGCTGACTCGCAGCGCCATGCAGCCGATCGGCCTGCCGCACACGATCTGCGTCAACCGCGCCGGCAAGCGCTTCGGCAACGAGGCCTTCTACCGCGAGTTCCTCTACAAGATCGACGCGATCGACGGCGGCACCCAGACCCATCCCAATTTCCCCTGCTGGGCGATCCTCGACAGCCAGGCGCGCGAGAAATATCCGTTCGGCTCGATCATGCCGGGCCAGGAATTTCCCGAAGGCATGGCGCAGCAGGCCGATACGCTGGCCGCGCTTGCGGCGAAGATCGGCGTCGACGCGGCCAATCTCCAGGAGACCGTGGCGCGCTTCAACGCCAATGCCGAAAAGGGCGTCGATCCGGACTTCGCCCGCGGCACCCACGCCTGGAGCGCCTACATGTCGGGCGACAAGTTCCACAAGCCCAACCCCAATCTCGGGCCGCTGGTGAAGCCGCCGTTCTACGCGGTGGAACTGGTCCGCACCGGCGGCAGCGCCATCCCCGCGGCGGGCGTCGTGGTCGACCAGCACCAGCGCGTGATCGGCTGGGACGACAAGCCGATCGCGGGTCTCTATGCCGCCGGCAACTCGGTGGCGCGGATGGAGACCGGCGCGGTCATGCAGAGCGGCGTGTCGAACGCGCGCGGCATGACGCACGGCTGGCTCGCCGGCCTGCATGCCTCGGGCCGGCCCAGCACCCTGCTGCAGCAGGAAGCCGCCCGGCTGGGGCTGTGACATGAGCGACGACCTCGCCCTGCTGCGCGCCGAAGCCGGGATCAGGCAGCTCTACGCGCGCTATGCCGATGCCGTCTGGCGCAAGGACGGCGCAAGCTTCGTCGACTGCTTCGCCGAGGATGCGGTGTGGAAGATCGCCGGCCGCACGGTGCGCGGGCGCGACGAGATCGGCGCGCTGTTCCTGGCAAGCCTGGAACCGTCGGAAAGGGTGATGTTCTGGGCCGGCATCCCGCTGCTCGAAGTCAGCGGGGACACGGCCACCGGCCGCACCCAGGTCACCGAGCTGATCAAGCGCAAGGACGGCACCTCGCTGCGCTCGCTCGCGATCTACTACGAACGCTTCGTCGAACAGCAGGGCGCCTGGCGCCTGCAGTGGCACCACTTCGACCTGTTCTACCTCGGACCGCCGGACCTTTCGGGCAATTTCCTCGACGCCCGCGACTACGGGCCGCCGCCGGGCTTTCCCGGGCCCGACGATCCGACGCCGGTGCCGGTCCGCTGATGCCGGGAGGACGACCATGAGCGTGGAAGCCAACAAGCGGGCGGCGATCGCCCTGCTCGAAGCCTCAGGCAAGCACGACGGCGCGGCCTTCGCCGCGCTGATGCACCCCGAGGCGACTTACTGGACGCTGGGGAAGCCGCATCTGTTCGACTATTGCGGCGAGAAGACCCGCGACGAGATCTGCGCCTACATGGCGACGCCCAGCATCTTCGTCGGCGGGGTGGAAACGACTTTCGGCGACATCACCGCCGAAGGCGACCGCGTCGCGGTCGAGTGCCAGACTCGCGGAGTCCTGCCCGACGGGCGCGTCTACACCAACATGTATCACTACCTCTTCACTTTCCGCGACGGGAAGGTGTTCCGCATCAAGGAATACCTCGACACGCAGTCGGCGGCGGAATTCTTTTCGAGGAAGTGAATACGAAAACGCTTGACATAACAAACCATATTGGTTATATGCATCGCCGTCACGGGTTGGTGGAGCGGTACCGGTCGTCTCCTCTCCCCCGACAGCCGGCGCCGCTCCAAGGCGGCCCACCAGGATGCGAGGAACCTCAAACG
>CAUJJI010000093.1 GCA_963205265.1 Pseudomonadota bacterium
CATGCTACTGCGTTTTCACGACCCAGCCAATATCGCATCCAGAAGCACATTGGTGGAAATCCGCCGCTTCATTTTCGGTGCCTGAGGATCAGCGTGCAATAGGCACCCCCGTCGGGGGGTGATCGGCGTGTAAAAAGGACCCCTTCATCCCGAGGATTTAGGCGGCTGACTGGTGTGATCAGTTGGCGAGAACGGGATGTTGGTAGTGGAGACAGTGGTTCGGATTCGGCGTGAGCATGCAGCCGGTAAGGCGATCAAGGCGATCGCTCGTGACCTTCGTTTGTCGCGGAAGGTCGTCCGCAAAGCGATCCGGTCGCCGGAGGCGGCGTTCAACTACCAGCGCACAGTCCAGCCTTTACCGCGGATTGGCCCCTATCAGGAACGGCTCGATGCGCTTCTCGAGGAGAACGAGGCGCGAGGTCGCCGCGACCGGCTGCGGATGACGCGTATCCATGATCTGCTTGCGCGCGAAGGGTTCGAAGGTTCTTATGATGCGGTGCGCCGCTATGCGGCGCGCTGGCGTGTGACGCGCCGGAAGGATGCGGGCGAAGGTGCTCCGGCCTTCATCCCTATGACCTTCCATCCTGGCGAGGCTTATCAGTTCGACTGGAGCCACGAGGATGTAGAGATCGCCGGCAAGCCGATGCGGGTAAAGGTTGCGCACGCTCGTCTCTGCGCATCGCGCACGCCTTACGTCCGGGCCTATCCGCGTGAGAGCCAGGAGATGCTGTTCGACGCTCATGCTCGGGCGTTCGCTTTCTTCGGCGGCGTGCCGCGGCGCGGTATCTACGATAATATGAAGACGGCGGTGACGAGCGTGTTCGCCGGTAAGGAGCGCGTGTTCAACCGCCGCTTCCTGATCATGACCGATCATTACATGGTCGAGCCGACGGCCTGTTCACCAGCAGCGGGATGGGAGAAGGGCCAGGTTGAGCAGCAAGTCCAGACGATCCGGGGCCGCTTCTTCCAGCCGCGGCTTCGGTTCGCCAGCCTAGCCGAGCTCAACGGGTGGCTGGAGGCGGAGTGCCGACGCTGGGCCGAGCATCACGCCCATCCCGAGCGCAGCGACATCACCGTCGCCGAGGCGCTGGAGATGGAACGACCGGCGCTGCAGCCGATCCTGGCACCGTTCGACGGCTTCCATGAGAGCGAGCACGCCGTCACCGGAACCTGCCTCATCAGCTTTGATCGGAACCGCTACTCGGTCATGTCGACGGCCGCGCGCCGGACCGTGCAGGTGCGTGCCTATGCCGATCGCATCGTCATCCGTTGCGGCGAAGAGATCGTCGGGGAGCATGAGCGCCACTTCGGTCGGAACCGCACCATTTACGATCCTTGGCATTATCTCCCGGTCCTCGCGCACAAGCCCGGCGCGCTCCGTAATGGCGCGCCGTTCCAAGACTGGGATCTGCCGCCCGCGCTGCATCGATTACGGCGAAGGTTGGGCGTCGGGGACGAAGCAGATCGCAGGTTCGTGCGGGTACTCTCGGCGGTGCTCACCGATGGTCTGGAGTTGGTCGAAGCTGCCACGCGCGAAGCGCTGGCGACCGGAACGGCCAGCGACGAGCTGATCCTCAACATCCTCTCGCGGCACAGCGAGCCGGCGACGCCCCATAGCATCGTCACCTCGGAAGACCGGATGCTGCGCCATCCTCCGGTTGCCGACTGCGCTCGCTATGATCTGCTGCGAGGCTATGATGCAGCGGCATGATATGATCGATACGATGCGTGGCCTTGGCCTCAAGGGTATGGCTGCGGCGTTCGACGAGGCCGTCACCACCGGCCTCCAACGCAAGCGCACCATTATGGAGATACTGACCGACCTGCTCCGCGCGGAAGCGACCCACCGGGATGCAGCCTCGATCCGTTATCGCATGACGGCGGCCAGGCTACCCGTGGTGAAGGATCTGGAGCGGTTCAGCTTCGACGGCACTCCGATCAATGAGGAGATGATCAGGTCCCTTCATGATGGCTCCTTCCTGCCATCCCGGCGCAATATCGTGCTTGTCGGCGGCACGGGGACGGGGAAGACCCACCTTGCCATCGCGATCACAGCCAATGTCGTGCGAAGAGGCGCTCGCGCCCGCTACTTCAACACCGTCGATCTGGTGACACGCCTTGAAGAGGAGACCCGGATCGGCAAGGGCGGGACCCTGGCGGCGCAGCTGTCGCGGCTCGACCTGATCGTGCTCGACGAGCTTGGATATCTGCCGTTCGCACGCTCGGGAGGGCAGTTGCTGTTCCACCTCATCAGCAAGCTTTATGAGCGCACCAGCGTCATCATCACCACGAACCTCGCGTTCGGCGAGTGGCCCACCGTCTTCGGCGATCCCAAGATGACCACGGCGCTGCTCGACCGCGTCACCCACCACTGCGATATCGTCGAGACGGGCAACGATAGCTGGCGCTTCAAAAACCGCAGCTGACCGCCACCTTCGCCGCCTTCAAAAATCTATCTTGCGCTGCGTGCGCCTCCGGGCGGGCTACGCCCGCCCTCCGCGGCACGCAGCGCAAGGCTCACCTCGACAAACCCCTATCATATCCGCAAGGGGGTCCTTCTTCGACGCCGATCGGGGGTCCCGTTTGAACGCCGTTTGACACGTAAATTGGTGATAAAGATCTATTTGCACTCATAGCGTCTGGTCGCTTCGAGCACGCGGGTGTGGTGGACTTGTCATTGGCCAGCCA
>CAUJJI010000094.1 GCA_963205265.1 Pseudomonadota bacterium
CGCCGGCTTTTCCGTGCGTTCGTTTCCCCAGGCGCAAGCCCGCATTCGCCAGCGGGGGCGAAGCTGTGCCTAAGATCCTCCCCCACAGGGGGAGGGGGACCGCCGGCGCAGCCGGTGGTGGAGGGGTGTCCCCCTCCGATCAAATGCTGACACCCCTCCGTCATTCGCTACGCGAATGCCACCTCCCCTTCCAGGGGAGGATCTTGTAGCCGCACACCGCTCTCGCACTTCGCAGCTGCATTGCGACTGGCTTCGACAAACTACTACAAATTGCGACTGGAACTCGAGGCGGGGCTCGGCCATTCCCTGCCCCATGCGGAAAACCAACATGCTCCTGCTCGGCACGGCGGCCCTTTCGGCTTGCAGTGTCGGGCCGGACTACCGGCCGAATAGTGCAGCGCAGCTTGGCGTACCCGAAGCCTGGTCGGTCCCCGCGGCGCCGCAGCCGGAGGACCTGACGCGCTGGTGGCGCAATTTCGACGATCCGGTGCTCGGCGACCTGGTCGAGCAGGCGGCCGCGGCCAATCTCGACGTCGTCCAGGCCGTCGCCCGCCTGCGCCAGGCGCGCGAGGCGCTGGTCGCCAGCCGGTCGGAGCTGTTGCCCGGCATCGGCGCCTCGGCCGGCTACAGCCGCACCGAGCCGATCCGTGGCGGCGGCACGACGATCACTCTGCCCGACGGCACGGTCACCACCACCGACGGCGGCGGCCGCAGCAACTTCTCGCTGGGGCTCGACGCCAGCTACCAGGTCGATCTGTTCGGCGGCATCCGCCGCTCGGTGGAATCGAGCCGCGCCCAGTACGAGCGCAGCGGCTTCGACTATGCGACGACCCTGCTGACGGTCGAGAGCGAAGTGGCGCGCAACTACGTGCTGGCCCGCGCCTACCAGGCGCAGCTCGGCAATGCGCGCGACAGCCTGGCGATCCAGGACGACAACCTCGAGATCGCCGGCTTCCGCCTCCAGGCCGGCCTGGTCTCGTCGCGCGACGTCGAGCAGGCGCGCGCGAGTCGGGCGCAGACCGCGGCGAGCATCCCCTCGCTCGAGCAGCAGTACAATGCGGCGGTGTCGCGCATCGGCGTGCTCACCGGCCAAGCTCCCGGCGCGCTCAAGGCGCTGCTGGCCCCGCCACGCCCGATTCCCGGCGGGCCGGCCATGGTCGGCGCCGGCATTCCCGCCAATGTCCTGCGCCAGCGGCCCGACGTCCGCGCGGCCGAGCGCAACCTCGCGGCGGCGACGGCGGAGATCGGCGTCGCCCGGGCGCAGCTGTTCCCGGCGCTGAACATCGGCGGCGGGTTCGATACCAGCGCCGCCGGTGTCGGCGGCCTGCTCGACACGATCACCGGCAGCCTGTTTGCCGGGCTGACTCAGGCGATCTTCAACGGCGGGCGGCTCCAGGCGCAGGTGCGGTCGAGCCGCGCCGCGGCCGACGGTGCCTTCGCCGGCTACAAGCAGGCGGTGCTGGCCGCGCTCGAGGATGTCGAGAAAGCGATCGTCGCCCTGCAATCCGCCCAGGAGCGCGAGCGGCAGTTCGCTGTCGCCTACGACGCGGCGAACAATTCGGCGCTGCTCGCACGCAGCGAATACCGCTCCGGCCTGACCGACTTCACCACGCTCAACACCCAGGAAACGGCGCTGATCTCGGCGCGCAACGGCCTGGTCCAGGCGCGCTCCGACAAGGCGACCGCGCTGATCGCGCTCTATACAGCGCTGGGGGGCGGCTGGGATCCATCGGTCGTTCCGACCGCGCCAGGAAAGAACTGACATGGCAGACGAGACGCTCGACGATTTCCTGGGAGTGAAGCCGCAGCCGGCCTGGCGCCGCTATGCCAAGTGGGGCGCGATCGCGCTGGGCGCGGTCGTCCTGCTGGCGATCCTGTCGCGCTGCGTCGGCGGTTCGGACGAGCCGCAGTACACCACCGCGAAAGTCGAGCGCGGCCGCCTCGTCACCAGCGTCTCGGCCACCGGCAAGCTGGCACCGACCAACCAGGTAACGGTGGGCTCGCAGCTGTCGGGCCTGGTGGTGCGCGTGCTGGTCGACGTCAACGACCGCGTGGCCGCCGGGCAGCCGCTGGCCGAGATCGATCCCGCGCAGATCGAGGACCAGATCCGCCAGGGCGAGGCGCAGCTCGCCGCCAACCAGGCGCAGGTCCTGCAGGCGCGGGCCACGGTCGCCGAGGCCCAGGCGCAACTGGCCCGGCTCGAGGAAGTCCGCCGCCTGTCCAACGGGCGGGTGCCTTCGGACAGCGAGCTGCAGACCGGCCGCGCCAATGCCCAGCGCGCCGTCGCCGCATTGCGGGTGGCCGAAGCCAATGTCGTCGCCAGCCGCGCCGGCCTGTCGCAGAGCCAGACGCAGCGGGCCCGCGCAGTGATCCGCTCGCCCGTCTCGGGCGTGGTGCTGGCGCGGCAAGTCGATCCCGGCCAGACGGTCGCGGCCTCGTTCAACACGCCGACGCTATTCGTCATTGCCGAAGACCTTTCGGCGATGAAGCTGGAAGTCGCGATCGACGAGGCCGACGTCGGCGCGGTCAAGCAGGGCCAGCGGGCGGACTTCACCGTCGACGCCTTTCCCGGCCGGTCGTTCCCGGCAGTCATCACCCGGGTCGAGATCGGCTCGAACCTTTCCGCCCAGGCGGCCAGCGCTTCGTCTTCGACCGGCACCTCGGCCGGCGGCGGCCAGGTCGTTTCCTATGCCGCCGACCTGGCAGTGGCGAACCCCAGCCTCGAGCTGCGGCCGGGCATGACCGCGACGGCCGACATCGTCACTTCGGACAAGCGCAACGTGCTGCTGGTTCCCAATGCCGCCTTGCGCTTCACCCCGCAGACCGAGAGTGCCGGCAGCGGCGACGGCGGCATCACCAAGGCGATCACCTTCCGCCCGCCGCGGCGCAACCGGGCCGAGCGCAGCGTCAAGCTGAGCCGCGGCGCTGCGCAAACGGTCTACGTCAAGGGCGAGGACGGCAAGCCCCGGCCGGTCCGGATCACCACCGGCGACAGCAACGGCGCCCAGACCGAAGTGCTCTCCGGCGGACTCAAGGCCGGCATGGAAGTCATAACCGGCCAGCTGGCCACCGGCGACGAGGCTTCGGGCGGCGGCAGCAGCGGCGGCCAGGGCCGCCGGCGCCAGGGCGGAGGCAACGGTGGCGGCTGACGAACCCCTCATCGCGCTGCGCGGAGTCACCAAGGTCTATGGCACCGGCCCGACGGCCTTCCAGGCGCTGAAGGGAGTCG
>CAUJJI010000095.1 GCA_963205265.1 Pseudomonadota bacterium
ATCAGCATCAATCGGCCCCGACCGAAGGTGGGGTCAGGCTTCCGATTCACGCGCTTCGCCGTGCTACCTGGAGAGCTACCTAAAGGAAGCCGGAGGCAGATCGCGTTAGCTGACTTGATATTTAAAATATTGAATAATCTAGAAGATTTGGTGGACGCACTAGGGCTCGAACCTAGGACCCGCTGATTAAGAGTCAGCTGCTCTACCAACTGAGCTATGCGTCCGTACCGGCCTTGCAGGCGCGCCGTGCGGCGGCCGATTCGGCGGGAGCGCCCCCTATAACGCGAGATTTTCAGGAGGGAAGGGGTTTCTGCGGCGGTTCCGCGAAGTCTTTTCCTTCCGCCCCTTTCGGACCTCTATAACGCCGCTCTCAGCGTCGCAGTTGCCACTGCCGAACGGCGAGGATCGCGCCGATGCAGATCATGTTGGTCATCATCGACGAGCCGCCGTGGCTCATGAAGGGCAGGGGGATGCCCACCACCGGCGCCAGCCCCATCACCATCAGCAGGTTGATGGCGACGTAGAAGAAGACGGTGACGGTCATCCCCGCCGCCATCAGGTGGCCGAACCGATCGGGCGAGCGGCGCGCGACGTTCAGTCCCCAGCGCAGGATGAGGGCGAAGACCCCCAGCACGAACAGGCCGCCGAGCAGGCCCCATTCCTCGGCCATGGTGGCGAAGACGAAGTCGGTATGCGCCTCGGGCAGGTATTCGAGATGGCTTTGCGAGCCGTGGCCGAAGCCCTTGCCGAAAATCCCGCCGGAGCCGATGGCGATCTTCGACTGGGTGATGTGATAGCCCGACCCGAGCGGATCGTTCTCGGGATCGAGGAACGTGGTGACGCGCTTGCGCTGGTAGTCGTGCAGCAGGGTGAAGAAGGCGATCGGGGCGATCACCGCCGCGGCAAGCCCGCCGCCGACGAACCAGCGCAGCGGCAGCCCGGCAAGGAACATCAGCGTGAAGCCGCCGAAGCAGATCGCCAGCGCCGTGCCGAGATCGGGCTGCAGCATGACCAGCAGCGCCGGCATGCCGATCAGTCCCGCCGCCGGCACCAGGCCGCGCCAGCTGGCCGTCTCGGCCGCGGGCAGGCTCTCGTAGAAGCGGGCGAGGACCAGGACGATCGCCGGCTTCATCAGTTCCGACGGCTGCAGGGTCATGAAGCCGAGGTTGAGCCAGCGCTGGCTGCCGCCGCCGACGGCACCGACCAGCTCGACGACGATCAGCAGCACCAGCACCGTGACGTAGATCGGATAGGCGGCGAGCTTGAACAGCTCGCGGGGAATCCGCGAGATGACCAGGGCCATTACCAGGAACACGCAGAAGCGCAGGACATGCGTGACCGCCCACGGCTGGATATGGCCCCCTGCCGCCGAATAGAGGACGGTCGATCCGAAGACGACCAGCGCGGTCAGCGGCACGATGACCCGCCACGGCTGGCGCGCCACCTGGTTGGGGACGATCGAGAATCTCATGTGCCTGACCTCGGTGCCGGCTGGATTTCGGGTGAGGGGCTTGGCGAGGGCGCCGGCTGCTCGGCGGGAAGCGGCGGCGGCGGCGCGACGGCGTCGTTCTCGGCTCGCGGGGTTTCGACTTCGCGGGCGGCCGTCTCGGCCGGCGTCTCGCCGCCGTCGGCGTCGTAGGCCGCAGCCTTGACCGCTTCGTCACCCTCGACCTTGGGAGCAGAGGTGCCGTATTGCGCGGAATAGGCCTGGTACTTGGCGGCCATGCGCTCGCCCGGCGTGCCGCCCCAGCCTTTCTCCATCTGCAGCAGCACGTCCCAGGCCTTGCCCGGATCGAACAGGAAGGTCATCACGTCCTTGGCGATCGGGGCGGCGGCGCGGGCGCCGAAGGTGCCGTGCTCGATCACTACCGCCATGGCGTAGCGCGGCACGTCGGCAGGTGCGTAGCAGATGAACAGCGAGTGGTCGCGCGACTTCCAGTCGCCGACGTGGCCGCGGCTGACGAGCGCGCGCACCTGGGCGGTCCCGGTCTTCCCCGCCATCTGGATGCCGTCGAGGTCGAGCCGGCTCCGCGTGCCGGTGCCCGAACCGTTGACCACCCGGAACATCCCGTCATGGGCGACGGCAAGCTGCTCGGGCGTGAAGGGCAGGGCCGGACCGTCGCGCTTCTCGTGCCCCAGCACCAGCGAGGGCAGCAGGTTGCGTCCGGAGGCCATCCGCGCGGTCATCACGGCGAGCTGCAGCGGCGAGACCGAGACATAGCCCTGGCCGATCGACGCGTTGAGCGAGTCCGCTGCGCTCCACTCCTGGCGATAGCGCCGCATCTTCCACGCGGCATCGGGAATCGTGCCATAGCGCTGGGCGGTGCCGGGCAGGTCGAACTCCTGCCCGAGCCCGAGCAGGCGTGCCACCGGCGCGATGGCATCGTAGCCGACGCGATGTGCCATGCTCCAGAAATAGGTGTTGCAGCTGTGCTCGATCGCGCCGCGCATGTCGACCATGCCGTGGACCGCATCGCAGCGGAAGAAACGGCTGCCGAGCCGGTATCCGCCGGGGCAGCTGACGCGCTCTTCGGGCGAGACGCCGTGCATCTGCAGCGCCAGGGTCGCCATCGGCTTCATCGTCGAGCCGGGGGGATAGAGGCCGCGCAGCGCCTTGTTCAACAACGGGATGTGGTCGTCGTCGTTGAGCATCTTCCACTCGACGCGGCCGATCCCGTCGACAAAGCTGTTGGGATCGAAGGCCGGCATCGAGGCGAGCGCGAGGATGCCGCCGGTCAGGCAGTCGATCACGACGACCGCCCCGGATTCAAGGCCGATGCGCCGCGCCGCATAGTCCTGGAGTGCGCCGTCGATGGTGAGCCGCAGCGTCCTGCCCGGGCCGTCCTCGCGAGTCTCGAGATCGCGCACGATCTTGCCGCTGGCGGTCACCTCGGTCCGGCGCGCGCCGGGGACGCCGCGCAGCTGCCGCTCGTAGTGCTTCTCGAGCCCGTCCTTGCCGACCTTGAAGCCCGGCGTGACGAGCAACGGGTTCTTCTCGCGCTCGTAGTCCTCGGCCGAGGCGGAGCCGACGTAGCCGATCAGGTGAGCGACCGAAGGGCCGGTCGGGTAGTAGCGCGAGAAGCCGCGCTGGGTGACCACCCCGGGCAGGTCGGGCAAGCGCACGCTGACCGCGGCGAAGCTGTCCCAATCCAGTCCGGACTTCACTTCGACCGTGGCGAAGCCGTGCGACTTCTCGAGCTTGTCCTTGAGATCGCGGATATCGACCGCCGAAAGCTGGAGCAGGGGGGCGAGCGTGGCCAGGGCCCGGTCGGTATCGACGAGCCGGTCCGGGATGATGTCGACCCGGAAGTCGGCGCGGTTCGAGGCCAGCGGCGTGCCGCGGCGATCGAGGATCCAGCCTCGCCGGGGAGGGATCAGCGACAGGTTGACGCGATTGCTCTCGGCGGCGAGCTGGTACTTCTCGTTCTGCGCGACCGCGAGGTAGCCGAGGCGAGCTGCCAGCAGCATGCCGATGCCGCCCTGGAGGGCTCCGATCACCACGCTGCGGCGGTCGAAGGAATTGCGCAGCGTCGCCTGGCTGATGTGCTGCTGCGGCGTGAGCCAGCGCTTGACGTCGAACCTGGGCATCAGGCGACTTCGCGGAAGGGGATCAGGCGGAAGCGGTCGAAAGCGGCAACCATGCGGGCGATGACCGGATAGAGGAGCACCGAGAGTATCACTTGCGGGACGACGACCTCGACCGGGGCGGCGCCACCGGCAAGGTTGGCGACGCCCAGGCTCAGGACGATATAGGCGCCGATCAGGGCGGCTGCCACCAGCCACTCGGTGAAGAAGTTGCGCCACGGCAGGCGCGCCTCGATGACGTCGAGGGCGATCACCGCCACCGACCACAGGAAGACCCCGTTGCCCAGCGGCTGGCCGCTGTAGAGATCGTCGAAAAGGCCCAGCGGCAAGCCCGCCCAGACCGGGAGCAAGCCCGGCCGCAGCTGGCGCCAGGCGACCAGCACGAGGAAGCCGAACGGCGGCAGGAAAGGCGCCGAGGCGATGAATATCCAGGCCGGCAGCAGCGACCCCAGCATGACCGTCGCCCAGGGAACGCTGCGCGCCAGCAGCGGCGAGGGCGCCCGGTTGATGCGTTTGCGGAAGCGATCCTTCGAAAGGGGCGACAGGCGGAACGATGTCATCGCTGTGGTCCGGCGCCCGGCACCGCCTGCTCCCCCTGCCTGGCGGCCGGAGCCCAGATCTGGTCGACCACCACATATTCGGTCGCCGCCGGATCGCTCAGCACGCGGGCGACGCCCCCGTCGCGGGTGAGGCGGGTCAGCGCCGCGATCGCCACGCCGGGGCGGTAGAGCCCGCCCGATCCCGAAGTGACGAAGATGTCGCCCTTGCGCAGCGGATTGATGCCGAGGTTGATCAGCCGGATCTGCAGCGTGCCGTCGCCGCGCCCGGTCGCGAAGGCCGGCACGCCGTCGCGCGCGCGGCGGACGGGGACCAGGCTTTCGGTATCGGTCACCAGCAGCACTCGCGCCGTGGACCGGCCGACTTCGAGCACGCGCCCGACCAGGCCGTCCTGCGAGCGCACCGGCATCCCCACCTGCACGCCGTCGGCCGCACCGGCCCCGATCGTCGCGAAGCGTCTGGTGCTCGACGCGGTCGAGCTGGTGAGCTGGGTCACCGCGACGGGCTGCTCCGTCTCGGCCAGCCCGAGCAAGGCGTGCAGGCGCCGGTTCTCGTCGGCAATGGCCTCGGCCTCGGCCAGGCGCACCTTGGCCTCCTGCAGTTCGCGGCGCAGCTCGGCGTTCTGGCTGCCGGCCCGGACATAGCCGGCAAGCGAGCCGAGGAAGCCCTGGCTGGCGGCGCGGCCGTCGGCGGTCACTTGCCCCGGCGCCTCGGCGGCATCGGCGGCAAGGCCGCGCAGGCTGGAAAACGCACCCGGATTCGCGATCGAGACGATCAGCAGGACGACACCGACGATCGCACCGGCAATGCCGGCGGTATAGCTTAGAAACGTCGTGTATTGCGCCCTGCGCGAAAAGCCGGGGCGCCGGTCGGACGGCGCCATGCGGTGCCTACTCCTCCTGCGCGGTTTCCCGGTGCGGGAAAAGACCGCTCGTTTCGCCTCGGCTTACGCCGTCATCAACACGCCGCGATAGATCGGATCCTCCATCGCCCGGCCGGTGCCCAGGGCAACGCAGGACAGCGGATCCTCGGCGATGCTCACCGGCAGGCCCGTCTCTTCGCGGAGATATTCGTCGAGCCCCTGGATCAGGGCGCCGCCGCCGGTCAGCACGATGCCCTGGTCGACGATGTCGGCGGCCAGCTCGGGCGCGGTGTTCTCCAGCGCGATGCGCACGCCTTCGATGATCGCGCCGATCGGCTCGGACAAGGCCTCGGCGATGTTCGCCTGGGTGATGGTGATTTCCTTGGGCACGCCGTTGACCAGGTCGCGACCCTTGATCGTGATCGCCTCGCCGGTGCCGTCGGCGGGAACGGTGGCGCAGCCGTAGTCCTTCTTGATGCGCTCGGCGGTAGCCTCGCCGATCAGCAGATTGTGGTGGCGGCGGACGTAGCTGACGATCGCCTCGTCCATCTTGTCGCCGCCGACGCGGACCGAAGTGGTATAGGCCAGGCCGCGCAGCGAGAGCACCGCGACCTCGGTCGTGCCGCCGCCGATGTCGACGACCATCGAGCCGACCGGCTCGGTCACCGGCATGTCGGCGCCGATCGCCGCGGCCATAGGCTCGAGAATCAGGTAGACCTGGCTGGCGCCGGCGTTCGAAGCCGCATCGCGGATCGCGCGGCGCTCCACCGAAGTCGAGCCCGACGGCACGCAGATGACGATCTCGGGATAGCGGAACAGGCTGCGCTTGCCGTGCACCTTGCGGATGAAGTGCTTGATCATCTCCTCGGCGATTTCGATGTCGGCGATCACGCCGTCGCGCAGCGGACGGATCGCTTCGATGTTGTCGGGCGTCTTGCCCATCATCATCTTCGCATCGTCGCCGACGGCCTTGACCTTCTTGACGCCGTGGATGGTTTCGATCGCGACAACCGATGGCTCGTTCAGCACGATTCCGCGATCCTGGACATAGACCAGCGTATTCGCCGTACCCAGGTCGATCGCCATGTTCTGCGAACCGAATTTGAAGAATCGCGACATTAACGAGGACATCTAAAAATCCGTAACTTGCCGGGCACTTACCGCGCAGCACGCGGCAGCTGCTGACCGACTGGTGGACATGGAAGGCGGCTGCTTAGCCCATGGATCGACGAAACGCCAAAAATTTGTGTCGAAAGAGGAACGGCTGTTTCGCTTCCAGTCTCGAATTTGTGCCACTTCGTCGCTAGCTTGTGGACGTGCCCAATATCCGCCGCCTTCCCGAGGAGCTCGTCAACCGGATTGCGGCCGGCGAAGTGGTCGAACGACCGGCCTCGGCGCTCAAGGAACTGGTCGAGAATGCGGTCGACGCCGGCGCGAGCAACATCGCCGTGAAACTGGCCCAGGGCGGCCTCGACCTGATCGAAGTCACCGACGACGGCTGCGGCATGTCGCCCGACGAAATCGCCCTGGCGCTCGAGCGTCATGCCACGTCGAAGCTGCCCGACGAACATATCGAGCGGGTCGCGACTCTCGGCTTTCGCGGGGAAGCCCTGCCGTCGATCGCCAGCGTCGCAAGGCTGACGCTGGAAAGCCGCGCGCGCGGCTCGGCCGAAGGCTGGCGGCGCGTGGTCGATCACGGCGAGCTTGCAGGCGAAGGGCCCGCCGCCTTGCCGCCGGGGACGCGGATCCGCGTCGAGCAGCTGTTCGGCAAGGTGCCGGCCCGGCGCAAGTTCCTCCGCAGCCCGCGCGCCGAATATGCCGCGTGCCTCGACATCGTCCGCAGGCTGGCGATGGCGCGGCCCGAGATCGGCTTCACGCTCGAGCACGACGGCCGCCGGGTCCTGGCCGTGCAGCCCGACGAAGCGCTGGCCGCACGCGTTTCCCGCCTCATCGCACGGGAGCTTGCCGACGACGGAGTGGTCATCGAAGCCGAGCGGGGCAGCGCCCGGCTGAGCGGAGTGGCCGGCCTGCCCACTCTCAATCGCGGCATCGCCGACCATCAGTACCTGTTCGTCAACGGCCGGCCGGTGAAGGACCGGCTGCTGGTGGGCGCAGTGCGCGGCGCCTATGCCGACATGCTCGCGCGCGACCGCCATGCGGTCCTCGCCCTGTTCCTCGACATCGCGCCCGAGGACGTCGACGTGAACGTCCATCCCGCCAAGACCGAAGTGCGGTTCCGCGACCCCGGCTTCGTCCGTGGCTTCCTCGTCGGCGCGCTGCGCCACGCGCTCGAC
>CAUJJI010000096.1 GCA_963205265.1 Pseudomonadota bacterium
CGCGCGTCACGGGTTGGTGGAGCGGTACCGGTCGTCTCCTCTCCCCCGACAGCCGGCGCCGCTCCAAGGCGGCCCACCAGGATGCGAGGACCCTCAAACGTCAGGCGGTCATGGGCGAGCCCGACCCGCCAACGCTTCGCACCTCAGGGTTCAAACCGCCAAGCCTGTCGTGCCAGGCAACCGAGGCGCCGGCTTTTCCGTGCGTTTGTCTCCCCAGGCGTAAGCCCGCATTCGCCAGCGGGGGTGAAGCTGTGTCCAACGTAAAGATCCTCCCCCGTAGGGGGAGGGGGACCGCCGGCGCAGCCGGTGGTGGAGGGGTGTCCCCCTTCGATCAAACGCTGACACCCCTCCGTCATTCGCTACGCGAATGCCACCTCCCCCCTATGGGGGAGGATCTTTAAGTACCTCCCCCTATGGCGGAGGCACATCAGCCCTTCCGAACGCGCGTTGACCCCTTCCCGCCGGTTCGCTAACGACAAGACGAACAAGCGACCGGCGTGGCACGGCACTGGGGAGAGGCGAAGATGAATCCGGGTGAATTCACCGAAATCGCGCGCGGTCTTTACCTCGAGGGGCTGACCATTGACCACAAGCGCGAAGTGGTCTGGTACAGCGACGTGATCGCCGGCGGCATGCACGCCGTCACATTCGACGGCACCAAGGTCGGCTCGTTCAACGAGGACCGGATGTGGACCGGCGGCGCGATGATGAACGAGGACGGCTCGGTGCTGTCCACCGGGCAGTACGGCATCATGTGGAACAACCCCGACACCGGCAAGTCGGGCTGGCTGCTGGACGAGCTCGAAGGCAAGCCGATCAACGGCATCAACGAGATGTGGCCCGACGGCACCGGCGGCATGTACATCGGCACCAACGACATCGAGATGATCATCGAAGGCAAGGAAGCGCGGCCGTCCACGCTCTATCGCCTCACCGCCGATCGCGAGGTGATCAGGCTGGCCGACGACATCGGCTTCGCCAACGGCCTCGCCTACGATCCGGACCGGCGTCGCTTCTATTGCAACGATACCTTCCGCTGCACCTGGCTGTTCGACGTCGCCGACGACCTGACCATCACCAACAAGCGCTGCCTCCTGGAGAAGGAGGACGTCGACGGCATGGCGATCGACAGCGCGGGCAATGTCTGGATCACCGGCTTCCGTTCGGACTTCCTCACCCGCATCGCACCCGACGGGACGCAGCTGCCGCGCATCCAGACGCCCGCCGGCTCGATCACCCAGGTCCGCTTCGGCGGGGCCGACGGCTGCGACTACTTCATCAACCTGGTGCCCGCCGACGGCGGCGACACGCTCAAGGAAGGCGGCGAGATCACCCAGGCCAAGTCGGTGCTCTACCGCGGCCGCTCCGAAGTGCCGGGGGTGAAGATCGCGCCCACGCGGTTCAAGCTGGGCTGAAGGCAGCCGCCCGGCCCGAGGCCCCGCCCGCGGCTCAGTCGCGGAAATGCGGCATGACTTCCCTGGCGAACAGACGCAGCTCGGCGACCTGCTGCTCGGGATCGGGGACGCCGGTCGGCGTGATGAACAGGTATTCCGGATCGACCAGGTCGCGGATGCTGGCGAGCTCGCGGATGCAGTCGTCCGGAGTGCCGACGACGGCGCGGTGCGGCGCGAATTCCTCGAGCGAGATCTCCTTGCCGCCGAACACGACTTCGCTCGATTCGGCGTCGCGATCGGGCATCGCGCCCAGCTCGCCGTAGTCCTGCCAGACCTTGATCACCTTCTCGAGGAAAGTGGGGTCGATGCGGTCCCTGCTCGGCGCCACGTGGACGTCGCGCATCAGCGCCAGAGTCGCCGGGCGACCGTGCTCGGCGGCCATCGCCCGGTAGCGCCGCACCTTGTCGGCCAGGTCCAGCATGTGATCGGCGAAGCTCGCTTCCCAGCCGTCGGCGATCCGCGCCGCGCGCTGCATCGCCGGCTCGCTCACCGCCCCGATCCAGATGCGCGTTTCCCGGCCGGGCAGCGGCGGCGGCGTGACGGTGACGTTCTCGAGCTGGAAATAGCGGCCCTCGAACGAGAACTCCTCGCCGCGCAGGGCCAGCCGCAGGATGGCGATGCATTCCTCCATCCGCCTGGCGCGGCTCTTGAAGTCCCAGCCCACGTTCTCGAACTCGTTGGGCTTGTAGCCGATCCCCGCGCCCAGGACGAAGCGGTTGTTCGACATCTCCTGCAGCGTGTTGATCTGCTCGGCCAGTTCGAGCGGATGGTGCGCCGGAACCAGCATGATGTTGGTGGCGAATTCCATGGTCCTGGTCCGCGCCATCAGCGGCGCCAGCATGGCGAGGGGCGCCGATGGCTCGGTCGCCGTCTCGCCGCCGAAAGCGGTCCGGTCGGAGAAGCGGTGGTGGCCGCACCAGGCAAGGTCGTAGCCGAGGTCCTCCATCTCGTTGAGATAGCTGTAGAGCGGCCCATAGGGATCGGAAGAGCTCCGATCGATCATCTGGCGATTGACCATGATCCCGAATTTCATCGCATTCTCCCCCGTGGCCCGCCCGCGATTCCCGACTGGGCGGGCAGTCAATGCAGCTGCTGGTTGCCCAGCCCGGCCGCGTGCCGCGCGGCAACGAAGCCCCAGGTGAACGACGGGCCGATCGAGCAGCCGGCCCCGGGATAGTAGCGCCCCATCACCGAGGCGGTCGTGGTTCCCGTGGCATAGAGGCCGGGGATCACCGAGCCGTCCTCGCGCAGGACGCGGGCCTGGGCGTCGGTCACCACCCCGCCGTAAGTGCCGACATCGCCGGGCACGACGGGGATGGCATAGAACGGCGCCTGCTCGACCGTGCCCAGCGTCTGGCTGGGCTCGTGCGTGCGGTCGCCGAGGAAGCGGTCGTAGGCGCGGTCGCCGCGGTGGAAATCCTCGTCGACGCCGGCGCGGGCCAGGGCGTTGAACCGCTCGGTCGTGGCTTTCAGCCGCGCCGGATCGACGCCGCAGGCCTCGGCCAGCGCCTCGATCGTCGCGCCGGTGCGCAGGTAGTTCTCGTCGAACCACCGGCGCGGCTTGCGCGTGCCGGGCATGGTATCGGCAAGCATGTAGTCCTTCATGTAGCGCGTATCGACGATGACCCAGCTGGGGATCGCCGGCACTTCGCGATCGCGGGCCAGCATGGTCTTGCAGAACTCCATGTAGGAGCCGCACTCGTTCATGTAGCGCACGCCCGACTGGTCGACGACGAAGGCGTGCGGCTTGGCGATCTGCGGCTGGATCATGTTGGGGCCGGATCCCGGCGGCAGGGTCATCTGGTTGCCGACCATCTCGTCCATCTGCGCCATGGCGGCGCCGATGCGCATCATCTCGCGGTGCATGTCGCCGGTGTCGCCTTCGGCGGCATGAGTCCATTCGGTCCGCGTGCGCGGGATATAGGTGTCGCGCATTTCCTGGTTCTGGGCGAAGCCGCCGGCGTTGAGCAGGACGCCCAGCCGCGCGCCGATGCGCCTTTCGCCGCCGTCGACCGTGGCGAGCACCCCGGTCACCGCGCCGTTTTCCAGGATCACTTCCCTGACCCCGGCGTTCAGGCGGAACGCGACGCCGGCGCGCAGCGCGGCCTGCAGCATCCGCCCCTGCAGCGCCCGCCCCGCCGTCGCCCATTCCTTGCCGGTGAGCTTGCCCGCAGCCATCCGCAAGCCGGCCTTGAGCATCAGCAGCTTGCTGCGCCACGACCGCTTGAAGATCGGGAACTCCATCATCTCCGAAAGCGGCGCCGCCACCGGCATGGCGCTCTCGCGCAGGCGGGCCTTCCATTCGCCCAGCTCGTTGACGTCGAACAGGTCGGCCACCACGGTTCGCCCGGGCTCGCTGCCCCCGGGCCGCTCGTCGTAGTAGTCGGGCCAGTAGGGGCTGCGGCCCAGCTTGATGCCCTGCCCCACCAGGAAATCGACCATCTCCGCCGCCTCGCGGACATAGGCGCGGCGCCGCTCGGGCGTGGCGCCGGGGACGTCGTCGTCGAGGCCGACCGTGGCGTCGAGATAGGCCGTCGCCTTGTCGAAGCTGTCGTCGATCCCTTCGGCCTTCATGAAGCGGTTGTTGGGGATCCACATGACCCCGCCGGCCTTGGCCGTCGACCCGCCGACCAGTCCGGTCTTCTCGAGGATCAGCACGCTCTTGCCCGCCTGGCGCATGACCAGCGCCGCACACATCGAGCCGCCGCCGCTGCCCACCACGACGAAATCGTACAGTTCGTCCACACCGCTCTCCCAAAGGCGTCTGCCCGCAGCTTTCGGGAAAAGCGGCGGGCTGTAAAGGGGGGGCGCGCGACCCGGAGAGGGCACCCCCATCCAACTGTGCCTAGGCCGCTGCGCAGCCAAGGCTCCGTATCCTTCCCCCATCGAGGGGGAAGGGAGAGCGACAGGCTTTTCGAAGGCTTACCGGCTCTGCCGGTTAGCCGCAGTTGGGTGGGGGTGAGCCCTCCTCTTGTCCCCCTAAGCCCCCACCGGCATCGGCGTCTCGCATTCCATCACCGTGGCGATGCGCATCGTCGGGCGATGGAAGAACTTCAGTTCGTCCTGCACCACTTCGTCGGGCATGACGCTGGTGGTGATATAGGCCAGCGTGCCCTTGTAGTTGTCCTCGTTGTCGAACCACATCTCGGTGACGACGTCGTAGGGCAGCTCCTCGCAAGTGCCGCTTTCGGCGTGCGGCTGCGGGGTCAGGTAGCGGCGGAAGTAGCGGGCGATCCCCGACATGTAGGGGGCGCAGAGCGGGACGTGGTTGTTCTCGTAGTAGTCGCGGAACTCCTCCATGCTGATGCCCGGCTTGCGCTTCATCAGCAGCAGGATCTTCCAATAGGTCTTGGCTTCCATCGGCCGTTCTCCCTCAGTCCAGCATCCGCGTCCGCAGCGCCGCGATCTCGCGCGGGCCGACGCCGAGTTCCTTTTCCATGTAGCCTTCGACCGAGCCGTAGTCGCGGCGCAGCTGGTCGAAGGCGTTGTCGAGGTAGACGCCTTCCACGCCGACCAGCGGCGCGGCGACGTCGGGCGGCAGCCGGTTCAGGCCGGGCGACAGCGAGGCCGCCAGCGTCTCCATGCCCGGCGCGCCGTTGCTGAGCAGGAAGTCCTGGCGCACGGTTTCGTAAGGCACGCCCAGCGCCGTCAGCACCAGCGCCGTGGCGATGCCGGTGCGGTCCTTGCCGGCGGTGCAATTGACCACCAGCGGCTGCTTGCCGGCGACCAGCTCGGCGAACAGCTTGCGGTAGGAGGGGGTCTGCTCCCTGGCCATGGTGCGATAGGCATTGGCCATCATCGTGCGCATGGATTCGGCAGTGAGCTTCGAGGGATCGGAGAACATCGACCGTGCATCGCCCAGCGACATCCCGTAGTCGCGCGTCCAGTATTGCTCGCCGAAAGCCGTCTTGAGGTCGAAGGCGTCGCGGCTGCGCTCCTCGCTGGTGCGCAGGTCGATGATCTGCGCGACATGCAGCCCCGCAAGGTCGGCCTGGCCCCTGGCGGTCAGGCTGCCCAGCGAGCCGGAGCGGTACATGATCCCGCTCTTCACCGCGTGGCCGTCCGCCGTGCGGTAGCCGCCGACGTCGCGGAAGTTGCGGCCCCCCTCGAGCAGGACGAAGCGGCTGTCGCCGGCCTGGACATGTTCGTGGGCATGAACGGCGGCAGGTGCGGCTTCCCGCGCCCAGCCGGGCGTGGCGAGAAGCATGAGGGACATGGCAAGCGCAGTTCGAATCATCGTGCGGGCTCCGTCAGGATGGAAACGTGATCGGTCGGGTCGGGTCCGGGCAACTATCCGATCTTCTCGACGCGGCGGGACTTGGGCATCATCAGGAAAAGGAAGCTGCCCACCGCGATCGAGCCGGCGATGACGAACAGGAACGGCTCGAAGCTGTCGAAGCGCCTGAGCGTGAAGCTCACGCCCAGCGCGCCGGTGGCCGAGGACAGGAACGAAGCGGTCATCAGCAGGCCGAGCGTCGTGTTGTAGATCCGCAGCTTGAAGTAGCGGGCGACAAGGAACGAGATGATGTCGGTCTCCGCCCCCACCGACAGGCCGACCATGAACATGGCCCAGGCGATGATCGCATAGCTGTCGAGCGGCAGCCCCAGCATGAGGAAGCCGATCGCCGGCAGGAACATGGAGACGAATGTGACGATCGGCGTCGGATAGCGGTCGAGCGCGAGGCCGCAGGCGATGCGCCCGACGATCGTGCCGAACGCATAGATCGAGGCGACATTGGCGGCGGTCTGCAGCGTCAGCCCCTGGTCGATCAGCATGAGGTTCATCTGCGAGGAGTGCAGCTGGGTCTGCAGCAGGCAGAGGAACATGGCGACGAGGATGATCCAGAACAGCCGCGACCGGAAGATCGTGCGATAGTCTCCCCGCCGGGGCAATTCCGCCCCCTCGCGGTCGACGGTAGAGGCCGCCGCCGGTGCCGGGTGCTTCGGCAGAAGGTACACCGCGATCATGCCGCAGACGAAGCAGAAGCTGCCCAGCGCGATATAGGCGCTGCGCCAGCCGATCTCGCCGATCATGTTGTTGAGCAGCGGGATGATCGGGATCGCCAGCAGCGCCGGCGCGCAATTCACCACGGTCAGCGCCAGCCCCTGGGCGGCGCGAAAATTCTCGGCGACGACCCGGGTATAGACCAGCTGCCCGGTCATGCTGGCGACGATCAGGATGAAAGTGAACAGCACGAGGTAAAGCACGAAGCTGCCGGTCATCAGCGAATAGCCGATGAAGCCGGGCAGGGTCAGCAGGGTGCCGGTCAGCGCCACGCGGCGGACGCCGAACCTGTCGGTGATCCGCCCGATCAGCGGCAGGAACGGCAGGGTCAGCAGCATGGTCACGCCGATCAGCGCGAACTGCGCCCGCGACCAGCCGAAATCCTTGATCAGGTAGGGGGCGAAGACGCTGTTGGTATAGGCGAACAGCGGCAGGCTGGTGCCGACGCCGAGGCTCGCCGCGACCAGCGGCCGGACATTTTGGCGCAACTCGCCCAGATAACTCACGCGGCTCTCCCTACTTGTGTCCAGCCGCATTCCTGGGCCCGTTTGGGGCTCTTGTCAGATATGTCGCGGCGCTTGTCGAGAGGGGATTCCGAACGGCGCGGGCGGTCTCAGCCGATCTTCTCGAAGTCCCGGCGCCGCGGCAGCGACAGGAACAGCAGCGCCCCGACGCTGATCGTGCCGGACACCAGGAACAGGAACGGCGAGAAGCTGTCGAACAGCTTGAGCGTCAGGCTGATCGAGGCCGCGCCGATGGCCCCGGTCAGGAAAGTCACGCAGTGCATCAGGCCGAGCGTCGAGTTGAAGATGCGCAGCTTGAAGTAGCGCGCCACCAGGAAGGCCATGATGTCGCTTTCCGCCCCGACCGACAGGCCGACGAGGAACATGGCGAAGCCGATCACCGGCACCGTGTTCAGGTCCGAGCCGAGCAGCACGAAGCCGATCGCCGGGATGCCCATCGAGATGGCGGTGACGATCGGCGTCGAATAGCGGTCGAGCGCGAGGCCACAGGCGATTCGCCCGACGATCGTGCCGAACGCGTAGATCGAGACGACGTTCGCCGCCTGCTGCGTGGTGATGCCGTTGTCGACCAGCATGACATTCATCTGCGAGGCATGCAGCGGGGTGTGCAGCATGGTCAGGAACATCGACGCCATGATGATCCAGAACACCTTGCTGCGCAGGATCACGCCATAGTCCTCGCGCGCCGAGCCCTGGGTCGCCGCCGGTCGCGGCGGCGCTTCGCCCGGCTGCCGCTTCGGCGCCTTGATCAGCACCAGCGCGGTCACCCCGCCGACCAGCGAGACCACGCCCATGAACAGGTAGGACGGGCGCCAGCCGTAGTGCAGGATCATCCAGTTGAGGAGCGGCACGCAGACCATCGCCAGCACGGCCGGCGCGCAGTTGATCACGGTCAGCGCCAGGCCCTGCGCCTGCCGGAAATTCTCGGCGACGAGGCGCGAATAGACCAGCGGCCCGGTGGTGCTGCCGACTGCCATGACCACGACCGAGCACAGCATGAAGTAATAGAAGTTGCCCCACTGCAGCGCGTAGCCGACGAAGCACAGCGGCACGAGGGCGGTCCCCAGCAGGGCGACTCGCCAGACCCCGAGCCGGTCGGTGAAGCGGCCGACGAAAGGCAGGATGAAGATCGTCGTCAGCATGGTCAGGCCGATCAGCGCGAACTGCGAGCGCGACCAGCCGAACTCCTTGATCAGGTGCGGGGCGAAGACGCTGCTGGTATAGGCGAACAGCGGCAGGCTGGTCCCGCAGCCCAGGCTCGCTGCCGCCAGCGGCCTGATGTTGTCGCGCAGTTCTCCAAGGTAGCTCACGCGGCCCCTCCCCTGTCAGCCGCGTTCCGGGCTTCGTTCCGTACCCTTTCGGGCAAGAACGCACCGTTGTCGAGCACCGGAATTTGCCCGATAGCGCAACGATCCACTGGCGGGGGGACGGGACCATGGCGAGCGAATTCATCACGACCACGGCGCAAGGCGGCGTCTTCACCGTCACGCTCGACCGGCCGGACAAGCTCAATGCGATCACGCCGCGGATGCATGTCGCGCTGGCCGAGGCGTTCGACCGCTTCGCCGCCGACGATGCGCTGCAGGTCTGCGTCGTGCGCGGCGCGGGCGAGCGCGCCTTCTGCGCCGGCAGCGACCTCACATCGTTCGACGCCGAAGGCGCCGGCGCCTATCCGCAGACGGGCTATGCCGGGCTCGCCCAGCGCTACGACCTGGCGAAGCCGGTGATCGCCGCGGTCGACGGCATCTGCCTTGGCGGCGGTTTCGAGCTGGCGCTGTCCTGCGACATCATCATCGCCTCGGACAAGGCGGTGTTCGGCCTGCCCGAGCCGAAGGTGGGACTGATCGCGATCGGCGGCGGCATCCACCGGCTGGTGCGGCAGGCCGGGCTCAAGCAGGCGATGCTGCCGCTGCTGACCGGGCGCAACATCTCGGCGCAGCAGGGCTTGGCCATGGGCTTCGTCAGCGAGCTGGTGGCGCCGGAAGCGCTCGACGCGGCAGTGGCCGAGGCCTGCCGCCAGATCATCGCCTGCGCGCCGCTGGCGGTCCGCCTGAGCAAGGAACTGGCGATGTGGGGCCTCGACCGCCCGACGCTTGCCGATGCCCTGGCCGGACAGGCCGAGCACCCGGCCTTCGGGCGCTGGCTGGCTTCGGAAGACACCCGCGAGGGACCGAAAGCCTTTGCCGAAAAGCGCAGGCCGCAATGGCAGGGGCGCTGAGCCGCCCGGCTTGCCCGGCGCCGCTTTTGACGCCCTTCGCCGCTGCCGCTAAGGCCGCACCATGCCCCCTACCCCACCCCCTCCGCCCAGCAAGTCCGGCGAGCGTATCGCCAAGCTCCTCGCCCGCGCCGGCGTCGCCAGCCGCCGCGAGGCGGAGCGGCTGATCGCCGAAGGGCGGGTCAAGATCGGCGATGACCTGGTCACCACTCCGGCGACCGTGCTGCAAAACCTCAAGGGCGTGACTGTCGACGGCAACCCGGTCAAGGCGCCCGAGGCGGCGCGGCTGTTCGCCTTCCACAAGCCGTCCGGCCTGATCACGGCCGAGCGCGATCCCGGCGGGCGGCCGACGATCTACACGGCGCTGCGCAACGCCCTGCCCCCGGGCACGCCGCGGCTGATGCCGATCGGGCGGCTCGACCTCAATACCGAGGGGCTGCTGCTGCTGACCAACGACGGCGAGCTCAAGCGGGCGATGGAGCTGCCCTCGTCGGGCATCCCGCGCACCTACCGCGCCCGCACGTTCGGCGACATCAGCCAGACGCGGCTCGAGGACCTGATCGAGGGCATTACCATCGACGGCATGCACTACGGCAAGATCGACGCCAACATGGAGCGCCGCACCGGCCGCAACCAGTGGATCGAGCTGACTCTGACCGAAGGCAAGAACCGCGAAGTGCGCCGGGTGCTGGAGCATCTCGGCCTCAAGGTCAGCCGCCTGCTGCGCACGTCCTACGGCCCCTTCCAGCTTGCCGACCTGCCGCGCGGCGCGGCGGTGGAAATCCGCCAGGTCGACGTCGAGCGCTTCGTGCGGGGGCTGCGCGGCGGACAGGCAATTGCACCCGTCGCTGCCGGCGCGCCTGCTCCCCGGCGCAGGCCGGGTCCTCAGCCGGCTGCCGAGGAACGCCGGTCGAAGGTTCCGCCCAGCCGGGCAAGGCGCCCCTCTGCCCGGGGGAGCAGGAAGCCGTGAGAATCATTGCCGGCCAGTGGCGCGGCCGCAAGCTTGTCGCGCCCGCAGGAGACGCCACCCGCCCGACCGCCGACCGCACGCGCGAGACGCTGTTCTCGATGCTGGTCAGCCGCCTCGGCTCGCTCGAGGACCTCCGGGTCGCCGATCTCTTCGCCGGCTCGGGCGCACTGGGGCTCGAGGCCCTGTCGCGCGGGGCGGCCAGCTGCATCTTCGTCGAGCAGGACGCCCCGGCCCTGCGCGCCCTGCGCCAGAACATCGCCGCCCTGCGCGCCCAGCCGCTCTGCGACGTGCGCGCGACCTCGGTGCTGGCGCTCGGTCCGGCGAAGCAGCCGCTCGACCTGATCCTGCTCGACCCGCCCTACGGCAGTGGCGCAGGCGAAGTGGCGCTCGACAAGCTCACCCGCCTCGGCTGGATCGGCGAGGCGACCTGGGTGAGCCTGGAGACCCGGGCCGATGAAGTGCCGCAGGTGCGCTCGCTGGAAACCCTCGCCCAGCGCAAGGTGGGCAAGGCGTTGATCTCGCTGCTGCGGCTCGGGGGCTAGGGTTCGGCCCAGCCTCCAGCGGTCCCGGCTTTCGCCGGGACGACGGGTGATTTCGGCGTCCCCCGGGCTTGACCCGCGACTGCTTCCCCAACCCCCGTCATCCCGGGCCTGACCCGGGATCGCGCTCCCCATGGCAGGACGTCGCGTCGCAGAACCCGGCGTCCCCGGGGCGGGTTATTCCGCCGGGCTCGGCCGCGCCAGGACCACCCCCACCAGCGTCACCAGCCCCGCCGCCGACAGCAGCAACCCGGCCTGGGCGCCATGGCCCGCTGCCGCGAGCAGCTGCGCCAGCACCGGCGTCACCGCGCCGCCGACGATCCCGCCGGCGTTGAACGCCACCGAGATGCCGCTGTAGCGCACCTGCACCGGGAACAGCCGCGGCAGCCAGGCGCCGAGCGGGCCGTAGACATAGCCCATCACCAACAGGGCCGCCGCCAGGGTCGCGAAGACTGGCCACAGCGAGCCGGCGTTGAGCCCGGGGCCGAAGACCAGGCCGAGCACGACCGTCGCCAGCGCGCCGATCAGCAGCACCCGGCGCGGCGAGGTCCGGTCGGCATGGATCGCCGCCAGCACGATCCCCAGCGCGAGGAACAGGTTCGCGGCAAGCTGCACCGCCAGGAAGGCCTCGCGCGAATAGCCGAGCGGACCGGTGCCCTGGGCCAGCGCATAGGCGGTGGCGAGGTAGAAGATGGCGAAGCAGGCGATCACCCCGGCGCTGCCGGCGACCACGCTGCCGAAATGGTGGCCGAGCAGCCGCGCCAGGGGAACGGCGGGCGGCGGCTCGCGCTCCAGCGCCGCCTTGAAGGCCGGCGTCTCACCGATCCGCAGCCGCACCCACAGCCCGATGGCGACCAGCAGCGCGCTCGCCAGGAAAGGCACGCGCCAGCCCCAGGCGGCGAAGTCCGCTTCGGACAGGCCGAGGCCGAGCAGCAGGAACAGCCCGTTGGCGGCGAGGAAGCCGACCGGCGCGCCCAGCTGCGGCGCCGCGCCGAAGCGCGCTTCCCAGCCGGGCGGGGCATTCTCCACCGCCAGCAGCGCCGCGCCGCCCCATTCGCCGCCGAGGCCGAAGCCCTGGCCGAAGCGCAGGATGCACAGCAGCAGCGGCGCGATCCAGCCGGCCATGGCGTAAGTCGGCAGGAAGGCGATCAGCAGAGTCGATCCGCCCATCATCAGCAGCGAGGCTACCAGGGTCGACTTGCGGCCGATGCGGTCGCCGAAATGGCCGAAAGCGATCGCTCCCACCGGCCGGGCGACGAAGGCAATGCCGAAGCTCATCAAGGCGAACAGGGTCTGCGCCGCTGGGGATTCGGCAGGGAAGAACAGCGGCCCGAAGACCAGCGCCGCTGCCGTTGCATAGATGTAGAAGTCGTAGAACTCGACCGCAGTGCCGACAAGCGCTGCGCCGAGGACGCGCGCATGGGTGCGGATGGGCTGGAGACCGGTTTGCATCGGCCCGTCAGTGCAGGCGCGCGGCTTGTGCTGTCAAGCTATCGGCCGCGCCAATCCTCCCCAGAATGGGGAGGGGGACCACCGCTGAAGGCGGTGGTGGAGGGGGCCCTCCTCATCGACGCTGCGTGTAGGGGATAACCCCCTCCACCCCCCGCTGCGCGGGCGGTCCCCCTCCCCATTTCTGGGGAGGAGATTGGCTCCATTCACACACCGCCCGGATTGCGGCAGCTGTCCTGGATCTTGCGGGTGCAGACCGGGTAGTTCTTGTTCATCGCCTCGGGCGGCGGCGCGGTCATCGCGCCCTTGTAGGGACCGGCGTTATAACCGGGGTCGGCCGGCATGGCCGGGGGCACGGCCTCGCTCGCGCTCGCAGGATTGGGCGGCGTGGCCGAGGCAGGGCCCTCGCCGCGCGGGTTGGCCTGGATCTGGTCGGCCGCGCTCGCCGCGTCGGGCGCCGCCATGTCCGACGGATTGGCCGCGTCCTGCCCTGCCGTCGCGGCGTCGGCCGGCGGCGCGCCCGCCATGGCCGAGCCGCTCGCCGAGCCGGCGGGAGCGGCAGCGGCAAGCTGCTGCTCGATCGAGGCCCAGGTCTGCGCGCGCTGTGCCTCGGGCAGGTCGTAGACCTGCTTGCGCTGGCCGTCGGTCAGCGCCCACCAGCCCTTCTGCTGGTTGTCGGTGAGCGTCCAGTAGTACTGCCTGTATTCGGCCGGCCACTGGTCGTAGCTGGTCCGCTGCTCGGCCGGCCAGGACTGGTAGGCAGACTTCTGCGCGGCCGTCATCGGCGCGCCGGCGGCAGTCGAAGTGGTGCTCGTGGTGCTCTGGGCCGAAAGCGATCCGGCACCGGAGGCGAGCGCCAGCGCGGCGGCGCCGGCAAGGAACAGATTTCGCATCGAAACTCTCCAGTTGAACATGTCGATGGGTTTGCAACCCCCGTCTGTGGGGATTGTTTCGGCGGACAGCGGCCATTTCGGCCAGTTGCCCTTGCGCCGCGATGCGGCGTTCCCTAGCTGTTCACCTGTGTCCGACCTCCCCGCCAGTTCCGCCGACCCCATAGAGGACCCGCTGCTCGCCGGGCTGAACCCGCCGCAGCGCGAGGCCGTGCTGACGACCGAGGGTCCGGTGCTGATGCTCGCGGGAGCCGGCACCGGCAAGACCGCCGCGCTCACTGCCCGGCTCGCCCATCTCGTCCGCTCGCGCCTCGCCTGGCCGTCGGAAATCCTCTGCGTCACGTTCACCAACAAGGCCGCCCGCGAGATGCGCAACCGCGTCGGCCAGCTTATCGGCCCGGCGGTGGAAGGCATGCCCTGGCTCGGCACTTTCCACTCGATCGCGGCGAAGATGCTGCGCCGCCATGCCGAGCTGGTCGGCCTGCAATCGAACTATACGATCATCGACACCGACGACCAGCTGCGCCTGCTCAAGCAGCTGATCCAGGCCAACGACCTCGACGAGAAGCGCTTTTCGGCGCGGCAGCTGGCCGGGCTGATCGACCGCTGGAAGAACAAGGGCCTCAATCCGCCCGATCTCGATGCCGTCGAGAACGAAAGCTACGCCAACGGCCGCGGCCAGCAGTTCTACCAGCTTTACCAGGACCGGCTGAAGGCGCTGAACGCCTGCGACTTCGGCGACCTGCTGCTGCACATGCTGAACATCTTCCGCAGCCACCGCGAGGTGCTGGAGCAGTACCAGCAGCGCTTCAAGTACGTCCTGGTCGACGAATACCAGGACACCAACCAGGTCCAGTACCTCTGGCTGCGGCTGCTGGCCCAGGTGCGCAAGAACATCTGCGTGGTCGGCGACGACGACCAGTCGATCTATTCCTGGCGCGGGGCCGAAGTGGCCAACATCCTCAAGTTCGAGCGGGACTTCCCCGGCGCCAAGGTGATCAGGCTGGAGCAGAACTACCGCTCCACCCCGGAGATCCTGGCAGCCGCCTCGGGCCTGATCCGCGCCAACAGCGAGCGGCTGGGCAAGACCCTGTGGACCGAGCGCCACCCCGGCGACAAGCTGCGCGTCATCGGCGTCTGGGACGGCCCCGAGGAAGCGCGCCGCATCGGCGAGGAGATCGAGCGGCTGGAGCGCGAGGGCGCGCCGCTGACCCAGGTGGCGATCCTGGTGCGCGCCCAGTTCCAGACGCGCGAGCTCGAGGACCGCTTCATCACCATCGGGCTCAACTACCGGATCATCGGCGGCTTCCGCTTCTACGAGCGCGCCGAGATCCGCGATGCCCTCGCCTACCTGCGCCTGATCGCCCAGCCTGCCGACGACCTTGCCTTCGAGCGCATCTACAACACGCCCAAGCGCGGGCTCGGCGACAAGACGCTGGAAAAGCTGCACCGCTTCGCCCGCGTCACCGGCGCCCCCCTCGCCCGCGCCGCGATCGAGATCGCCGACAGCGACGAGCTGCCGGCCCGGGCGCGCAACACCCTGCTGGCGCTGATGCGCGACTTCGCCCGCTGGCGCGACCTCGCCGGGCAGGCCAGCCCGGCCGAGCTGGTGCGCACGGTGCTCGACGAATCCGGCTATACCGCCGCGCTCCAGACCGAACGCACGGCCGAGGCGGCGGGCCGGCTGGAGAACCTGTCCGAACTCGCCCGGGCGATCGAGGACTACGAAACGCTCGGCGATTTCCTCGAACACGTCAGCCTGGTGATGGACAACGACGCCGCTGACGATGCCGAGAAGGTCACGATCATGACCATCCACGCCGCCAAGGGGCTGGAATTCGACCACGTGTTCCTGCCCGGCTGGGAGGAAGGCGTGTTCCCCTCGCAGCGCGCGCTCGACGAAGGCGGGCTGTCGGCGCTCGAGGAAGAGCGCCGCCTCGCCTATGTCGCGATCACCCGCGCCCGCCGCCGCTGCACCATCCTGCACGCGGCCAACCGGCGGATCTACGGGCAGTGGACCAGCTCGATCCCCTCGCGCTTCATCGCCGAGCTGCCCGAAAGCCACGTCCAGCAGGAGACCACGCTCACCGGCGGTGCCTCGTTGTGGCGCGCGCAGTGGTCGGAGCATTCGGATCCCTTTGCCGACGTCGCCCGCGCCCAGCCCTCGCGCGTGATGACCCGCGGGCCGGGCTGGCAGCGAGCCGCCGCGCGCGACTACGACCCCACACCGCGCCGCCTCGCCGAACCCGGCCGCAGCGCGGCGAGCTTCGCCGCCAAGCCCCGCAGCGACGTCGCCGTCGGCGCTCGCGTGTTCCACGACAAGTTCGGCTACGGCACGGTCGCGGCGCAGGAAGGCAACAAGCTGGAGATCGATTTCGAAAGCAGCGGGCGGAAGCGGGTGATCGACAGCTTCGTGCGGCTGGCGGACTAGGGTGCGACGACGATAGGACACGTCGTCCCCGCTCAGGGGGTGCGCTTGCCATGACGCCCGCGCCTATCTTCGTCCCGGGCTAGACCCGGGACCGCGGGCCTCATCGACGGAACATTTCGCCCGGAGGAGGGCGATCCCGGGTCAAGCCCGGGATGACGGCGGGGTCAAGCCCGCGCCTCAGTTCAACGCCGAGACGTTGAGGAACCCGGGAACCGGGCCGCACCAGTCGCCGTCTGGCGCGGCGGGTTCGGGGCGGCGTTCGCGCTTCGGCGGCCGGGCTTCGCGCTCGGGCCTGACGCGGGCCGGTTCGGAGCGTTCGGGCCGTTCGGCGCGTTCGGGCCGTTCGGCGCGCGGCGCCCTCTCGGCAGGCTGGGGCTCCTCCTCGCGCACGGGCTTCGCCGCCCGCGCCGGCTTTTCTCCGCGCGCAGGCCGCTTGGTCCGCGCCGGCCTCTCGGCGCGCGCAGGCTGCTCGGCAAAGACGCCATCGCCGCCGTCGAACACCGGGATGACCGTGCCGATCAGCTTCTCGACACTGGCGATCGCCTCGGCATCGTCGTCGGTGACGAATGTGAAGGCGCGGCCGGTAGCCCCGGCACGGCCGGTGCGGCCGATGCGGTGGATGTAGTCGTCGGGGTGCCAGGGCGTGTCGAAGTTGAACACGTGGCTGACGCCCTTGATGTCGAGCCCGCGGGCCGCGACGTCCGAAGCGACGAGGATATTGACCACCCCGTCCTTGAACCGCTGCAGCTCGGCCAGGCGGGCCGGCTGGTCCATGTCGCCGTGGATCTCGCCCGCGGCGTAGCCGTAGCTCTTGAGGCTCTTGGCCAGCTCGCGCACCGTGGTCTTGCGGTTGCAGAAGACGATCGCGTTGGCGACCTCGTCGGCCTTGAGCAGGTGGCGCAGCATCTCGCGCTTGGCGCGGCTCTGCACCCGGACCTTGTGCTGGGCGATGTTGATGTTTGCCGTCGCCGGGCGCGCGACCTCGATATATTTCGGATTGCTGAGGAAGCGGTCGGCTAGCTTCTTGATCGGCGGCGGCATCGTCGCCGAGAACAGCAGCGTCTGCCGCGCCGTGGGCAGCTTGGTGCAGATATTCTCGATGTCCGGGATGAAACCCATGTCGAGCATGCGGTCGGCCTCGTCGATGACGAGCAGGTTGCAGCCGGTCAGCAGGATCTTGCCGCGTTCGAACAGGTCCATCAGCCGGCCCGGCGTGGCGATCAGCACGTCGACGCCGTCGCTCAGCGCCTTGACCTGGTCGCCCATCTGCACGCCGCCGATCAGCAGCGCCATCTTGAGATCGTGGTTCTTGCCGTACTTCTCGAAGTTCTCCGCCACCTGGGCGGCCAGTTCGCGCGTCGGCTCGAGGATCAGCGAGCGCGGCATCAGCGCCCGGCGGCGGCCATGGGCCAGGACGTCGATCATCGGCAGCACGAAGCTGGCGGTCTTGCCCGTGCCGGTCTGCGCGATGCCGATGATGTCGCGCATCATCAGGACCGACGGGATCGCCTGCTCCTGGATGGGCGTGGGGGTGTCGTAGCCGGCAGCGGCCACCGACTGCAGCAGTTCTTCAGACAGGCCGAGATCGGCAAAACTCATAAGTTGGTTTCCGGAAAATGTCAGGGACCGGCAAGAGCCGCCCTCTCCCCCGGCCGTTTTCGGCACGGAGACTTGCCGCGCCCTATGCGCAATGCTGTGGCAAAGTCAAGAAAACGCGGTGCCGGGCGCCCGGCGGAAGGCTATTCGTCGACTTCGACGAGCTGTCGCATCCGGCTCAGCTTGCAGTTCGAGCCGTTGCGCGACAGCAAGGTGTCGCGATCCACGCAGAGCTGCCCGTCGCCGTTCTGCGCCAGGTAGAAGCCCGAATAGAAATCGCGCGAGCGGCAGGAGCGTTCGAGTTCGGCACTGACGATCCGCTGGTCGCGCATGAACAGCAGCAGCCGGTTGCCGCCGTTGGGCTGGACGCCGGTAATGCCCGAGGCCTTCACGCACTTGCCGATCTTGCGTTCCAGGAAGTGGGGGCCGATCTCGCGGCTGGGCAGGGCCATCAGCATATTGGGCCGGACCGGCTGCGGGCGCGGGCTGATGCGGATCGTGATCCGCTGCTCGATCCGCACCTGCCTGGCCGCCTGCTCGCGGAAGCTTTCGGCGACGCGCCGGAACGGAAGCTTTTCGTCCAGGGCATCGGCAGGCTGGGAGAGCGGCGGCGATGCCAGCCGCGAGCCGGGGAATGCCGCCTCCCCGACCTCAACCGGGGCGACAACGGTATCGCCGGCAAGGTCCCGCCGCGGCTCTACCGCGGCGGCGCCGGGCAGCAACACCAGCAGCGGTGCGAACAGGATGGCATGATAGGTCATCGTTCGGTTCTGTTCACACGCTTCCGGCCAGTGAGGCAAACGCAAGTACGGCGGGCCACGAGCCCTTTACTCTACCGACTTTAGCGCCGGAATTTGAACCACCGCTTAACCCGCGCGATCGGGGATGCAAGTCCTTCTATCCTGTGCCATATCCCCGGCATGACGGCCTCAGACCTGTTCCTTGCCGAAGCCGCCGACCGGCTCGGCCCGCGTGGGCTGACTCGCGACGCCGACCTCATTACTCCCTGGCTGACCGACTGGCGCGGCCGCTTCACCGGCAGCGCCTGCGCCATGGCCTCTCCGGCCAGCACGGCCGAGCTTGCGGAGATCGTCCGCCTCTGCGCCCGCCACGGCGTGCCGCTCGAGCCGCAGGGCGGCAACAGCGGCATGGCCGGCGGGGCCACGCCCGATCCCTCGGGCGATGCGCTGCTGCTATCGCTGCGGCGGATGACCGCGGTGCGCGAGCTCGACGTCGCCGGACGCAAGATCACTTGCGAGGCCGGGCTCGTCCTGCAGGTGCTGCACGAGACCGTGGCGCGCGAGGGCCTGCGCTTCCCGCTGACTCTGGGGGGCAAGGGTTCGGCGACGGTCGGCGGCCTGATCTCGACCAATGCCGGCGGCACCCAGGTGCTGCGCCACGGGTCGATGCGCTCGCTGGTCCTGGGCCTCGAGACCGTGCTGCCCGACGGTCAGGTGTTCTCCGCGCTTACCCCGCTCAAGAAGGACAATCGCGGCTTCGATCTCAAGCAGCTGTTCATCGGCTCCGAAGGCACGCTCGGCATCGTCGCCGCGGCGACGCTGAAGCTGGTGCCCTCGGTGGCCGACCGCGTGGTGGCCTGGGCGGGCGTGCCTTCGCTGCAGGCGGCGCGCGCGCTGCTGCTGCATTGCGAGGACAGCGCCGGCGACGCGCTGGAAGGTTTCGAGGTCCTGCCGCACGGCTGCCTCGAGGCGGTCCTTGGCCATGTGCCCGATGCGCGATCGCCGCTTGCCGGCCGCCACGCCTGGCACGTGCTGATCGAAGTGGTTGCCGACCGCGCCGCTGCCGATGGCCTGCGCGAGCGGGCCGAAGCGATGATGGCCGCGGCTTTCGACCGCGAGCTCGTCGAGGATGCGGCGATCGCCGCCAACGAGACCCAGGCCGAGGCCTTCTGGCTGCTGCGCGAATCGATCGCTCCGGCGGAACGCGCGCGCGGCCCGGCGGTGCAGCACGACATATCGGTGGCGGTCGAGCGCATGCCCGAATTCGTCGACGCCGCCGTGCCGCTGATCGAGGCGGCCTGGCCGGGTACCGAGGCCGTGGCTTTCGGTCACCTCGGCGACGGCAATGTCCACTTCCACGTCATCGCCCCGCCCGGCGCCGACCGGCTGGCCTGGGAAACCGGCGACGGCAAGCACATCAGCAGCCAGGTCCACGATCTCGTCACGCAGTGGGGCGGCTCGATCTCGGCGGAGCACGGCATCGGCCAGCTCAAGCGCGACGAGCTGGTGCGACTGGGCGATCCGGTGGCGCTGGACCTGATGCGGCGGGTCAAGCTGGCGCTCGACCCGGCCGGGCTGCTCAATCCGGGAAAGCTCGTCTGAAGCCGTATCCACCGCATTAGGCCGGCGCAGCGCTTGCGCCGCAGGGAAGCAGCGCCTAAAGCCTCGCCCTTCTTTGATCCCACGACAGGGAGAGTTTGCATGGCCTCCGCGCCGCAGTCCATTTCGATGCCGCTTTTCTACAACGACCTCGTCCCGCTCAACAGCACGGAACACGGCAAGTTCCGCTCGCGCGGCACCGATCGCGCGCCCTGGCTGATCGGCCAGCACGCCGTGCCCCTGACCGCCGAGGAATTTCCCTTGGCGCAGCGGCATTTCCCGATCGTCTTCTCGGGCGGCCCGGAGCCGGTTCCGCTTGCGCTGATGGGCATGAACGAAGGCGTCAACGTCTTCGTCGACGAGGACGGCAAGGTCACCGAGAACATCTATGTCCCGGCCTATGTGCGCCGCTATCCGTTCATGCTGGCCAAGCTGCGCGCCGAGTCGGACGACCTCTCGCTGTGCTTCGACCCGACGACCGACCTGATCGGCGAGTTCGAGGACGGCATCCCGCTGTTCGAGAACGACGAGCCGACGGAATCGTGCAAGGCCAGCCTGGCCTTCTGCGAGCAGTTCGAGATTGCCGCTAAGAAGACCGCGAACTTCGTCGCCGAACTGCTGAAGCACGACCTGCTGATGGACGGCGAAGTGAACCTGCAGCTGGAAGGCCAGGAGCAGCCGTTCAACTACCGCGGCTTCAGCATGATCAACGAGCAAAAGCTCCGCGACATGCGCGGCGACGTGCTGCGCAGCTGGAACCAGAACGGCATGTTGCCGCTGATCCACGCGCACCTCTTCTCGCTGGAGCTGGTCCGCGAAGTGTTCGGCCGGCAGGTGATCCAGGGCAAGGGACCGATCCCGGCTCCCGCTCCCGCCGACGCCCAGACCGAATCGGCCTGAGCCACGGCTGCGTTCTCCGGGGCTTTCGCCTGCCGGATGCGGTCCGGCGGCGATTTCCCTGTCAGGGCTTGCAACCTGCGGCCAAAGCGCCTATTTTGGAAATGCTCCGTCAGTGCTACCCTCATGGCCTGATGGAGTTGGTGCACATCGTGCACCTCCTCCCTGAACCTTGGCCACCTCGCGCTCCGCGCGAGGTGGTTTTTTCATGGGTAGTTTCGCAGCCCGCGCCGGCCCGGTGACAGGCCGCTTCCCGCTCGAACCCTGCTATTCCGCTGCTTCGGGCCAGGCACTGCCGCTTCCGCCGCCGACGCGCCTGCCGCCCAGCGCCGAAACTTCGGCAGCCAGGCGCTGCACCAGGCCGGCAAGCAGCTCGATCGTCTCGCCCAGACCCTCGCCCGGTTCGACCAGCTGCGAATCGAGATAGCAGCTGCGATCGATTTCCAGCTGCACGGCATGGAGCCCGCGATCC
>CAUJJI010000097.1 GCA_963205265.1 Pseudomonadota bacterium
GGCGCGCTTTCAGGACTGTCGGAGCCTAGGCGATCATTGCGAGGATTCCGCATCGGCGGCCTCCTCATCTTCGAACCAGTGTGCGCGGGCGGCCATGATGATCTCGTTGCCCTGCTCCTCGCTCAGCCCGTATTCGCCCAGCACGCCGCCCCGGTCTTCCTCGCGGCGGCCTTCGCGGCGCGGCGGCGCCGAACCGTCGCGGCGGCGCTGCTCGGTGCGCTTCTTGGCGATCAGTTCGTCGGTGGCGAGATCGGCGAGATCGTCGAGCGTCTTGATCCCGGCCTTGCCCAGCGTGACGAGCATCTGCTCGGTCAGGTGCGGCATCTCGGCCAGCGCGTCGTCGACGCCCAGCGCCCGGCGCTCCTGGCGGCAGGCCTCTTCGCGACGCTCCAGCGCCTCGGTGGCGCGGTTCTGCAGCTCTTCGGCCAGTTCCTCGTCGAAGCCCTCGATCGAGGCCAGCTCGGCCATCTCGATGTAGGCGACTTCCTCGAGCTCGCTGAAGCCCTCGGCGACCAGCAGCTGCGACAGCGTCTCGTCGACGTCGAGCTCGTCCTCGAACATCTTCGAGCGCTCGGCGAATTCCTTCTGGCGCTTCTCCGAAGCCTCGGCCTCGGTCATGATGTCGATCTGGCTGCCGGTGAGCTGGCTGGCCAGGCGGACGTTCTGGCCGCGGCGGCCGATCGCCAGGCTCAGCTGGTCGTCGGGCACCACTACCTCGATGCGGCTTTCCTCCTCGTCGATGACGACGCGGCTGACCGTCGCCGGCTGCAGCGCGTTGACGACGAAAGTGGCGGTGTCCTCGCTCCAGGGGATGATGTCGATCTTCTCGCCCTGCAGTTCCTGGACGACCGCCTGGACGCGGCTGCCCTTCATGCCGACGCAGGCGCCGACCGGGTCGATGCTGGAATCGCGGCTGATCACGCCGATCTTGGCGCGCGAGCCGGGGTCGCGGGCGGCGGCCTTGATCTCGATCACGCCGTCGTAGATCTCGGGCACTTCCTGCGCGAACAGCTTCTTCATGAATTCGGGGTGGGCGCGGCTGAGGAAGATCTGCGGGCCGCGGTTCTGGCGCTCCACCTTGAGGATCAGCGCGCGCACGCGCTCGCCGACGCGGGCGGCCTCGCGCGGGATCTGCTGGTCGCGGCGGATCACGCCCTCGGCACGGCCGAGATTGACGATGACGTGGCCGAATTCCACCGACTTGATCACGCCGGTGATGATCTCGCCGGCGCGGTCCTTGAATTCCTCGTACTGGCGCTCGCGCTCGGCGTCGCGGACCTTCTGGAAGATCACCTGCTTGGCCGACTGGGCGTCGATGCGGCCGAGATCGACCGCGGGCAGCGGATCGACGATGAAGTCGCCGAGCTTGGCGTTGGGGTCGAGCTTCTTCGCCGCCGTGAGATCGACCTGCTTGAAGTAGTCCTCGACCTCCTCGACCACCTCGACCACGCGCCACAGGCGCAAGTCGCCGGTGCGCTGGTCGAGCTTGGCGCGGATATCGGTCTCGGCGCCGTAGCGGTTGCGCGCCGACTTCTGGATCGCCTCTTCCATCGCTTCGATGACGATCGACTTGTCGATCATCTTCTCGGTCGCGACCGAATTCGCGATCGCGAGCAGCTCGGCGCGGTTTGCGGACATCGCACTGGCCATGGTCAGTCTTCCTGTTCCTCGAAAATCTCTTCGGCGCCTTCTGTGTCCAGCGGGCGCGTGGCGGCAATCAGCCGATCGGTCAAGACCAGCTTGGCGGAATGAACGTCGGCGAGCGTGAAGGACACGCGCCCGGACTTCTTGTCGTCCAGCACGATCGTCTCTCCTTCGGTGCCGACAAGGTCGCCCTGCAGCGACCGGCGGTTGCCGTCGACGGGGTTGACCAGCTGCACTTTCGCCTCGTGCCCCGCCCACCGGGCATAGTCGCCCAGGCGCGTCAGCGGCCGGTCGATGCCCGGCGAGGACACTTCCAGGCGATAGGCCTCGTCGATCAGCACCTCGCCCTGCTCCTCGAGCGCGTCGATGCGGTCGGAAATCCGGTGCGACAGCGCGGCGCAGTCCTCGAGCACGAGCTGGCCGGTCTCGGGCCGCTCGGCCATGATCTGCAGCGTATGTTCCTCGTCGCCGACTTCGCTCTTGCCGAACAGGATGACGCGCACGAGTTCGAAGCCCAAGGCTTTCACCTCAGGCTCGACGACCTCGATAATCCGCGCGATATCCGCCATTCGAACTCACTACGAAACAATTTGGGCGCAGCATGCAAAGCAGATTGGGGCCGGCCCCTTGGCGGCGCCAGCACCTGACCTTGCAGCTACAATGTCGGGATGGGCGCTACATAGGCGCAAACCGCCCTCTAGGCAAGCTCGGATTGAGCGGACGGAAGCGTCCAGGCCCCGCCCTGGCAGCTGAGGCGGCATTCGCCAAGCGAATGACGGAGGGGTCCAGCCGCCTGATCAGAGGGGGGACTCCCCTCCATCACCGGGCTATGCCCTGCGGTCACCCTCCCCCAATGGGGAAGGATCGGGCGTTGCTACTGCAGCAGGACCGCGACCGGCTTGGGCCCGTCGGATGTCGACGACGGGGGCTGCTGCACAGGCGCCACGAAGACGGTCGGCGCCGGCGCTTCCGCCCGCGGTTCGTCGCCGTCGTCGCTTTCCTCGGCGCTGTCGTCGCTCCAGCTGTCGTCGACCGCCCAGGGATCCTCGGCTTCGGGCTGGTCGGCGACGGCGACGTTCTTCGCACCTTCCTTGGCACCCTCGGCGATGGCTGCGGCGGCGACCTGCTCGGCAGTGGGCTTCGCCTCGCCCGAGAACCTGTCCCCCATCAACGCGACGGCAAGCACGCCGATCAGCGCGACAAGGCCGATAGCAATGGACACGACGCGTATCGGATTCATGGCTCCGCTCGATTCAACCAATGGTTCCAGATGCTCTCCATGCACCCGCGGCGATTGACGAATCGCTAATGCGCGGCGCGAAGCAGCGCCGATTGGGGACTTGTACCGCTGCGCGCTTCGATTACATGCCCGGCCATGCGCAGCCTCGACGATATCCGCGAAGAGTATGAATTCCTCGACGGGGATGAGCGCTATCGCCTGCTGATCGAACTCGGCCGGGAACTCGATCCCATGCCCGACGCGCTGAAGACCGACGCCACCAAGGTGCGCGGCTGCTCGGCCAGCGTCTGGGTCTATCCGACCCGGCTGGACGACGGCGGCCTGCATTTCCTGGCCGACAGCAATGCCGCGATCACCAAGGGCATCGTCGCGCTGGTGCTGTCCGCCGTGCAGGACAAGCCGGCCGCCGAAGTCGCCGAGACCGACATCGCCGCCGCGCTGGAGCCGTTCCAGCTCAAGAGCCAGCTGTCGTCGAACCGCACCCAGGGGGTGCCGAACATGATCGCGCTCATCAGGGAGACCGCGGCGCGTTACGCGGCGGACTGAGCGCGCTTGGCCCGCACCTTCTACCTGGTCTGCGGCCTGGCTTGCGTCGGCCTGGCGATCGTCGGCGCGGTGCTGCCGATCCTGCCGACCGTGCCGTTCCTGCTGCTTGCCGTCTTCTGCTTCGCCCGCAGCCGCCCGGAATGGGCGGAGCGGCTCTACCGGCACCCGCGCTACGGACCTGCCCTGCGGCAGTGGCGCGACCGCCGGGCGATCAGCCGGAGAGCGAAGGTCTCGGCCGTCGGGGCCATGGCTTTCAGTGCCGCGCTGACCTGGTGGCTGGTCGGCTGGCCCTGGGCGGCAGTGGCGAGCGCGACGCTGCTGGCCACTGCGACCTGGATCTGGACCCGCGCCGAGTAGCGCCGCCGGTCAGTCTTCCAGCGCCTCGCGCAGGACGGCGATCCCGGCCTGGCGCTGTGCCTTCAGATCGCGCTTCAAGACCGCAGGATCGCGGGCGAAGACGAAGCCGAAGCTCACGCCGCCTTCCTTGCCGATCGTCGCGTGGTGCAGCCGGTGCGCCTGCACCAGCCGCCGGGCATAGCCGCGCCGCGGCACCCAGCGGAAATAGCGCTGGTGGACGAGGCCGTCGTGGATCAGGCTGTAGATGATCCCATAGCCGAGAATGCCGAGCCCGATCCAGGTGCCGGGTTCCCACGCCCGCTCGCCCATCAGCAGAGGACTGCCGATGGCGAACATGGCGATGCTCATCGCCGCGCCGACCAGGGCGTAGAGGTCGTTCTTCTCGAGGACCCGGTCGTGCGGCTCGTGGTGGTCGCGGTGCCAGGCCCAGCCGAAGCCGTGCATGATGTACTTGTGGCTGGACCAGGCCACGCCTTCCATCGCCAGCATCGTGGCGGCGACAATCAGCGCAGCGTCGAGCGTCGTCATGGCCGCACCTATAATCCCAGGTTCAGGGTTTTGCCATGCCTGCGGCGAGCGGTGACCAAAAACGACAATTTGCGACGGCACAAAATGCCGGTTTCGTGCTTTTCTCCTTCTGCCGGAGACGCCGGTCCGGCACGATCTCGAAGGAGAATATCATGCGTAAGCTCAGCAAGATCCTCGCTCCCGCACTGCTCGCAGCCCTGGCCGCCGGCGCGGCCACGTCCGCCACGGCAGCGCCGACGCCCTACCGGGCCGACACGATCCGCAACCAGATCGCCGAGCTCCAGCGCCGGGTAGAGCGCAACGATCGCCGCGATAACATTTCCGAGCGCGAGGCCCGGGGCCTGCGCCAGGAAGTCTATCGCCTGCGCGACCAGTTCCGCATCTACAACCGCAACGGCCTGTCGCGCGCCGAATACCGGACACTCACCCAGCGGATCGACAGGCTGCGCATGCGGCTGCGCATCGAGCGCCGCGACTGGGACAACCGCCGCTGGTGATCCGGTGGGCAGAGGGTGCGAATTCGGATGCCCCCCGCGAACGTGCTTCGCGGGGGGTATTTCCTCTCCCCCACGCAGGTGACCCGGCGGCACGACCTGCGGCGATGCAACCCCGCGGCACCACATTCCCCGCTTGTCATCCGGCCCCCAGGTGCCTAGTTCGCCACCATCATGGCCAGCAAACCCCGCACCCTCTACGAAAAGATCTGGGACGCCCATGTCGTCGCCCGGCGCGACGACGGCACCTGCCTCATCTACATCGACCGTCACCTCGTCCATGAAGTGACCAGCCCGCAGGCGTTCGAATCGCTGCGCGTCGCCGGGCGGCCGGTGCGCCGGCCCGACCTGACTCTGGCGGTGCCCGACCACAACCTGCCGACGACGCCGCGCAAGGATGCCGCCGGCAATCGCATCGCGATCGCCGATCCGGAAAGCGCCAACCAGCTGCAGACGCTGGCGAAGAACGCGCCCGCCTTCGGCATCCGCTACATCAGCGAAGTCGACGCCGAGCAGGGCATCGTCCATGTCGTCGGCCCCGAGCAGGGCTTCTCGCTGCCCGGCGCGACGATCGTCTGCGGCGACAGCCACACCGCGTGCCACGGTGGCCTGGGCGCGCTGGCCTTCGGCATCGGCACCTCCGAGGTCGAGCACGTGCTGGCGACGCAGACGCTGCTGCTCAAGCAGTCGAAGACCATGGAAGTGATGGTCGAGGGCGAGCTCGCCCCCGGCGTCACGGCCAAGGACCTCGTGCTTCACATCATCGGCGTCATAGGCACCGGCGGCGGCACCGGCCATGTCATCGAGTACCGCGGCAAGGTCTTCGAGGAGATGAGCATCGAAGGCCGCCTGACCGTCTGCAACATGTCGATCGAGGCGGGCGCCCGCGCCGGCCTGGTCGCGCCCGACGAGAAGACCTTCGCCTATGTGAAGGGCCGCCCCTATGCCCCGAAGGGCGAGGACTGGGACAAGGCCGTCGCCTGGTGGAAAAGCCTGGCCACCGATCCCGGCGCGACTTTCGACAAGTCGGTGACGATCGACGCCGCCGACGTCCAGCCGACCGTCACCTGGGGCACCAGCCCGGAAGACGTCGTGGCGATCGGCGGCGTGGTCCCGGCGCCGGAAAGCTTCGCCGATCCCTCCAAGCAGGAAGCCGCGCGCGTCAGCCTGGACTACATGGGGCTGGAACCCGGCACGCGGATGACCGACGTCGAAGTGCAGAACGTCTTCATCGGCAGCTGCACCAACAGCCGCATCGAGGACCTGCGCGCCGCGGCCGAGGTGCTGCGCGGCCGCAAGAAGGCCGACAACGTCAAGTGGGCGATCGTCGTCCCCGGCTCCGGCCTGGTCAAGCAGCAGGCCGAGGCCGAGGGACTCGACCAGGTGTTCATCGCGGCCGGCCTCGAATGGCGCGAGCCCGGCTGCTCGGCATGCCTCGGCATGAACCCGGACAAGGTCCCGGCCGGAGAGCGCTGCGCCTCGACCAGCAACCGCAACTTCACCGGCCGCCAGGGCCCCGGCTCGCGCACTCACCTCGTGTCGCCGGCAATGGCGGCAGCGGCGGCGGTGACCGGGCGGCTGACCGACGTGCGGGAGCTGGTTGGGTAGGCATATCCCGTGGACATATCCCGGCTGCGGGCGTAAGCTGCGCTCCATGAACGCCCATTCGAAGGTCACGCGCGGCACTACGACCGTGTTCAAGTCGAACCGTTCGCAGGCGGTGCGGATTCCCAAGGAACTCGCCTTCGCCGACGACGTGAAGAAGGTCGTCGTGCGCAAGGTCGGCAAGTCGTTGGTGATCACGCCGGTCGACGCGCTTTGGGACGATTTCTTCGCCCAGCCGGGCTGCCCCGACTTTCCCGATCGTCCGCCCCAGGGTGCCACCCAGATCCGCGAAAGCTTCGATGGTTGAAGTGATGCTGGATGCCGATGCCTGCATCCGCATCATTCGCAGGCGAACCGGGTCGACAGCCGAAAAATTCAAGCGGCATGGCGGGGCCATCGCCATCTCGACGATCGTCTTCTACGAACTGAGCTTCGGCGCGGCGAATTCGCAGCATCCCGATCTCCACCGCGAGAAGCTCGAGGATTTCACGTCCCGCCTCAAGGTCGTGCCTTTCGATGACCTGGCGGGCGACCATGCCGCCGACATCCGCCTGCATTTGTCGCGAAAAGGGCAAGTCATCGGCCCGATGGACATACTGATCGCGGGACATGCCCGCAGCCTCAATGCGAGGCTCATCACCGGCAACCTCCGGGAATTCCAGCGCGTCGAGGGGCTGCGCTGCGAAGATTGGCTCTGATTGCGCAAGCACGCCTTCCCGCCGGTCGTCTCGCCGCAGACGAAGGTCCTGATACTCGGCAGCCTGCCGGGCGAGGCTTCGCTGGCGGCGGGGCGGTACTATGCGCACCCGCAGAACCAGTTCTGGCGGCTGGCCGGCGCGGCGATCGGGCGCGAGGACCTGCCTGCCCTGCCCTATGACGACCGCCTGGCGGCGCTCCTCGCCGCGGGGATAGGGCTGTGGGACACGGTGGCTTCGGCGCAGCGCAAGGGCAGCCTCGACGCGGCGATCCGCGAGGCCGAGCATGCGCCGCTGGCCGAACTGGTCGCCGGGCTTCCGGAACTGCGCGCCGTCGCTTTCAACGGCGGCACTTCGGCGGGGATCGGGCGGCGCGTGCTGGGAGCGGCCTCGCTACGCCTGGTCGATCTGCCGTCCAGCAGCCCCGCCTACGCCGCCATGACCTTTGCCGAGAAGCGCAACCGGTGGTTGATTATCGAACAATTCCTCGCCTGACGCTTGCGTCGCCGGGCGAGGATGCACATAGGAGGCCCCATGAGCGACAAACCCGACAAGACCTGGACCGGCAAGGCTGCCCTTGCCGGCGCCGCCATCGGCTCGGCAGCGCTGGCTGCCGCGCTGCTCTACGCCTCGCGCCGCAAGGAACGCGCCCAGAAGCGCCTGCCGCCGCCCCCTGCCGACGCGCCGGAGACCGACTGATGGAAGCGATCCAGCACGTCCACGGCCGGGCGATCCCCTTCGGCCGCAAGAACGTCGATACCGACGTCATCATCCCCGCCCACTGGCTCAAGACGATCACTCGCGAAGGCCTGGGCCGCGGCGCATTCGAAGCCGTGCGCAAGGAGCCGGGCAACGTCTTCGAGGACCCGACCTATGCCGGCGCACCGATTCTGGTCGCCGGAGACAACTTCGGCTGCGGATCGAGCCGCGAGCATGCCGCCTGGGCGCTGCTCGACATGGGCATCAGCTGCGTGATCGCGCCGAGCTTCTCCGACATCTTCTCGGGCAACGCGTTCAAGAACGGCATCCTTGCCGTGGTGCTGCCGCAGGAGGCGATCGACCGGCTGATGGAAGTCGCCAGGACCGATCCCATCGACATCGACCTGGAGACGCAGACCGTCACCACGCCGTTCCAGGATCGCTACAGCTTCGAGATCGATCCGTTCCGCAAGCACTGCCTGATGAACGGCCTCGACGAAGTCGGCCTCACGCTCGCCGACGAGGGTGCGATCACCAGGCACGAGAAGCAGATCGACACCGCCTTGCCGTTCCTGTCGCACGCGGTGCGGAACGCCGCATGAAGGCGTTGCGCTCGCACGTCGTGGGCGGTCCCGAATCGCTTACCATCGACGAGCTCGATTCCCCCCTGCCCGGTCCCGGCGAAGTGCGGATCGCAGTGCGCGCCTGCGGCATCAACTTTCCCGACACGCTGATCATCCGCGACCTCTACCAGTACAAGCCGGAGCGGCCGTTCTCGCCGGGCATCGAGCTTTCCGGCGTCGTCGACGCGGTGGGCGAAGGCGTGTCCCGCTGGCAGGCCGGCGACAAGGTCATCGCCCTGCCGAGCTGGGGCGGCTTGACCGAGCAGATCGTCGTGCCCGCCGACCGCGTCTATGCGTTGCCCGACGGCGTCGATTTCGAAGCCGCAGCGGCGCTGCTGCTGACCTACGGCACCAGCATGCTGGCGCTGAAGGACCGCGGCGCGCTCAAGCCCGGGGAGACGTTGCTGGTGCTCGGGGCCGCGGGCGGTGCCGGGCTTTCCGCCGTCGAACTCGGCAAGGCGATGGGCGCCCGCGTCGTCGCCGCCGTCTCCAGCGAGGAGAAGGCCGCCGTCGCGCGCCAGGCCGGTGCCGACGAGACCGTGCTCTACGGCCGGCCGCCTTTCGATCGCGAACAGTCCCGCGCCCTGATCAACGCCTTCAAGGCCGCCTGCGGTCCCGACGGCGCCCAGGTGATCTACGACGCGGTCGGCGGCGACTATGCCGAGCCGGCGCTGCGCGCGATCGGCTGGGAAGGCCGTTACCTGGTCATCGGCTTCACCGCCGGCATCCCGCAGATTCCGGCCAACCTGACGCTGCTGAAGCAATGCGACGTGCGCGGCGTGTTCTACGGCGCCTTCATGGAGCGGAACCCCGCCCGCAATGCCGAGTTGATTGCAGAACTGTTCGACTTGCTGAAGGCAGGCCGCATCCGCCCGCGCGTTTCCGAAGTCCTGCCGCTCGAGCGCGGGGGCGAGGCCATCGCCTTGCTGGCCGACCGCAAGGCGATCGGCAAGGTCGTGGTGCGCATGGGAAATTGACGGCGGGGTATTGAACCCGCTTCGGGCGCGCCGTAACGCTGGAATCACGAATTGAAAGGGGCCAAGCAATGACCACGTTCGACGACCGCGAGCGCGCAGAGGAAGCCAAGTTCGCTCGCGACGAAGAAATGCAGTTCCGCATCCAGGCGCGGCGCAACAAGCTGCTCGGCCAGTGGGCGGCCGAGCGCATGGGCCTGTCCGCCGTCGAAACCGAAGGCTATGCGAAAAGCGTGGTCCAGGCCGATTTCGAGGAAACCGGCGACGAGGACGTGGTGCGCAAGCTGCTGGGCGACATGCTGTCCGCCGGAGTCGAGATCGACGAGGCCGAGGTGCGGACCGCACTCGAGGCGAAAGCCGTCGAGGCGCGCCGGATGCTGATGGGCGAAGCCTGATGGGCATGGCCGCCGCCGAGATCGAGAAGCTGATCCGCGAGGCCTTGCCCGATGCGGAGGTGACGATCACCGATCTCGCCGGCGACGGCGATCACTACTCCGCACGCATCGTTTCGAGCGCATTTGCCGGCAAGACGCGGGTCCAGCAGCACAAGCTGGTCTACGAAGCGCTCGGCGGCCGGATGGGCGGCGAGCTGCACGCCTTGCAACTCCACACCACGGTTCCCAATTGAGAGCCATGTCGCCCAAGAGGTTCCGAGCAAATGTCTGAAGTCCACAACCGTATCAGCGATATCGTCAATTCGAGCGACGTCGTGCTGTTCATGAAGGGGACGCCGCTGTTCCCGCAGTGCGGCTTTTCCAGCCGCGCCGTCGCGATCCTCGACCATCTCGGCGTCGCCTACGGCAGCGTCGACGTGCTGCAGGATGCGGAAGTCCGCCAGGGCATCAAGAGCTTCTCCGACTGGCCGACGATCCCCCAGCTCTATGTGAAGGGCGAATTCGTCGGCGGCAGCGACATCATGATGGAGATGTTCGAGGCCGGCGAGCTGCAACAGCTGCTCAACGACGCCAACGTCGCCCGCGCCTGAACGCCGATCCGGGCTCGGCCCGGGACCCAGGGCCGCGGCGATAGCGGTTCGCCGGGCCGACGGAACTCGCGACACGCGACGGCGCCCAGCTCAGCCGATTCTCTCGTTTTGGGAAGACCCCTTCTCGGGGAGGCGGGGCCACGGAGACTGGTGTGGCCCCGCCTCTATTCGAGACTGCATTGGGGGTACACAAACAATAGCATGGACCGTGCCAGATTGCGAAAGGCGCGGTTTTTCCACGAATTGGATTGTTAATCGTTGTTAGCCACTCTCGCGACCTGTCAGTTTTTCCGACACGATCCAGCGGTGATCGCCCGGACGAAAATTCTCTTGCCAGACGCATCTTCGAAGGGCGAGTGAGTGCCGATGATCGATCTTCCCCCTCATGGCCCGATACCGCCCCACGGTCCCAAGGTGATCCCTGCCGCGACCGTGGTCATTTTCCGCAACTGCCCCCAAGGCGGCCCGCCGGAGCTGCTGATGGTCCAGCGCGCCAAGGAAATGCGCTTCGCCGGCGGCGCCGCGGTCTTTCCCGGCGGCCGCGTCGATCCGGCCGACCGCACGCTCGCCGCGCAGCTGGTGCCCGATGAGGACCCGGATTTGGCTGCCGCGAAGATCGCCGGCATCCGCGAAACGCTGGAGGAAACAGGCCTGCTGGTCGCGACCCGCGAGCCGGTGTCGGCCGAAGCCGCGGCGCAGGCCAGGGCCATGCTGCTCGAAAGCGGCGAACTGGCCCCGGTGCTCGCGCATTTCGACTGGCACCTCATGCTCGACCGGCTGCACTGGTTCGCCCACTGGTGCCCACCGGTCGACGGTGCCTTCGACACGCGCTTCTTCCTGATCGACCTCGGCACCGGCGCCGTCGACGTGGCGGTCGACGCCACCGAGAACACGCGCCTGTTCTGGGCCAGCGCCAGCCGCACGCTGGAGCTGGCCGACGCCGGCGAGATCAGCGTGATCTTCCCCACCCGGTGCAATCTCGATCGCCTGGCGCTGTTCTCCAGCTTCGAGGAAGCCCGCGCCCAGATTCCGCATTTCCCGCCGCAACGGATCGCCGCGACGCTGACCGAGCGCCAGGGCGAGACATGGCTGACGATCCCGGACGGCCACGGTTATCCCGTGCTGGCCCAGACCCTGGCCAGCGCGAGACGGGGCTAGAGTGATTTCGAGCCAGATGGAATCATCTGGCGACTCGGAAATCACGGCAAAACAAAGTGCTAGAGTGCAGGCTTTGATTCAATCAAAGTCGGAAGCACTCTAGCCCGCCTTTCGCCCTCGTCCCGCTCCGTAGAGCGCCAGGGGAACGGACAGCACGAAATAGGCGATCATGACGAAGACGGCGAGATCGTAGTTGCCGTTGAGGCGATAGACCGTGCCCGTCCCCAGCACGCCGATGACGGTCACCGGCAGCGACATGGTCGAGGCGAGGCCATAGGCCCGGCTGAAGCTCTCGCCGCCGAGCGCATCCGACAGGGCGCGGCTGATCGACGGGATCGCGCCGGCGCCATGCATGCCGATCAGGCCGACGATTACGAGCAGCCCGGCGAACGGCAGGCCGAGCAGGAAGGCAAGCCACAGCACCCCGGCGTCGAAGGCGATCAGGGCCAGCGTCCGCCCGCCGCCGAGCCGGTCGGCTACCAGCCCGAACAGGATCGAGCCGAGAATTCCCATCATCGACATGGTCGAGGGCAGCAGCGCCGACTGGTCGCGCGTGAAGCCCCACGTTTCGCCCATGGAAACGAGGTGGACACCGAGCAGGACCGAGCTGGTGTTGATCGAGCCCACCGCCGCCGCCAGCGCCCAGAACAGCGGATGGCGCAGCAGCTGCGAAACGGTGAGGCCGCCGGCCGGCGCTGAGCCGGCGGCAATGCGCGCCGCTTCCGTCGCAGCCGCACCGGGCGGACGGTCGATCACCAGCAGCGAGGCCGGCAGGAGGACCAGGCCGGACAGGGCGGCGAGCAGCAGGAATGCCGCTTCCAGGCCGTAATGCTCGATGATCCAGTTCGTCGCCACCGGCAGGATCGTGACGATGATCGGCAAGTGGACGAGCCCGATGGCGAGCCCGCGGTGGCGATTGAACCAGCGCGTGACGAGCGTAGGCGGCAACACAGCCCCAGCCAGGGCCATCGCCGGGCCCATCAGCAGCCCGTAGGCGATCATGTAGACGACGAAGCTGGAGGAAAAGGCCAGCAGCAGCCAGGCGCAGGCACTGGCCGCGGCGCTTGCCGCCATCAGCAGGCGGAGCGAGAACCGCGCGGCGAGCACGCCGGCGACCGAGGCGAGGATCGCCGAGCCGACGATGACCAGCGGCACGCCGGCCGAGCTCATTTCGGGAGTGACCTGCATCCGCTCCTGCATCGGCTTCAGCAGTACGCCCGCGGTGCCGAAGATCGAGCCGATCAGGACATTGTGCGACAGGGCGGCGATGACGCCCATCCGTATCGCCAGGGGATGGTTGGGTGCCTCGGATGCCTCTGCGACTGCACTGTGCGCCAAACCGTTTCTCCCCCCGGCACCGGCCCGATTGAATCGGCCGTGACGCATAGGGTTGTTGCAGCCTGGAGGGCGTCTGGCTAGGCCGTAAACGCTTCGGGCGGCCTTACCGCCGCCGCGCGCCGATCAGGCCTGCGACAGGTCCACCGCCTCGCCCGAAGAGTGCAGCCTGACGAGATGATCGAAGACCGGCACGTAGAGCGGATGGTCGAATTCGATCCCGGCGCGGTTGCCTTCGATCCAGCGGACGATGCCGCTGAGCCCTTCCAGCCCCTCGGGCCTGACGAGCACCCGCGCGCCGAGCCTGACGAACAGCTCGCTGGTGAAAACGCAGCAGCCTTCGGGGGAAAGGTCGAGAATGCGACCCTTGTCGCGCAGCCCGCGGTCGGTACGGCACTGCGCGTCCAGTGCGACCGGCTGCCTTGCGGAACGGCGAGGATCGTAATCGGGCTGCATGCCGACACCATAGCACGGAAGCCTTAGCATCGCTTAACGCGGTCGCACCTCGCCCGGCAAAGGCGTCGCAGCCTGCAACAGCAGGCTTGACCGGGAAGTGCTGGCGGCTAGGTCCTTGGCCGAGACCAGCGATTCCGGGCGGGCACCGGGATGACGGGCAAAATGGGAGAGACGATGACCGCTGCCGAGCCACCCTCGACGATTCCCAGCCAGTTCGCCGCCGTGGTCGCCGCGCGCGGGGATCACGATGCGATCGCCACCGTGGCCGAGACGGTCAGCTATGCCGAGCTCGACCGGCGCAGCGCGCGCATGGCGCGGGCCCTGCTGGCGGCCGGCGCCGGCAAAGGCGCGCGCATTGCGCTGCTGGCGCCCGACGGGATCTTCTGGGCGACGACATTCCTCGCCGCGCTGCGCATCGGCGCGCTGGTGACGGTGGTGAGCACATTGGTGACCCCGCGCGAGCTGGCGCATATCCTGCGCAACAGCGACACCCAGTTCTTCCTGTCCGCTCGCCGCTTCCTCAGCCACGACTATGCGCGTACGCTCGAGGCGGCCTTTCCCGGCCTGGCGGGTGCCGGGGCCGGCCGGCTGATGCTGGCCGAGGCGCCCTACCTGCGCGCGGTCTGGCTGGACGACCCCGCCGGCCTCGGCTGGGCGGCGCCGGTCGAGGACCTGCTGCGCGCCGGCGATGCGCTCGCCCCGGCGATCCTCACCGCGGTCGAGGCCCAGGTGTTCCCCAGCGACGACGCGGTCATCGTCTACACTTCGGGCAGCACCTCGCTGCCCAAGGCGGTGGTGCACAGCCAATGGAACATCGCGCGCCACCCGCCCGAGCTGGCCAGGCTGTTCCTGATCCAGCCCGACGACCGCATGCTGCCGATGCTGCCGGCGTTCTGGCTGGGCGGCATGGCGATGTTCTTCCAGGTGCTGAGCCAGGGGGCAACGCTGGTCTATCCGGCCTCCCCCGATCTCGAAGTCGTGGTGGAGACGATCAAGCAGCTGCGGGTGAACCGGCTCAACGGCTGGGGCGACGGCCTGGCGAGGCTGCGCAAGCTGGCGCCGGAGCGCGGCATCGACATCGACGCCATCGTCGGCCTCGGCCATTTCCGCGACGACAAGGGCGAGCTGATCCCGCCGCAGCTGCAATCGGGCATGCTGGGCATGAGCGAGACGTTCGCGCCGCACAGTGCCGAGCCGCTCGACTATCGCATGCCCGAAGACAAGCCCTACTGCTGCGGCCGGCCGGTCAACGGCTACGAGCGCCGGATCGTCGATCCCGAGACCGGCGAGGAAGTGCCGACCGGCGAAGTGGGCGAACTGCAGCTGCGCGGCGGGGCACTGATGAAGGGATTCTACAAGCGGCTCGACCGCGAGGTCTTCACGCCCGACGGCTTCTACCCCACCGGCGACCTGTGCCGGATCGATGCCGACGACTACCTCTATTTCGTCGCGCGGCGCAACGACATGATCAAGACTCGCGCCGCCAACGTCTCGCGGCTGGAAGTCGAGGCCGCGCTCAACGAATTGCCGCAAGTCCAAGTCGCGGTCGTCACCGGGCTCGACGATGCGGAGTTCGGCCAGGTGGTCGCCGCCGCGGTAGTGCCCGCCGCCGGGGCCGCCCGCGATGCCGAGGGCCTGCGAGCGGCCTTGCGCGACAGCATCTCCAGCTACAAGATTCCGCGCCGCATCGTGTTCATCGCGGAGGCCGACATCCCGCGCACGGCGACCGGGAAGATAAGGCTGCACGAACTGGGCCAGCTGATCGAGAGAATGGAGCAAGGATGAGCGACGACACGGCAAGACCCTCGCCCGAGGAGATCATCCTCTACGAAAAGGACCCAGCGACCAAGATCGCGACGATCACGCTGAATCGCCCGGGCTTCCTCAATGCGCCGACGATCGCCGCCCGCCAGCGCTATGCCGACCTGGTGCTGCGCGCCAATGTCGACGACGACGTGAAAGTGCTGGTGATCCGCGGTGTCGGCGATCACTTCGGCAGCGGTGCCGACCTGCCCGAGATGGCGGGCATGTTCAACGGCGACGAGGACTATTCCCCGCTTCCCGAATTCCGCATCGGCGCCGACGAGGACGTCAAGTATCCGCCCCGCGATTCCTACCGCTACATCGCCAATGTCACCAACCTCTACGCCGACGCGCGCTTCGGCCTGAGGAGCCTGCAGGACTTCAAGAAGATCAGCATCATCGAGGCCAAGGGCTATTGCTACGGCTGGCATTTCTACCAGGCCGCCGACGCCGATATCGTCATCTCGTCGGACGAGGCGCTGTTCGGCCATTCGGCCTTCCGCTACGTCGGCTGGGCCGCGCGGCAATGGCAGTGGGCGACGATGATGGGCATCCGCCCGTTCATGGAGATGGTCTTCACCGGCCGGCCGTTCACCGCCCAGGAGATGAAGGACCTGCATTTCGTCAACAGCGTCGTCCCGCGCGACAGGCTCGAGGACGAGGTGATGAAATATGCCCTCGCCTGCAGCCGCAACCGGCCGGCGGATACGATCGTCATGCAGAAGACCTTCTTCGAGGTCTTCAAGCAGAGCCAGGGCGAATACATGGGCTCGATCCTTGCCGGCTGGCTCGAAGGCATGCTGCCGGCGGTCAAGGAAGACGGCAGCGGCATCGCCGTCGACGGCGCCACATTCGAGAAGGGCCTGGCCGCCGCGGTCAAGGACAACGACAGCCAGTTCCCGCCCGAATGGCGGCTGTCGTACAAGGGGCGCGCGCAGAAGTCATGACCGCGCCGGCGAGCCCCGACTACCCGACCTACCCCTCCGGCCTGTGGCGGCGCATCCTGCTGCAGCCGGGCCCGGGCTGGATCGGCGCGGCGCTCGAGGACGACATGCACCGCTTCAGCCTGCGGCTCGATCACGCCGACGGGCATATCGCTCGCGCTGCGGCCAGGGCGCTGCGGCATCCCTGGTCGGGCTGCCCCGGCGCGACCGACTTCATCGCCCGCGAGCTGGGCGGCGCGGCGCTGGCGGAGGTGGCGCAGCGCGATCCTTTCCAGCACTGCACCCATCTGTTCGATCTTGCCGTGCTCTGTGCCGCGCATGCGGAAGACAAGGCGCCGATATGCTTCGACATGCATGTCGCCGACCGGGTCGACGGGCGCACTACCGCGACGCTGTTGGAAAACGGCGAAGAAAGGCTGCGCTGGCAGCTCGACGGGACCGCGATAGCCGGCAGCGGCAGGGACTTGCGGCAACTTTCCAAATGGAAGCTCGAACTGCCCGCGCGCGAAGCCGAACGGGCGACGCTGCTGCGCCGCGCCGTCTTCGTTTCCGGCGCGCGGCAATATGTCCCCTCCGAAAGCGAAGTAACCGCCGCCCAGAACCGCGAGCGGATGGGCGTATGCTTCAACTACCAGCTGCCGCAGGCGGAAACCTCGACCCGCTCGCCCGACTGGCACCGGGACTTCTCGATGTCCGGACGCGAGCCGCTGGAAGGCCTCGATGCGGCAGCAGAGTTCCGGATGATGGCCGCGGGCTGAGGGCGCGCGCCCGGCGCGGTCGGCGATCTCCCCTTCGCGCGGCGCCACGACATCGCCCCCGCGCTGGATCGCGGCGGCGCACGAAGAATTTCACAAGCCGCGGTGCATTCGATAGAGAATCGCCCAATCCCCGGGCGCCGCGACGAATCGTCGGCGGCAGGCGCATGAGCAGGAGGGCAGAGAGGACATGGCAAGCGCACTCGATCAGGTTCCCTTCCGGGTCACCGATCCCGAGCTGATCCCCGCCGAGCGGTACTACGACGAGGCATTCTTCCGGCTCGAGCAGGAGAAGCTGTGGCCGCACGTCTGGCAGATGGCCTGCCGGCTGGAAGAGATCCCGAACGTCGGCGACTATGTCGAGTACACGATCCTCGACAAGTCGGTGATCGTGGTCAACACCAAGAACGGGGTGAAGGCATTCCACAACGCCTGCCGGCACCGCGGCGTGCGGCTTGCCACCGGACCCGGCAACTGCGCCAAGACCGGCTTCATCTGCCCGTTCCACGGCTGGCGCTGGAACGCGGAAGGGCAGAACACCTTCGTCTTCGGCAAGCAGATCTTCAGCGACGCGCTGCTCGACCATGCCGAGATCGACCTGCCGCCGGTGCGCGTCGAATTCTGGGCCGGCTGCGCCTTCATCAATTTCGACGACGACGCGCCCGCGCTGCTCGACAGCCTCGGCCCGGTGGTCGAGACGCTCAACGCCCGCAACGTCGACAAGCTCAGGATGGACTGGTGGTACGGCACGATCCTGCCGACCAACTGGAAGCTCGCGATGGAAGCCTTCATGGAAGGCTACCACGTGATGAAGACTCACCCGCAGCTGCACTACATCATGCCCGGCAATTCCTATGGCCGCGATGTCGACGAGGCGCTTCCTGCCGGCCATCTCGACGGCAGGCAGATGGTCGGCCGCATGGTCGACTTCTACGCCCGCCTGTCCTCGGGCATGGCCGGCATGGTCCACGAGACCGAAGTGGCGGTGCTGGAGAAGCTGCGCGACATGGACGTGCCCGAAGACCCGATGGCGGCGCTCGGCGCCTTCATGGCGCGCGCGCAGGAAGAGGTCACCAGGGACGGCTTCGCCCGCGGCGCGCCGATGTTCGACATCCCCTCGGTGAACCAGGAGAAGCCGTTCCACGACGTGGAATTCATGTTCCCGCACTTCTTCCTGCTGCCCAGCTTCGCGGCGATGTCGTCCTACCGCATCCGGCCGCTGACGGCGGAAACCTGCCTGTTCGAGATCTGGTCGCTGGTGCTCCGCCCCGAAGACCAGCCCTACGACACGCCCAAGGGCCCGACCATGCTGCCTTACGATTCGCCGGAATTCCCCGAGATCCCGATGCAGGACTATTCGAACCTGCCGCTGCAGCAGCTTGGCCTGCATGCCGGCAATTTCAAGTTCATGCGGCTGTCGAAGGAACAGGAAGGCATGATCAGCAACTACCAGCGGCTGATCGACGGCTATCTCGCCGGCCTCGACGCGGAAGTGCTGCGCAAGGGGCAGACCGTGGTCAACAGCGGCTACAACGCGCCGATCCTGGACATCGGCTTCTAGCTTCATGCGTTATCCGCTTCGCGCCGCTCTTGTCGTCCCAGGCTCGACCGGGGAGCGCCGCGCCACTCCCTCGTCGTTCCGGGCTCGACCCGGGACCGCTGGCCTCGTCGATGGAACGTCTCGGCCTGGCCACCAGCGGTCCCGGGTCGAGCCCGGGACGACGAATTGGGGAAGGCGGTCCCGGGTCGAGTCCGCGAAGACGGCCGGTCTCGGTCGAGAATTTGCCGTTGATCGCCGGCGGCGGCTGCGCTCATAGTAAGTGCACAGAGACCAGGCAGGGGCGTTCCGCCGCGGGCCCCCGGCATCGACAACCCAGAAGATCAGGACCGCCATGACCGAAGAACCGCACCTGCTCGTCGACGTCGTCGACAACATCCTCGTCGCCAAGTTCAACCGCCCGGACAAGCTCAACGCCATGAGCTTCGAGCTGATGGAAACGCTGGAGGAGGCCGTCAACCGCTTCCGCGACACGCCCGAGCTGCGGGTCATGCTGATCAAGTCGCACGGCCGCTACTTCTCGTCGGGGGCCGATCTCAAGCAGGGCGGCGGCTCCGACCGCAGCTTCCCCACGCGCGGCTCGGAAGTGCGCGAGCAGCATCGCCGCGGCGCGAATCGCATGCGCCGGGTGTGGGACGAGATGGAGCTGATCGAGAAGCCGATCGTCGTCGCCCACCACGCCCGCTGCGTCGGCGGCAGCCTGGAGATGAGCCTGTCCTGCGACTTCCGCCTGGCTGCGGCCAGCGCCAGCTATGCCTTCCCCGAGGCCAAGTTTGGCGTCCTGCCCGCGACCAACGGCGTCAGCCGCCTCGTCCGGCTGGTCGGACCGCACTGGGCCCGGCTGCTGATCATGGCCAACATGCCGATCGATGCCCAGGAAGCGCGCATCGCCGGCCTCGTCCACAAGATCTATCCCGACGAGACTTTCGAAGACGATGTCATGGCCTTCTGCCGGCATGTCGCCCAGCAGAATGCCGAGATGGTCGGCACGGCGAAAGTGGCCATCGACCTCGCCGCCGAACTGGGCGTGCGCGAGGCCGCTTCGGTCGAGCGGCTGGCCAACAGCGCGCTGATGCTCAGCCCCGACTACCGCGAGCTGATGGTCTCGCACGTCGCGAGCATCGGCAAGGGACGGGGCCTCTAGGCCCCCTTCCCCCAAGGCTACATCCGGAGCGTGCCGAGCAGGCCGCCGTCGACTGCGAGGCTCTGGCAAGTGACGTGGCTGGCGTCGTCCGACAGGAGGAAGGCGGCGACGGCCGCCGCTTCCTCCGGCCGGCCGATGCGCTGCTGCGGGACGATGGCAGCCATCCCGCGCTGCACTTCCTCGGGCACTTCGGCGAGCATGTCTGTTAGGATGAAGCCGGGGTGCATGATGTTGCAGCGCACGCCGTGCGGCGCCGCTTCCATGGCGACGGCGCGGGCGATGCCCTGGGCGGCGTGCTTGCTGGCGAGGTAGCCGGGGTTGCCGACCATGCCGCGTTCCGAAGCGAGGCTGCCGGTGACGAGGATCGCCCCCTTGCCGCGGGCCATCATCGCCGGGGCGACATGGCGCAGCGACCAGAACAGCGACAGCGCGTTGATCCGCATGACCTGCTCGAGCGCCTCGTCGGTATAGCCGGCAAGCGGGCTGAACTGGCCGTTTGTGCCGGCATTGAGGAACAGCGCGTCGATCGGCCCGTGGCGGGCCACGGCTTCGTCGAGAGCGGCGATCGCTTCGGACTGGACGCCGACGTCGGCGGCGATCCAGTCGGCGCTGCCCTTGCCGCCGGCATTGATCGCGGCTGCGACCTCCTGCAGGACTTTGGGGCGGCGGGCGATCAGCGTGACCGTGCCGCCGTGATCGGCGATCCGCTCCGCAGTGGCGCGGCCGATGCCGCTCGAGCCCCCGGTGATGACGACGTGCCGGCCGGTGAAATCCATCCATCCCCTCCCTGTTTCCGCGCAGCCTTATCGAATGGCTCGCAGCGACGCGAGTCCGGCGGGTGGCGGGTAACGGGTGGAGAAGTATCCTCCCCGTGCCGGCGAGGATCTTGGGTCGGCGCCTCAGGACCTTCCGTGCCCGAGGGACCAGCTTTCTACCGCAACGGCTGGACGTCCGCCGGGGTGACCGCGTCCTTGTACTTGTTGCCGAAATGGGTGCGGACGTAATTGACCACGTCGGCGACCTGCTGGTCGGTCATCATCTGCCCCACCGCCGGCATGCCGTTCAGCCCCTTCATCAGCACCAGCACCGGATAGCCGCCGGCGGCGAGCTTTTCGTTCTTCGCCAGGGCCGGATAGAAGCCGGCGCCCTGCGTTCCCTTGGCGTCGGGCATGTGGCAGCCGGCGCAGACGTTCCTGTACATCAGCTCGCCGGTCGGTTCGCTGAACTTCGACGCCATCATGAAAGTGCCGGCGGCCTCGCCGGGTACGGGATTGGCAGCGGTCTGCGCGCCGGCCGAAGCGGCGATCGTCCCCAGCGCAGCGGCCGAGGCGAGAACGAGAACGAGAGTCTGCTTCCTGATCATCGGCCTATCCTGCCAGCACGCGTTGATGGAGCCGCCCGATGGCATCGAGCGCAGAAGTGATGCCGCCTTCCTGCCAGCCGCCGATGTAGGAGGCGTGCTCGCCCGCCAGCATGATGCGACCGTCCATCTGGCACAGGTTCTTGTAGTGCTCGGCCCGGGTCTCTTCGGTCCAGATGGCGAAGCAGCCTTGCGTCCAGGGCACGCGATGCCAGCCGACGGCGATGCCGTTCATGAATTCCGACTTGTACTGGGGATGGATCTGCGAACCCCATTCGAGCGCGCGCTGCACCCGCTCGGCCGGCGCGAGGGAAGTGAATTCGTAAGCGAAGGCGCCGTTGGCATAGGCGCCCAGGACCACGCCGGGTCCCTGCGAGCCGTAGCCGTAGCTCGGATAGGAAATCTGGCCGATCGGCAAGTCGGTGCTGGTGATGCCGCCGTAGATCTCCTCGTCCTGTTCCCAGAACCGGCGCTTGAATTCCAGGCCGACCTTGAGCCCCGGCAGATAGGGCACGGCGTGGATCGCGGCATCCAGGCTGGGCCCGACGTTGATCTCGATCTGGCTGAGGATCGACAGCGGGATCGTGCAGATGCAGTAGCCGGCCTGCGCCGTCAGCTTCTGCCCGGTCTTGGTGTCGAGATAGTGGACGGTGACGCCCTTCTCGTCCTGGTGGATCGCGGTCACCTTGCTGTTGCAGCGCACGAGGTTGCCGACCGCGCGCTCGAAGCCCTTGGCGATCTGGTCCATGCCGCCCGCCGGCTGGAAGATGGCGTGCTGGTGTTCGTTGCTGAGATGGCCGCCGATCTGCCGCCACATGCCGGACTTCAGCACCGTGCTCATGTCCAGCGGATCGGACGGGATCGGCTCCGCCGTCAGGCCGCCGCCCGGGCCCTTGTCCCAGCCGCGCCGGCTGGCCGACGACCGACCCCTGACATAGCGCATGTCGTTGTCGAGCGCGCCCCAGCCGCGCAGCGATTCGAGCAGGATCGCGGCGTCCTCGGCAGTCACCGCATCATCGAGCGCATTCTTCTTGACCGCCTTGGCCAGCAGCTCGGCGACATGGCCGTAGTAGTCGGCCTGGATCGTCTTGTAGCGCTGCGGCTTGCCGCCGAAGGCCTTGGTCGAATGGATATAGGCGTTGTAGTTGTTCTGCTGGAACGGCTCGAGCCCGACGCCCAGCATCTTGCAATAGTGGATCAGCCCGCCGTGCTCGGCCGGGATGCGCCAGGGGCCGGGGTTGATGTAGTTGCCCGACGAGAACTGGCAGGTCTGCGTCAGTCCTCCCAGCTCGGTATAGGTATCGCCGCCGCGCAGCGTCCAGCTCCGGCCGCCGACCTGCGGGTTGTATTCCAGCACCTGCACCTTGTAGCCGGCGCGGCTCAGTTCCAGCGCAGCGACCAGGCCGGCGACGCCGGCACCGAGGACCAGGACCGACGCGCCCCCGGGATCGCCGTCGAGCTTGATCGGACCCTTGAACGTCGAGGCCTGGGCCTGGCCGAGGCTGGACATGGCCATGTACATCGCGGTGGCCCCGGCCGACTTGCCGATCAGCGACAGCAGATCGCGCTTGGTCATGGCAGGGGCAGGTCTGTCGGTCATGCACCGTTCCTTGTGTGCGGCGCCTGTCCGATGAAGCTGGTTGCCGTTGCGCCGTCGCGTCATGCTTCGGACGGCGCGGCACAAATGGGGATACGCGGTTTGGCTTATTCCGCCTGACCTGGCCGCGCGCAGGCGGAGCTCTGCGCGGGCCGGCCGCGATCGACCGTTCTGCGGCGGGGCATGCGACACGGCGCAAGCCACCGGCCGCTTGACCTGCGACTTCGGAAGCCGATAGTGCCCGGGCCGATTGCGCTTTATCCAGGGCATTTGGCAGGAGGAGCCGTTGCCGCTTACTGACCCGAAGGCCCCGCCCGCTGGCCCGCACCGGACGTCGCCGGGTGCGTGACCTCGAGGCGATTGCCGGCGCGCTGCGCCGTCTGCTGCCGCAGGGCGACCGGATCACCGGGCTGGCGCCGCTCACCACCGGCTTTTCCAACGAGACCTACCGCGTCGAGCCGCTCGACCTGATCCTGCGCCTGCCGCCTGCCGCCGGGGCGATGCTCGACGGGCACGGCGTCGTCGCGCAGGCCCGGATCTACGAGGAACTCGGCGCCAGGAGCGATGCCCCGCCGGTGCCGGAAATCGTCGCGATCTGCGAGCATGTGCCGGAACTGGGCGAGCCGCTGTTCGTCATGCAGCGGGTCCGCGGCGAAGCCATCGACGACATCGAGATGCGCCCCTGGTTCGTCGAGGGCAGCGAGGCGCTGCGCGCAGACATCTGCCGCAACTGGGTCGCCGCATTCGCCGGCCTCGCCCACCTGTCGCCGCTTGCGGTACTGGGGCCGCCGGTCACGCCGGAAGCGGACGCGATCAGGTGGCGCGAGTTCGCCCGCGCCGCCGACGCGCCGGCGCTGGTCGCTTCCTTCGATCGGCTGCTGGGCAAGCCGGCGCCCCGCAGCGGCGAGCCCGCGGTCGTCCACGGCGACACCAAGCTGTCCAACCTGATGTGGCTGGACGGCAAAGTCAGCGCCGTGCTCGACTGGGAGATGGCACTGAACGGCGAGCCGCTCGCCGATCTCGGCTACATGCTCTACTCCTTCGCCAGCGACCACCACGCCGCGACGCGGGCGCAGAAGCTGCCCGGCATGCTGGGCCGCGACGAAGTGATCGCGCTGTGGTCGCAGGTTTCCGGCCGCTCGGCCGAAGGCGTGTTCTGGCACGAGATCGCGCAGATCGGGAAGATCGGCGCGATCATCGCCGAAGGCACCAACATGTACGTCACCGGGCGCAGCAGCGATCCCAAGCTCGCCTATTTCAAGCAGAACCTCGATTACTACCTGGGAGTCATGGCCGCCATGCTCGACGCTGGCGGGTTCTAGAGAGGCTGCCGCGGGCAAGGCGTGCGGGCGTTTCGACCCGGCAGGGCTCGCCCCGGACGCCCTTCGCGTGCTAGGCGGCAACGATGACCCGTTCCAAAGCGCCGCGCCGAGGGCCCGTTTCCGCCTTCCGCGAATTCCTTCGCCAGGAAGCTGCCGGCGGCATCCTGCTGCTGGTCGCGGCCGTGCTGGCGCTGGCCGTCGCCAACAGCGGCCTGGCCGGCCTCTACGGCGAAGCCCTGCACGCCTATATCGGCCCCCTTTCCGTGCTCCACTGGATCAACGACGGGCTGATGGCGCTGTTCTTCCTGCTCGTCGGGCTCGAGATCAAGCGCGAGCTCGTCGACGGGCACCTCGCCAGCTGGTCCGACCGCACCCTGCCGACGCTGGCGGCGCTGGGCGGGATGGCGGTCCCGGCGCTGATCTACCTCGCCGTCACCAGCTCCGACCCCGGCCTCGCGCCCGGCTGGGCGATCCCCTGCGCCACCGACATCGCCTTCGCCATCGGCGTCATGGCCATGCTGGGCAGCCGGGTTCCGACCTCGCTCAAGCTGTTCCTGACCACCGTCGCCATCGTCGACGACATGGGCGCGGTGGTGATCATCGCGCTCGGCTACAGCAGCGGCATCAGCGGCCTGGCGCTGCTGGCGGCGGCGGCGGTGCTCGGCACGATGTTCGTGCTCAACCGGCTGGGCGTGAAAGCGCTCTCGCCCTACCTCGGCCTGTTCGCCCTGCTCTGGCTCGCCGTGCTGATGAGCGGCGTCCACGCGACCATTGCCGGCGTGCTGGCGGCCAGCGTCATCCCGATCCGCGCCACGCCCGGAGCGCCCGATGCCGCGGATTCGCCGCTGCACCGGCTCGAGCACGGCCTGCATCCCTGGGTCGCCTTCCTGATCGTTCCCCTGTTCGGCTTCGCCAATGCCGGCGTATCGCTGGCCGGGGCAGAGCGCGGCGAGATCCTGGGTCCCCTGCCGCTGGGCATCGCTGCCGGCCTGTTCGTCGGCAAGCAGATCGGCGTGCTCGGCGCGGTCTGGCTCTGCCATCGCTTCCGCCTCGCCGCCCGGCCCGCGGGGGCGAGCTGGCTGCAGGTCTACGGCACCGCCCTGCTCTGCGGCATCGGCTTCACCATGAGCCTGTTCATCGGCAGCCTGGCGTTCAACGATCCCGAACTGGTCGACGCGGTGAAGATCGGCGTGCTGGCAGGCTCGCTCGCCTCGGGCCTGGCCGGCTTCCTGGTGCTGCGGCTGGCCGGCAAGCCCCGGCGGCCCCGGCAAGCGTCGTAGCCACGCGCGGCTTGGTCCTGCTAACGCCTCGGCTCAGGCGGCGGCGACCAGCACGTCCACTCCGGCCTGCTCCAGCATCCTGCGCTGATCGGGCGTTATGCCTTCGTCGGTGATGAAGACGTCGATCTCGCTCAATTCGGCAACGACGTTGCCCGAGGAATTGGCGAACTTCGAGCTGTCGGCGACGAGGATGAGCTGCTCCGCCCGGTCGATCAGCCGGCGTGCCGAGGCGAGCAGGAGGAAGTCGGACTGCATCAGGCCCTGGGGCCCGATGGCCGCGCAGCCCATGAACAGCTTCGGGGCATGGAACCGCGGCGGCATGAGGTCGTCGCCCGAAGGGGAAAGAATGAGGTTCTGCTCGGGAAAGACCGCCCCGCCCGGCACCAGCACCCGCGTGCCTTTCTGCGGCAGCAGCGCGGCAACGATCGACAGCGAGTTGGTCAGCACCTGGAGATTGAGGCCGTCGAGATAGGGGCACATCTGCAAGGTCGTCGAGCCGCCGTCGATCATCACCGCTTCGCCGGGCGCGCACAGGGCCGCCGCCGCCTTGCCGATCGCTTCCTTCTCGCGGCGGTGGGCGGTAGGCGCCTCGCTGAACGCCAGGCCGCCCCCGAGACTCTCGGATTCGGCGGCTCCGCCCGCCATCGCTTCCGGCAGGCCGGCACCGCCGTGAACGCGCACCAGCTTGCCGGCGTCCTGCAATCGCGAAAGATCACGCCGCAAGGTTGCGGGCGAGCCCTTCACCAGCCGCTCGAGCTCCTTGAACGTGAGAAAGCCCCGTTCCCCGATCAGCTTGAGAATCTGCTTTTCCCGCTGAGTTGCATGCATGTCGACGTCCCCTGATTGCCGATTTGCATAAGACGCGAGTCTTTGGAAGTTCAAGCAAATTCGCTCATACTTCCCCAAGGGGCATATCGTGACTTGCTCGTTTTCCTCAGTAAGCAAGTAAAGTCGCGTATTTCAAAGGAATTTCCTGATCGGCACTGCGATCGATCCTTGCCGATACAGAGCGAATCAGCAGCTGGGCCGGTAGCGAGCGCTTGCCGACCCGGCCGCCGATGTCGCGCGCGGCACCGCGCTCTACCCGGCTTTGCGAATCCGCGTCCGGCAGCGCCAGGCGACCGGAATGATTTTTCTTGATCGAATGAAATTGATACTTGTCGATCTTGGCCGACCGGGCTAATGGCCGCCGCGTCAGTCAACCTCTCCCGACTGGCAGCTGACTTGCCGAGTATCCACTCCTCCAACCGCAGGACAGCTCACCTTCGCGGGGGCGTCGCAAGACGCCCCCTTTTTTCGCCATCGGCCGGAATGGGCGACCTGTTCCTCCCCGGAACGGGGAGGTACTTAAAGATCCTCCCCTGGAAGGGGAGGTGGCATTCGCATAGCGAATGACGGAGGGGTGTCAGCGTTCGATCGGAGGGGAACACCCCTCCACCACCGGCTGCGCCGGCGGTCCCCCTCCCCCTGTGGGGGAGGATCTTAGGCACAGCTTCACCCCCGCTGGCGAATGCGGGCTTACGCCTGGGGATACCAACGCACGGAAAAGCCGGCGCCTCGGTTTGCC
>CAUJJI010000098.1 GCA_963205265.1 Pseudomonadota bacterium
CCTGGGCCCGGTCGCCCGCACGACGATCTCGGTGGTGCCGCCGCCCGATTCCCCGCCGAGCAGTTCCGCGCCGATGTCCAGCGTGCCGCCGCGCACCAGCGCTTCCAGCCCGATCAGGGCAAAGTTCAGCAGCGTCTTCACCCCCGGCTTGGGCAGCGATTCGCTTGCCAGGGCCCAGTTGACCGTGACTCTTTCCTTGTTGCCGACCAGGGCATCGATCAGCGCGCGCGCCTCGGCCACCGGCACGAGATCGCCGAAGCCGCCCGCGGCGCCGAAGGCCAGGCGGAAGAACTTCAGCTTGTCGGCGGAAATCCTGGCGCTCTGCTCGAGCAGTTCGAAGCAGCGCTTGCGCATTTCCGGATCGGTCTCGTCGGCAAGCAGCTCGAGCCCGTTGGTCAGCGCGCCGACCGGGCTCAGCATGTCGTGGCAGAGCCGGGAACAGAGCAGGCTGGCAAGTTCGAGCGAAGCAGTAGTCATCAGCAGGGGCCTTTATTCGCTATTTGGAACCAGGTTGACACTGTCGACAGTGTCCATGGAAAGAAAAACGAGCGCCGCAGAGGGCATGGAAATGCAGTCGCGACTGCCGCTGCTCCCGGCGCAGGCCGGGGCCCGCGACCGCCTGGGCAGGACGTGGAAGCGGCTCACCTTACGACGTCTCCTTTGCAGCCGACCGGGGCACCGGCCTGCGCCGGGGAGCGGCGGCCGATAGCGGTCGGGACTGATAGTTCGATTCTTGAATTATCTTTGCCCCCGTCATCACTCGCCTTAACCATCAACAGGGCTGTAGGAAAGCGCCTCGAACCCCTGGTCGCCGTCGCGCCAGAAACGAACCTCGCCTCCGGCGACGATGGCCCAGGCCCTGCCGTCGCCGCTGGCGTGCTCGCAGTCGGTGGCCGATGGCAGCGGATGGTCGTTGGGATGGGAGTGATAGTAGCCGACGATCGCAGGCCCTCCCGCCCGCGCTTCGCGGTGAGCGGCGAACAGCGCCGCGGGATCGATCTCGAAGTGCCGCCGCGGATCGGCGGCGACATTGGCCGCCGGCCGCACCGTCTCGATCCGCTCGCCGCGCCCGAGCAGCAGTCCGCAGCATTCCGCCGGCGCGGCGCGTGCCGCTTCGTCCAGCAGTGTGGCAATCACGCCACTTGTCACTTCCAGGGCCATACCCATCTTCTAGCCGTGGTGACGGGGGAAAGCATCATCGAAGGCGTGATCGCGGCGGAGGGCCAGCGGCTCGACAAGGCGCTTGCCGAAGCCAGCGGCCTCTCGCGCGAGCGAGTCAAGGCGCTGATGGCCGAGGGCCGCATCGAGCTTGCCGGAAAGCCCGCCGCCCAGGCCTCGGCCAAGCCCGCCGCCGGCACCCCCTACCGCATTGTCGTCCCCCAGGCGGTCCCGGCCGAAGCGCGGGCGCAGGACATACCGCTGGCCGTCGTCTTCGAGGATGCGCACCTGGTCGTCGTCGACAAGCCCGCCGGCCTCGTCGTCCATCCCGCTGCCGGCAATCTCGACGGCACGCTGGTCAATGCCCTGCTGCACCATTGCCGCGGGCAGCTTTCGGGCATCGGCGGCGTCGCGCGGCCGGGCATCGTCCACCGCATCGACAAGGACACCTCGGGCCTGCTGGTCGTCGCCAAGAGCGATGCCGCGCACGAAGGCCTGGCGGCCCAGTTCGCCGATCATTCGATCGACCGTGCCTACAGCGCCGTGGTCGCGGGCCACCCCGTTCCCCCGGCAGGAACGGTCCGCGGCGCGATCGCGCGATCGCCGACCAACCGCAAGAAGATGGCGCTGGTCGAGGATGGGCGCGGCAAGCATGCGGTCACCCACTATTCGACGCTGGAACCTCTTGCGGGGGCCGCGCTGGTCGAATGCCGGCTGGAAACCGGCAGGACTCACCAGGTCCGCGTTCATATGTCGTCAATCGGCCATGCGCTATTGGGTGATCCTGTCTATGGGCGCACACCCTCTCAACTTCGGCCGGTCCTGTCACGGCTGGAATTCGACCGACAGGCGCTGCACGCGCGGGAACTCGGCTTTCGCCACCCCGTTACCGGTGAAAGGCTGCGGTTTTCCAGTCCGCTGCCAGCCGATCTTGCCGCCCTGATAGAGGAATTGCGCAACTGAAATCGGTTTTTTGTGATATAAGGTACAGGTGGCCGCAAGCTAGGATGCCTGCAAGGGTCCTACACAGCGAGCCGACACACGAAGGAGCAAGTGAGTCGAACATGAGCAAGGAACGGAATCTTCCCGCAGTCCCCACGCTGGGCGGCGAGCAGAGCCTTAATCGCTACCTGTCGGAGATCAAGAAGTTCCCGGTGCTCTCGGCCGAGCAGGAATACATGCTCGCCAAGCGTTATGCGGAACATCAGGATACCGAAGCGGCGGCACAGCTGGTCACGAGCCATCTCCGGCTCGTGTCGAAGATCGCCATGGGCTATCGCGGCTACGGCCTGCCGGTGTCCGAGCTGATCTCCGAAGGCAACATCGGCCTGATGCAGGGCGTCAAGAAGTTCGATCCCGATCGCGGCTTCCGCCTGGCGACCTATGCCATGTGGTGGATCAAGGCTTCGATCCAGGAATTCATCCTGCGCAGCTGGAGCCTCGTCAAGATGGGCACCACCGCGGCGCAGAAGAAGCTGTTCTTCAACCTGCGGCGGATGAAGAAGAACCTCGACGCCTACGAGGACACCGACCTTCATCCCGACGACGTGCGCAAGATCGCCACCGATCTCGGCGTGTCCGAGGCCGAAGTGGTCAGCATGAACCGGCGCATGATGATGGGCGGCGACGCTTCGCTCAACGTCTCGCTGCGCGAGGAAGGCGAAGGCCAGTGGCAGGACATGCTGCTGGACGACCGCCCGCTGCAGGACGAGACCGTGGCCGAGGCCGAGGAAGCGACCATGCGCCACGCCATGCTGCTCGAAGCCATGGGCAGCCTCAACGAGCGCGAGCGCGAGATCCTGACCGAGCGGCGCCTGACCGACGATCCCAAGACTCTGGAAGAACTGAGCCAGGTCTACAAGGTCAGCCGCGAGCGCGTCCGCCAGATCGAAGTGCGGGCCTTCGAGAAGCTGCAGAAGGCGATGCAGCGCATCGCCACCGAGCGTCGCCTGCTGCCGGCCTAGGAATTCCGCCGTCCCGGTGAAAGCCGGGACGGCGAGCATCTATTCGGTTGCGCTTTGGCGCGGCGGGGCCGAAGAGAGCGTTCGAATGTGAAAGGGTGGTACTGAGCAATGCGTGTCGTGATCTATGACGAGGAACTGCTCGAGCCGATCACCGTGGTCAATCTCCCGGGACTGACCGACCGCTGCCTCGAGGAACGCAAGTTCTGGCGCGTGCCCGTGCCGCCTTCGCTGACCAGGCCCGGCGAATTCGGCAAGACGCCCGAATTCATCGAGCTGGAGTTCGAGCAGATCAGCCGCATCACCCTGCGCCACGGCGAGCAGACCACCTGGCTCTGCCTCACCCGCGCCACCGAGCTCGCCATGCTGCTCACGCCCGACTGGCTGCCCGGCCAGCTGCCGGCGGTCCAGCGCCTGCAGGACGAGAACGAGCGCCTGGCTAGCCTGATGGTCGAGGCTTTTTCGCGGGACTGAATCGCCTGAACTGCGCAGCCTAACTGCTCCCCGGCGAAGGCCGGGGCCTCGGTCGGCTGGGCTGGGCACCGGAAAGGCGCGGCCCCCCAATTCCCACGCCCCACAATTCCCACGCCCCACAATTCCCACGATTGCCATCCCCCGCCCTTCCCCGCTAAGCCGGAGCCATGGCGTTCGACTACAAGCCGCGGCCGGCACGGGGGGGTCCGATGTCCCGCATCGCCCGTTTCATCGGCAAGGCGATCATCTGGTTCCTGCTGATCAGCATCGGCATGACCGTGATCTACAAGTTCGTGCCCCCGCCGGTCACGCTCACCATGCTGCTCGACTCCGAAGGCTTCACCAAGGACTGGACCCCGCTGTCGCGCATCGACCGCAACATGGTCGTCGCCGTGATCGCGGCCGAGGACGGCAAGTTCTGCAGCCATGACGGCTTCGACCGCGAGGCGATCGAGAAGGCGATGGAACGCAATGCCGACGGCGGCCGGCTGCGCGGCGGCTCGACCATCAGCCAGCAGACGGCAAAGAACGTCTTCCTCTGGCAGGGCACGGGCTGGACCCGCTACCTGCGCAAGGGGCTGGAGACCTGGTTCACCCTGCTGATCGAGACCGTCTGGGACAAGCGGCGGATCATGGAAGTCTACCTCAACGTCGCCGAGACCGGGATCGGCACCTACGGCGTCGAAGCCGGGGCGCAGCGCTATTACAAGAAATCGGCCGCCCGCCTCTCTGCAGTCGAAGCGGCCCGCATCGCCGCCGCCCTGCCCAGCCCCAAACGCCGCGGCGTCACCAACGCCAAGGGCTACACCCGCCGCTACGGCAATACCATCGCGGCACGGATCCGCGTGGTGAAGCGCGACGGTCTGGACAGCTGCGTTTACGAGTAGCTGCTTCCGCTGGGGAAGCAGCTACTCGCGCGCATCAGAACTCGAAGCGCACGCCCAGGCGGATCTGGTAGAGCGACTGGCGGGCCTGGTTCTGCACGGTGACGCTCGGCGTCGCGAAGCTCGAGTAGCGGAACTTCGCGCAAGTCTGCGCCGAGGACGTGTTCACCACGCCCGCGGCGTCGACGCACTGCACGTTCACCAGCGGCGCGAAGTAGGGGAAGCCCACCTGGCGCTGCACGCCCCAGTCGCTGTTGAGCATGTTGAGGAAGTTCTCGATGTCGGCGAACACCTTGATCCGGCTGCGGCCGACGAAGGTCGGGAGCTCCTGGTCGACGTGGAGGTCGATCTTCCAGCTGCTGGGCGATGTGCCGAGGTTCTTGGGCGCGATCTGGCCGCGGTACTTGTCGAGCTTGCCGCCCGCGATGAAGGCGTCGAGCGCGCTCGCCGTGGTCGAGCTGTCATAGATGACCTTCGGATCGTCGAGCCCGGTCGGCACGTAAAGCAGATAGCGTGACAGGCCGAGGCTGTTCGAGGAGGTGACGTTGGTGCCGAACACGATCGAGCGCTGGGTCGAGGGATCGCGCATGGTGTAGCTGAACGGACGCCCGGTGTGCCATTCGCCGAAGACCGCGAAGCGCGTCTTGTAGTCGCCGAAGAAGGCGTGGGTGAAGTCGACGTTGAACTTGAAGCTGTTTCTGATCTCGTAGATCGACCGGCCGTAGGCGGCGCGGTTGGGATCGATCATCGCCGCATTGGCGTAGAGCGAACCCGGCGTCGCCGAGGTCACCGGGTTGACGTCCTTGACGTCCTGGAAGGTGTAGCTGGCGCCGATATTGAGGCCGAAGTCCCAGCCCTTTTCGAAGCGCGCCACCGCGATCATCGATCGGCCCTTGCCGGTCGTCGTCAGCACGAGGTCGGTATTGGTCTGGTTGGTATCGCCGGGAAGGATGCCGATGGTGGTGCGCCCATAGCGCGGGCGGCCGTCGGGCAATGTGCCCACCACCACCGAGCGCGTGTCGATATAGGTGTTGGCCGTGTCGGTCCAGCCGTAGAGCAGGTCCGCGCCGAGCAGCCAGCCGTCGCCGAGTGGGCCGAAGTCGGCGTCGTAGCTTGCCGACAGCGTCGCGCGCCACTGCGCCGGCAGTTCGTAGCCGGGAGCGACGGCGGCGACCGATGCCGCCGCCAGCGAGGTGACGTTGGTCGTAAGGAAGTTCAGGACCGCCGGCGGATAGGCGGTGGGATTGCCGGTCACGTTGTTGAGCCCGGCCGCGCAGACCGCCGCGTTGACCACGCAGACCGACCCGGCGATGTCGAGGTTGATGTCGTTGCTCAGCTGGCCGGTGTTGGAGAAGCTGTTGGCGAGGAACACGTCGGGCGCGCCGCCCGCGAACTTGCCCACGCCCCCGCGCAGCACGAAGCGCTCGCTCGCCTTCCACTCGAAGCCGACGCGCGGCTGGAACACGCCCAGCCCCTTGAAAGTGAAGTTGTTGGGAAAGCCGTTGCGCGCGAGGAAGTTGACGTTGAGCGGGACCCGCGTCTTCGAACCTTGCAAGTCGTAGCGCGCGCCGATCGTCAGCATCAGCTGGTCATTGACCTGCCAGTCGTCCTGCAGGCCGAAGGCGTAGTTCTGCGTTGTGAAGCGCGCCGCGGCATCGTTCGGGTCGAGGCTGGGCACGGCGTTGGCAAGGCGCAGCTGGCTGGCCTTGCCGGCCTGGAAGTCGGCGATCGAATCGAAGTAGAGCGAGCCGTAGGCGCGCTGCAGAAACAGGTTGAAGGTCCTGGTCCGGCCGAAGCTGATCAGGCCCTTGAAGCTGTGATTGCCGGCTTCCAGCTTGGGCGTGAGATCGATCGCGAGATTGTCGGTGTTGAGCTGGTTGGCATGGCGGCTGATGTCCGGGCCGAAGAACAGGCGCGGGTTCGAAGTCGTCGTGTTGCCGCAGCTCGTCGCGCTGTTGCCGCCCACACCGGTGGCGATCGAAATCGGATCGGTGCAGACTTCGAACTGCGCGCGGGCATCGCCGAAGGCGGCCTGGCCGCGGTTGTAGTCGCGGTAGGCGACGCGCAGGTCGGTCGAGAAGCTGTCCGACCAGTTAGACAGCCACTGCAGCGTGCCCGAGTTGATCTCCTCGGTGAGCTCGTAGCCGTTCGAGCGGAAGCCGAAAGTCGGGCTCGTGCTCGACACGCCCATGTTCTGCGAGAACTGGTTCGAGCCGACGTTGCGGATATAAGTCAGCGAGACGCGGTTGTCGTCGTCGGCGTTCCAGTCGAGCTTGGCGGTAACCTTCTCGTCCTGTTCCTGGGTTCCCGAGAAAATGCCGAGCGTGTCGTAACCGTACTTCGACTGCGCGATCGCGCTGACCTGGTCGATCAGCGCCGTAGTCACCCGCGGGATCGGCGAGGCGAAGCCGGCGTCGGCCGGCCCCTCGTCGATCGGCTTCGATTCCTTGAGTTTCTCGTAAGCGACGGCGAAGAACAGCTTGTCCTTGACGATCGGGCCCGAGATGAAACCGCCGTAGTTCTTCGACTTGAAGTCGAGCCGTACCGGCGCGCCGCGGATCTTGTCGCCGGTCAGGCTGTCGTCGGTGTAGGTGTAGAAGGCCGAGCCGGTGAACCGGTTGCCGCCAGAACGCAGCACGACGTTGACCGCGCCACCCTGGAAATCGCCTTCGGAAATGTCGTAGGGCGCGACCTTCACCGAAAGCTGCTCGATCGCGTCGTATGGAACGGGGCCGCGGTTGGTCGGAAGGCCGCCGTTGTTGAGCCCGAAGTCGTCCGAAACCTGGATACCGTCGACCGAAAAGCGGTTCAGACGGCCGTTCTGGCCGGCGATCTCGATCGTGCGGCTGTTCGAGGCGTCGATCGTGACGAAGGCGTCGCGCCGGGCGATGTCGCGCACGTCGCGGTTGACCGAGGCCACCGCCTCGATGTCGGCGCGGGTCAGCGAGGTGATCGGGCCCATCGAGGTCTCGATCGCGCCCTTCAGCGAAGATGCGCTCACCACGATCTCCGTCTGCGGCTGCAGCTGGATCGGCAGCCGGACCGGCTGGCCCGCGGCGAGATAGACCTCGTTGACCTCGGCGCCCTCGAAGCCCGGCGCTTCGACCTGCACGCTGAAGGGACCGCCGATACGCAGGTTGTTGGCGGAGAAACTGCCGTCGGCATCGGTCGCGGTCGTGGACCTCGTGCCCGAAGGTTGGTGGACGATGGTTACGACCGCATCGGCCACCGGCTTGCCCTCGGCCATGACACTGCCGCGGATATTGGACGTCGTCTCCTGCGCGTGCGCCGGGACGGCCAGGGCGCAGGCGAGCGAGAGGCTGGCGGTGCTGGCGGCGAGAAAATATCTGAGATGCATGACGACTACCCCCTGTCCGAGCCCCTGTCCGGGTCCCGTTCCATCTGGAATGAGCCGCGCCGCCTGCCATGGCCGCAGGCCGACGCGGGGTTTGAGCACTCTCCCGACTTCCACGGCGCGCCTAACCACCCATTTGTGACGGGCTGTTGACGCGAATCTGCTTTTCGATTTTTACCCCGCCACTGCTCCTGCTTCGCAGGAATCAGTCTCTCGCTGCCTACAATGGCGAAAAACCTTCCGCAGCGCAGCATTTATGATGGGCAAGCGAGGCCCGGCGACATAATTTGCCCTGCACTGCAACAAAATTGCAACAGGTGCCCGGGTGTGCCGCTACGGCAACAGCCACTGGCCGTTGGCCGAGAAGTACCTCTCGAGCACTGTCTCCCCCAGCGGCGCCAGCAGGTCGTGCATCTTGCGGTTGATGTGCCGGCCGCCTTCGAGATGCGGATAGTCGGTCGAATAGCAGTAGCAGTCCGCCAGGTGCGGATAGCGCGTGAAGAACTGCGCCACCGGCTCGACGATGTTGTGCGGCGTCACCCGGACGTTGCGCGCGAGGTATGCCGAAGGCGGCAGGCTCAGCGTGTCCTCGATGCGCCCGGCGAAAATCGTCGTCGCCCACATGTCGAGGTTGTCGGCCAGCGGGCCCAGCCAGTGCGCCCCCAGTTCGATCGCGCCGAAGCGCAGCCGCGGATGCCGCTCGAAAACGCCGCCGAGCACCATCACCGTGAGGAAGTGCTCGACCGGCAGGTGCAGCGTCGCGAAGGAATAGGGCTCGAAGCCCAGCTCGAACGACTGCTTCCTGGGGGCGAAGGCCGGGGCCTCGCTCCAGGCGGCGCTGGCGATGAAGCCGAGGTCGCTGCCGACATGGGCCATCAAGGGCACCTCGCTTTCGGCCAGGAAGGCCCAGAAAGGATCGAGCTCGGGCGCGGCCGGCGACAGGCCCGCGGGCGGTTCGCCGCTGTTGATCAGCAGCGCCCTGACTCCGCGCGCGACGAGGTCGCGGGTCTGCCCCACCAGGTCGGCAACGTCGCGCGGCGCCTTGAGCATGCCGACAGGGCGCAGGCGATCGGGTGCGAGCGCCGTGGTCCGCACGCACCAGTCGTTCCATTCGTCGGTCGCGGCAAAGCCCAGCGCGCGCGTTTCCGCTTCGCTGGGATTGCCGAGGAAATGGCGCAGGGCATTGGCGATCGCGCCGCCGCCCTCGGGCGTCGCCAGGATCTGCCCCCAGAGGCCGTAGCTCGGAAAGATCAGCTGGCTGCGCACCCCCATCAGGTCCATCGCTTCCAGCCGGCGCCGCATGTCGAAGGCGCCTGGGGCGCCGGTATGGCGCAGCGTCCAGACGTTCTCGTGAGTCATCGCGGCATCGTCGGCGGACTGGCCGGGGCGATGGATGTAGTCCTCGCCCATCGCCTGGATGAAGGGCCCGCAGATGTCCGCCAAACGCGCCGCCACCGGCCCGAAGATCTCGCCCCAGAGATGTGGCGGTGCGAATTCGTGGCCGTCGACGTCGATTGTCCGCTCGAGCAGGGGAACGGCGTTCATGCCTCGCCCTGGTAGCGCAGCCGGTGGACCCCCGCCGCGGTGCGCGCCAGCAGGAGATCGCCGGCGCCATCGCCGACGATCTTGTGCGTCGTTCCGGCGAGGTCGTTCTCGACGGCGCCGGGCACGAGGAAGTCGGCGACATAGTCCCAGGCTTCCAGGTCGACCACCCACAGCCGGCTGTTGGTACCGTCGTTGATCACCATGTGGCCCCCGTCCGGGGTGAAGGCCAGGTTGAAGGTCGTGCCGAACGGCGACCGTCGGTTCAGCTCGATCTCGCGAACGAAGCGCGCTTCGCTTTTCCCGACCGCGTCGAACACCTGGACGCGGTCGTTCTTGCGGTCGCAGACGTAGAGATGGCCCTCGGGTCCCAGGCTGACCGCGTGCACCGGATTGTTGAAGGTCTCGCGGGGCGAGTCCCCGGCCGGGCGCGGCGCTTCGCCGTATGCGCCCCAGGCGCGGAGGAAGGCGCCGGTGTCCGAATCGAACACCGCGACGCGGTGGTTGACGTAGCCGTCGGTGACATAGACCTCGCGGCGGGCAACATCGTGCCAGGCGTCCGTCGGGCAGCCGAGCAGGTCGGGCGTGTCGTCGGTCCCCGCCTCGCCGTAGCGGCCGATCCGCAGCAGCAGCTTGCCGTCGCGGGTGAAGCGCTGGACGGCGTGGTCGTAGGAGGTGTCGGCGCCGAACACCCACAGCGTGCCTTCGTCGTCGAAAGCGATGGTCTCTTCCTGCTTCGGCCATTGCTGCAGGCCGTTCTCGCGCGGCAGCCAGTCGGGCCCGCCCCAGCCCTGCAGGTAGTTCCCCGCGGCATCGAATTCACAGACGGCGGGAAGCCGTGCGGCCGGATCATCGGTCGAGCCCGGAGGCCCCCAGGCCATGTTCGAGGCGATGTGCAGCACCCAGATGTGCCCGTCGGGGCTGACCTGCAGCCCGGTCGCCGCGCCGAGGTGGCGGCCGGGCGGCAGTTTCACTGCCGGCTCGGTAACGTTGCCGTAACGCGGGATTGCCCGCCCGCGGGCGCCGGCATTGGCCATCGGTCCTCTCCGCCTGTCCTGTCGCGGCGATGATAGGGACAGCGCGGAGCCCGGCGCAAGGGGAGTCTCCCTTGCCCCGGGCAGCCCGCCTGTGCGAAAGCCCGGTCATGAGCGCCGGGCACGACCACCACCACCATCACGGCCATGCCCATGGTCACGCGCATGGCCACGGTCACGCCGCAGTGCGCGGCGGCGGCTTTGCCCTGGCGGTGCTGCTCAACCTCGGCTTCGTCGTCGTGGAGACGGTGGCGGGGCTGGTCAGCGGCTCGATGGCGCTGATCGCCGACGCCGGGCACAACCTGTCGGACGTGCTGTCGCTGCTGCTCGCCTGGGGCGCCAGCGTGCTCGCCGCCCGGCCGCCCAGCGCGCGCTTCACCTACGGGCTCAAGAGTTCCTCCATCCTCGCCGCCATCGCCAATGCCGCGCTGCTCTGGGTGGCGCTGGGCGCGATTCTGGTGGAGACGATCCGCCGCTTCAGCCACCCCGCCACGGTCGAGGGCACGACGATGATCGCCGTCGCCGCCTGCGGCATCCTGGTCAACGGCTGCAGCGCCTTCCTGTTCGCCCGCGGGCGCAAGTCCGACCTCAACCTGCGCGCGGCTTTCCAGCACCTGCTGGCGGACGCGGCGGTCTCGGCCGGAGTCGTCGTGGCGGGCGTGGCGGTGATGTTCAGCGGCGCGCGCTGGATCGACCCGGTGACCTCGCTCGTCATCACCGCGGTAATCGCCTGGGGCAGCTGGGGTCTGCTGCGCGATTCGGTGCGGATGGGACTGCTGGGCGTGCCCGACAACATCGACGAGGCGCAGGTGCGGTCCTTCCTCGCCTCGCGCGACGGCGTGACTGCGGTCCACGATCTCCACATCTGGCCGATGAGCACCACCGAAACGGCGCTGACCGCGCATATCGTCATGCCTGGCGGCTATCCCGGCGACGCGTTCCTGCACGACCTGGCGCACCGGCTGGAGCACGATTTCGCCATCGGTCATGTCACGGTGCAGGTGGAGACCGGCGACGATTGCCGGCTGGTGAGCGAAGGGGTGGTTTAGTTCCTCCCCCGCAGGAAGGAACTAGCTCACGAACTCGTGCCGCGCCCCCAGGAAGTCCTCCGGTTCGATGGCGAAGCCCGTCGAGACGCACCCCTCGCCCGTCTGGCGCAGCGTCAGCCTGTCGAAATGCGCCCGCGCCCGCGCTGCGTCGGCGACGTGCCAGACCAGCGCGTAGATGCCGTTCTGCGGCTTGCCGAGGAAAGCGCCGAGCGGGCCGGACGCGGTGTCGTCGGGCTGGATGAAGGCGACGTCGGTGTCGCCGATCCGGATCACCACGCGCCGTCCCGGCTGCGGCAGGCTGGTGCGCTCGTCCGCGACGATCTCGCCGTCGACCAGGCCGGTGAAGAAGCCGACGGCCTTGTCGATTTCGGCAGTGACGCAGGCGATGTGATCGAGCCGCAGAACGCCGCTGGCGTGGCCGACGCCGACGTCGGGACCCCAGCCCTTGCGGTCGTAGGGGTCGTTCGGCATCGCCGTCTCGCAGACTTCCAGCAGCACGCCGCCGGTCGAATCCGCCTTGACGAAGAAGAACACGCCGTAGTCGCTGGCGACATTGCAGCCGGCATCGCGGAAAGCCTGGCTGGCGGCCTTGCCGTCCGCGACCTTGAGCTCGAACGAATGGAACGCCTGGCCGATCTTCGCCGCCATGCGGGCATAGGGCTTGGTCATGTCTTCCGGATTGCGGGGCGCCATCGGCTCGACCATGTGGTTGGTGACGTAGAGCAGCGCACAGTCGCGGTCCTCGGCGGGGAAATAGTTCTCGGCGAAGACCAGCCCGCCCAGCGCATCCTGGTAGAGCAGCCGGCAGGCGTAGATATCGGTGGTGGCGTGGATCGTGTGGATGATCCGCGGAACGTGGATGCGGCCCTCGGCCATCTGCTGTCTCCTCTCCTCGACGTGCCGGATGGCTAGACCGCGCAAGGGGATTCCGGCAAGCAGCGATGACGAAAGCCTGTCGGAAAGGGAGATGCATCATGGCCGAGATCGAGCGCGAGGGCGGCTGCGCCTGCGGGGCACTGCGCTATCGCATCGCCGGGGAGCCGATCTTCACCAACAATTGCCACTGCCGGCAGTGCCAGCGCCAGACCGGATCGACTTCGGTGGTGAACGCCTTCTTCGAGAGCGACCGCTTCACCCTGCTGTCGGGCGAGCTGGCCAGCCACACGGTCCCGACCGGCAGCGGCGGTCCGCACGAGATGCGGCGCTGCGCGGTCTGCGGCACGGCCGTGCTCAGCCATTTCCCGCCCAACGGACGGAACCTCTCGGCGCTGCGCGTGGGGACGCTCGACGATCCCGACGCCTTCCCGCCCGATGCGCTGATCTTCGTGTCGGAGAAGATGCCGTGGGTGGCCCTGTCCGAGGGGATCCCGGCCTTCGAGCGCGATTACCGGCTTCGCGACCTGCTGCCGCCCGAGCGGATCGAGCGGTTGAAAGCCTTGGCGAGGGGGTAGGTCCAAGCACTTCCCCGGAACGGGGAGGTTCCTGGGCCCTCTTAAGCCGCTTCTTCCTTGCCCTTGAGCACGCGCACCGGTTCCTTGCGGCCGTCGACGACGTCCTTGTCGACCACCACTTCGGCGATGCCGTTCTCGGTCGGCAGGTCGAACATGGTGTCGAGCAGCAGGCCTTCGACGATCGAGCGCAGGCCGCGGGCGCCGGTCTTGCGCTCGATGGCCTTCTGCGCGATCGCCTCGAGCGCGTCGTCGGTGAAAGTCAGCTGCACGTCCTCGAGCTCGAACAGCTTGGCGTACTGCTTGATCAGCGCGTTCTTCGGCTCGCGCAGGATCTTAACCAGCGCGGTGATGTCGAGGTCTTCGAGCGTGGCGATGACCGGCAGGCGGCCGACGAATTCGGGGATCAGGCCGAACTTGAGCAGGTCTTCCGGCTCGGCCTTCTGGAGCAGTTCGCCCACCCGCCGCTTGTCGGGATCGGCGACATGCGCGCCGAAGCCGATCGAGCGCTTTTGCAGGCGGTCGGCGATGATCTTTTCCAGGCCGGCGAAAGCGCCGCCGCAGATGAACAGGATGTTGGTCGTGTCGACCTGCAGGAATTCCTGCTGCGGATGCTTGCGGCCGCCCTGCGGCGGGACGGAGGCAGTGGTGCCTTCCATCAGCTTGAGCAGGGCCTGCTGCACGCCCTCACCCGAAACGTCGCGGGTGATCGAAGGATTCTCGGCCTTGCGGCTGATCTTGTCGATCTCGTCGATGTAGACGATGCCGTGCTGCGCCTTGTCGACGTTGTAATCCGAAGCCTGGAGCAGCTTGAGGATGATGTTTTCCACGTCCTCGCCGACATAGCCGGCTTCGGTCAGCGTCGTCGCGTCGGCCATGGTGAAGGGAACGTCGAAGGTCTTGGCGAGCGTCTGGGCGAGCAGCGTCTTGCCCGAACCGGTCGGCCCGACGAGCAGGATGTTCGATTTCTGCAGTTCGACATCGCCGGCCTTGCCGCCGTGCTTGAGCCGCTTGTAGTGGTTGTGCACCGCAACCGAGAGCACGCGCTTGGCCCGGTCCTGCCCGATCACATAATCGTCCAGCGTCTGGCAGATGTCGCGCGGCGAAGGGACGCCGCCGTCCTTCTTGCCGCTGATCCCGGCCTTGGTTTCCTCGCGGATGATGTCGTTGCACAGTTCGACGCATTCATCGCAGATGAACACGGTAGGGCCGGCAATGAGCTTGCGAACCTCGTGCTGCGATTTGCCGCAGAAGCTGCAATACAGGGTGCTTTTCGCGTCAGATCCGCTCAATTTCTCGTTCTCTGCTGCTGCGCCGGAAGGGGACGATTCGTCAAGATTACCCAGCCCGCCGCGTTTATCAATCCTGCCTTATAGCGCCGCAAAGCTTGCACAAGGCTGAAAAGGGCACTCGTCAGGCGTCCGTGTCCTTGGCCTTGCCTGATTCGTCGCCTGCCTTGTCGGCATCGGGACGGCTCTCGAACACCTTGTCGACAAGGCCGAAAGCCTTGGCTTCCTCGGCTTCGAGGAAGGTGTCGCGATCCAGCGCCCTCTCGATCTCTTCCAGGCTACGACCGGTGAACTTGACGTACAGGTCGTTCATCCGCGCGCGGATACGCAGAATTTCCTTGGCCTGAA
>CAUJJI010000099.1 GCA_963205265.1 Pseudomonadota bacterium
CGCTGGAATGGCTGGCTGTTCTTTGGCCTGAAGAATCGGAGGGGTTCTGCATGAAGCGCAAGCCGGCCGCCGACGCCGCTATGCCGGCCACGGTCAGGAAGATCCGCGCCGCCGTGTACACGCGCAAGTCGAGCGAGGAAGGCCTCGAGCAGGATTTCAACTCGCTAGACGCCCAGCGCGAGGCCTGCGCCGCCTATGTGCTTAGCCAGGCCAGCGAAGGCTGGCAGTTGCTGCCCGATCACTACGATGACGGCGGCATCTCGGGCGGCACGCTCGAGCGCCCTGCCCTGCAGCGGATGCTTGCAGACATGGCCAAGGGCAGGATCGACGTTGTCGTCGTCTACAAAGTCGACAGGCTCAGCCGCTCGCTGTTCGACTTCGCCAAGCTGGTCGAGGCCTTCGACAGAGTCGGCGCGAGCTTCGTCTCGGTAACCCAGTCGTTCAACACCACCACCAGCATGGGACGCCTGACGCTCAACATGCTCTTGTCGTTCGCCCAGTTCGAGCGCGAGGTCACCGCCGAGCGCATCCGCGACAAGCTGGCAGCGTCAAAGGCCAAGGGCATGTGGATGGGCGGGACACCACCGCTGGGATACAAGCCCGATGGTCGGACGCTCACCATCGTCGAGGAGCATGCCGCGCTCGTGCGCGACATCTACCGCAGCTATTTGCAGCTCGGCAACGTGCGGCTGCTCGCCGAACAGTTGAAGGTGGCAGGCATCGCGGCTCCCTGCAGAACCACATCGACCGGCCGTGCCTACGGCGGCAAGCCGTTCTCGCGAGGGCAGCTCTACTTCATGCTCAAGAACCCGATCTACGTCGGGGAGATACCCCACCGGGACAAGACCTACCCCGGCAACCATCCTGCCATCATCGAACGAGCGATGTGGGACGAGGTCCAGCAGAAGCTCGCCGACCATACGCAAGGGATCGAGCGAGCACGGCTGCCCCACCGCAGCCTGCTGGCGGGACTGCTCATCGATGCGGCGGGCGAGCCCATGTCGGCGACGCATGCGACCAAGAACAACCAGCGCTACCGCTACTACGTCAGCCGGTCGCTTCAGAAGGGCACGGGCGATGATGGCATGCGCCTGCCCGCACGCGAGATCGAGTCGGCGGTGAAGGAGCACGTGGCCCGGCTGTTCGATGATCCGCTCCTCCTTGCCTCGCAGCTTGCGCTCGACATCTCGCCGAACCTGCTGCGGCAGATGACAGACCGCTGCGGCACAATCGCACATGAGCTGCGCGGACGTTCCGGTGGCCGCCTTACCGACATCATCGCGCGCCTTCGCGCGCGCGAGGGCAAGCTGGCGATCGAGGTAGCCGGCGACAGGTTGCGCGAACTGCTGGGCGTAACCGAACAGCCCGGTGAGTGCCCGACCCTCGTCATCGAGGTCGACTTCCGTCTAACCCGCACTGGCAGGACCATGCGGCTTGTCCAGAGCGACGGCTCACCCGGCAGCGAAGCCAAGCCGAACGAGGCGCTGGTTGGTCTCGTCGTTGAAGCTAGACGGCTATGGAACCTGCTGAGCACCGGCGACATCGATATTGCGACGCTAGCCCGGGAGGAGGGCCGCAACGATTCCTACGTCACCCGCATCCTGCGCGCGGCGTTTCTTTCGCCCGAGGTCACCGACGCCATTCTGGCGGGGCGCCAGCACGGCGCGCTTACCGCCAGAACGCTGCGCGAGATGGGCGGCATTCCGACGCCCTGGGAGGAACAGGCGAAGCTGTTCCTCCCAGGGCACGCGTCACGCTGATCCCTTGATCAGGCTTTCTTGGTTTGGCGGGTCGCCTAGGCAGTGGGAGCAGGTTCCCCGCCTACAAGGACCTGGCCCGGTTCGACTTCGCTTCCAGCGAGGTGAATGAAGCCATGGTCCGCCAGCTCTACCGCGGCGAGTTCATCGATGGCGCCGACAACGTGGTGCTCATCGGAGGACCCGAGCCGCCGCCAGTCAAAATCAACGCCTCGCCGAAGACGATCACCGAGGCCCTATTCTATGAAGAGCTGGCTAAACGGGACCCGGCGCTGCCCACCGAGGTCAAGGCGTTCCTTGTCGAGGTCGCCGAGCTCGGCATCTATCCGGAGTTCGCCAACAGCCTCAACCTTAAGGTTGATGTCGCCGACGCGGCGAAGCCGCTCAATGTCGGCTATATCGCCAGAAACGGCCAGCTCTGGACCAACCCGGTTAGTGGGTCAGTCGGCACGACGGTGGCGACACAGTACGCCCAAAAGCTCGCCGATCTCATAGACGGGCAAGTGGCCACCCACGACGGCATCTGGCTGACGACGAACGGTAAGTCGGCACCGCTGTTATCGAGCTTGCTGCCGAAGCATAAACAAGCCTGGATCGATGCCATCAGAGATGTGATCAAGGCGTACGAAACGCAGATTCAGCAGGAAGCCTGAAGCAAGAATGGTCGGCCTCTCCAAATCCCGGATAACCGCATACGAGCAATGCCCGCGCCGCCTGTGGCTCGAAGTGCATCGCCGCGAGCTGGCCGCGGTAGACGAGGGTTCGCAGTCGCGCCTCATAGCCGGCGATGAAGTTGGCGAGGAGGCCTGCCGGCAGCGGCCGGGCGGGATTTTGATCAGCGACGAGCTGGGCCTGCAGGCAGCGATTGCGGCAACGCGCGACGCCGTCGTCGCCGATCGCCAGCGGCCGATATTCGAAGCGACGTTTGTCCACGAGGGCGTCCTCGTCCGGGCTGATATTCTCGAGTTCGTGCCCAGCGAGGGCTGGCACCTCACCGAGGTCAAAAGCGCCGGTAGCGTCAAGGCCTATCACCTGGGTGATATTGCGACCCAGGCCTGGGTGCTCGAAGGCAACGGGCTTGTGCTTGCCGACGCGCGCGTGGCCCACGTCAATACGAGCTTTAGATTGCGCACGCTCGGTGACTATCGCGGGCTCTTCCAGCACGTCTCGGTTCTCGAACAAATCCGGCCGATCATGGCCGAGCGGTCGGCGCTCGTCGCCAAGCTTCAGGGAATGATCGATGGCGAGGAGCCCGACATCACGCCAGGCAATCACTGCACAGCGCCATTCAGCTGCTCGTTCATCGAATATTGCAGCACCGGTCTGGCCGAGGGTCCCGAATGGCCGGTGACCGTGCTGCCCGGCGGCGCCGGAAAGAAGTGGCTCGAGCAAGGGATCAACGATCTATTCGACCTGCCGCGCGAGAAGCTGACCAGCGCAACGCACAAGCGCGTGTTGGACGCAACCATAGGCGGCAGACCGTATCACGAAGCCGCGACCGCCCGGAGCGTGATCGAAAGCTGGGCGTTTCCGCGCACCTGGCTCGACTTCGAGACCATCGCCTTCGTCATTCCGCGCTGTATCGGCACGAGGCCGTATCAGGCGGTGCCGTTTCAGTTCTCGGCGCAGATCGAGAACGCCGACCGCTCATACGTCGAACGCGCGTTCCTCGATCTCTCGGGCGGCGACCCGCGCCGCGCCTGCGCCGAGGCCCTGCTCGAACTGCCGACTGAAGGCGCGGTGATCGCTTACAACGCCAGCTTCGAGCGCAACTGCATCAAGCGCCTCGCCGAGGCCTGCCCCGACCTCGCCGATGGGCTCTTGGCTATCGCCGACCGGCTCGTCGATCTGCTCCCGGTCACGCGCGCCAACTGGTACCACCGCGACCAGCGCGGCAGCTGGTCGATCAAGGCCATGTTGCCGACCATCGCGCCGCATCTGGACTACGGTGAGCTCGCGGTCGGCGACGGCATGCAGGCGCAAGAGGCCTACCTCGAGGCGACCCGGCCCGATTGCGATCCCGATCGCAAGGCGCAGATCGAGCGAGATTTGCGCCTCTACTGCGGCCGCGACACCGAAGCGATGATCGTGCTGGCGCGCCATCTGGCGGACCGGAAGGAGGCCGACAGCTATCACGAGGCCATCCTCGACAGTCCGCAAGCGGAAGCCGCGCTGCACGAGGCTCGCACACCGCGGCTCCTCGCGATGGGACTGACTGCCGAAGAGATCGAAAAGTCGTTTGGGCCGGCGCCTGGACGCTAACGATCAACCATCGGCACCAACTCACTCGCTGCCCCGCTCCTCGGCCACCTCGGCGAAGGTCTGGCCAGTCGCGGCAAGGATCGCCCGCTTGCCAGTCAGCTCTTCCCACTTCCGAACACAGACATCCACGTAACCCGGATCAAGCTCGACCCCGTAGCACAAACGCCGGGTCTTCTCGGCGGCGATGAGCGTGGTCCCCGAGCCCAGAAACGGATCGAGCACGATGTCGCCCCGCACAGTCACATCGAGCAGCGCGTCGGCGCACATGTCTGCGTTTTTCGGGGTGGGGTGATCCTTGAGTGCCTTGCCCGAAGAGGTGCCGGGCTTGTTGGCGCCGGGGTAGACCCACACGTTGGTCCGATCGCGGCCGTGCTTGCCGAGCTCGACATTGTTGACCTTGGGCTTGTCGCCCTTGCAGAACACACCGCAAAGTTCGTGCGCGCTTCTCAAGAAACTGCCCATTCCGCCCGAACCCTTGTACCAGACAGCGGTGTTGATATGCGTCAGCCCCGCGTATCGCGCCGCCGCCATCAGCAGGTCGATCGAGCGCCAGTCCATGAATGAGTAGACCACCGCGCCGGTTGAGATGTGATCGGCGCAGTGCTTGTGAACTATCCGCAGGAAGTCCTCGAACTGCGCCTGGCTCATCTCGCCCGAGGCCATCTTGAACTCACCGTGCTTGGTCGCGCCAAGCCCACTGACGTTGCCGGCGATCTTCACGTTATAAGGTGCGTCGGTCAGGACCGCCGCAGCAGTCTTGCCGTCCATGAGCAGCTCGTAGGTTTCTGCCTCGAGCGAGTTGCCGCACTGCAGCCGGTGTCCTTTGCCCATCAGCCACAGGTCGCCCTCTAGCGACACCGGTTCAGCGGGCGGCTCGGCCCAGTCTACAACGTCGCCGTCCGTGGCCTTGTCGGTCTCGGGCTCGTCCATCAGGATGATTTCCAGCTCTTGCTCCGAGAAGAACGTCGGCACCAGATCGAACCCGTCGATCTCGAGCTCCTCGAGCTCAAGCTTGAGCTCTGGCAGATCCCACTCGCCCTTCTCGGCGATACGATTAAGGCTGATCGCCAGCAACCGCGCCTTTTCCTCGCTGAGATGACCGACATCGATGCAAGGCACCTTCGGCATCCCAAGCTCGTTCGCCGCGAGCAAGCGAACATGACCGTCAATCACGGTCATCTTTCGAATGGTGATTGGACTGATGAACCCAAACGTCTTAATCGCCGTGATTGTTTCGGCGACATGCTCGGCCGACTGCTTGCGCACGCGGCGCTTCGGTGGCTTGAGGTCCAAAACATCGTGCCAAACGACGACAATGTCGGGTGCGAGGTCGTTCAGCGGGGCGTTCGCCGCCGCCGACTTGACCGCCACCTTGCTCGCGTTTGCCTTGCGAACCGTCTTGGTCTTCGTCAGGCACTGGTGCTGCAGGCTGCTTTTCGTGTTGATCGTAAATGGCATTGTAGGTCCCCGGTTCGATTATGATTTCGTTGAAAGGTGACGTTGGCGCGGGTTCACCGCGCCAACGTCGGATCGCTCCCAATCAGCCGTCGTCGCCATCCCCGAACCTGCCGGAGCGAAGCTCCTTGTCCGCGGCCCTGGCCTCAGCTTCGGCCACGTTGCTCTCCACGTCGTCGGTACCGCATCCAAAGGGGTCGAAGTCGAACTCGTCGGGAACGTCGAGAACACCAGCCAGGCAGTATTTGTCGATCTCGGAAAAGCAGCGCTCAGCCGCACCGCAGGTGCATTCGATCCGGACGATCGAGCTGGTCACGAGCAACATCTGAAACCGTACGGTCAACAGCTTGGAATCCTCGCAGAACTCCTGCACTCTCTCCGACAGCTTGTTCCAGATGTCGTATTCCTTCTGATAGTGATGCTCGAAGTTTCGTCGAAGGCGCTGCTTATATTCCTCGACCTGGAACACCCCGATTTTGATCAGCTCGCGCATGAATTTGATCTGTTCATGGAGCTTGCTCGAAAATGCATTCTTCTTCATCGACTCGATAAAGGCCTCGATAAATGGAATGTACGACGCCTTGCCATTCCTGGTCACACCTACTTTCTCGTAGATGGCCTCGGTGATGATCTTTATCGGATCGACGGGACGCTCTGCCTCCTTTTTCCTTTGCTTCTTCTCGGCTCGCTTTGCCCTGTCCGGTTGGTTGGTTCGTGAGAATTGCCCGCTTTTTGGTGGATTTTTGTGTCCAACCTTCCCACCGTTCACGCCACAGTTACTCTGTTCATCAGAATGAGTTTTCTGCGTCATATTACCTCCTCTAAAATACACAACCAATAGGCGTGCAGAATTAACCTCCTGCACGTCACCCCGATTTCACCCCTCGCATAGTGATATCGCCATTTGTGCTTGCGCACTTGATTAGCGTTTTTCGGGATTCATGGGATCATAGGCCGCCCCAGCGGCCAAGAACTTTTTATCAACAGTTTTGTTTAGCGCTCTACGCAGGCGCTCCCAATCTATTTGCATACACGCTCTTGCAATCGATTGGGTCTTTCGGCATCCAGCTCCAGCGCAAGCGAATGTGATTCGCGGTAGAGCGGAACGAAGCGCCGACGGTGCGATTCGCGGCTACTTTGCGAAGGCCGAGTGTCCGGCCTTACACCTCCTCCGATCTCCGGCTTGGATTGCGCAAAACGAGCCATGCAATCGTACACGAGCCATGTCGCTCAGGCGCGCCGGCGCGGACAGCCACGGACAGCACATCACTCCCGATGGACAATTATTGAAATCCCGACGGACAAGCGACAAGCTCCCGTTGGACATGCCATATTCTCCCGATGGACAATGCTTGGAAGCGATGAGCAGATCCAGATAAGCCCTTAAAAAATGTTGGAATTTACCGCCAAACGACCAAAAATCGATCTTTGCGAATTTTGAGAAAATCACTGTCCACGGGAGATCCACGGACAAAACGGCTTAGGGCATCCTCACCTTATAGTGAGGCTAATGCGCGTTTAGGCCCAAATCGTACTGCCGCCTGATACCGGGAGAAAGGTGCGCAAATGTTGGCTCAAACCACTAACCAAGCGGTTCTCTCGGTACGGAATGCAAGGCGGAACTGCGCCAAAAGGGCGGCCTCTTGGGGCCGTCTGAAGTTCGTATCGTGGATATGGCGACTAGCTGGCGGAGAGGGTGGGATTCGAACCCACGGTACGGTTGCCCGTACACCGCATTTCGAGTGCGGCGCATTCGACCTCTCTGCCACCTCTCCGCGAAGTGTGCTGGCAGGACGCGTGCCCTGCCCGGCCGGGGAAGGGCGCCGTTAGCCGAGAAGGCTGGGCTTGCCAAGCCCTTCCTGCAGCGATTTTGGGGGACGGGCGGCGCGGCTCGCTTGTTTCGCAGGCGCACAAATCCTATATGGCTTGCATGGACCGTGCGACGTTCTTCTCTCCCCAGGCCGGTCGGCTGATCGATGCTCCCCGCCAGACGCGTGCCCGCTTCGCCATCGGCGATGTCGTCCGGCACCGGCTGTACGATTTCCGCGGCGTGGTCTTCGATATCGACCCGGTCTTCGCCAACAGCGAGGAATGGTACGAATCGATCCCGGTCGAGATGCGGCCCAACCGCGAGCAGCCCTATTACCACCTGCTCGCCGAGAACGAAGAATCGAACTACGTCGCCTATGTCAGCCAGCAGAATCTCGTCGGCGACGGCGAAGGCGGCCCGGTCGATCATCCTTCGGTAACCCAGCTGTTCGAAAGCTACGAGGACGGCCGCTATCGCCTCCGCCGCGGCCTGACGCACTGAGCGCCCGCCGCTCCGGCCCCGTCAGCTCAACAGCTTCAGCTCTTCAGCTTCCAGCCCGATCGCAGAACGGCATAGGTGATCGCGCCCAGCACGGCGTTGAGCAGGCCGAGGCCGAGCGCGCCGTGCAGCACGGCCAGATTGGTGCTGCCGATGTCGCTCTGCCCCAGGAAGCCGAAGCGGAAGCCAGAGATCACGTAGAAGAACGGGTTGACGCGGCTGACGGCCTGGAAGGCCGGGGCAAGGTTGTCGATCACGTAGAACGTGCCCGACAGCAGCGACAGCGGCGCGATGACGAAATTGGTCACGGCCGCATTGTGATCGAACTTTTCCGCCCAGATCGACGACAGCAGCCCGAGCAGCGCCAGGAACAGCGAGCCCATAAGGCCGAACCAGACGACCGCCCAGGGATGGGCGACCGCCAGGCTGACACCGGGCCAGAGCAGCATCATCAGCGCCAGCGCCAGTCCGACCAGCATCGCTCGCGTCACCGAGGCGGAAACCAGCGCCAGCATCAGTTCGCCTTCGGTCAGCGGCGGCATCAGGTAGTCGACGATGGTCCCCTGCATCTTGCCGGACAGGAACGAGAAGCTGGCATTGGCGAAGGCATTCTGCATCATGCCCATGACGATCAGCCCGGGCGCGACGAAAGTCGCGAAGTTGACGCCCAGCACCAGCCGGTCGCCGCGGCCCATGGCCACGGTGAAGATGACCAGGAACAACAGGGTGGTGATCGCCGGCGCCCAGATCGTCTGGGTCTGCACCTTGAAGAAACGGCGGACCTCCTTCATATATAGCGTCTTCAACCCCAACCAGTTGACCTGGTGGATGATCGGTTCTCCCTGAGGCGGAAAATCGCGCCGCTCCGATGTCGGTCGGCCCAGCTGTTGCTGGCCCGGCTTGTTCGGGGGCGAGTCGCCGGCTTCTGTCCTGGAGGGTTGATCGGCCATGAGGCCGCGACTATCGGGTGACAATCTTCGTGGCAAGCTGCCTTGCTCGCGATCGGGTCGCACCCCCTGCAAAACGGAACGAGTGGAATAGGCATGAGCTGGACCGACGAACGGATCGAAAAGCTGACCAAGATGTGGGAAGGCGGCGCTACGGCGAGCCAGATCGCAGACGAGCTGGGCGGGGTCAGCCGCAATGCCGTGATCGGCAAGGCCCATCGCCTCGGGCTGAAAGCGCGCCCCTCGCCGGTCAAGCCGAACGACAAGCCGGAAAAGCCGGCACCGGTCGCCGCCAAGAAAGCCAAGCCCGCGCCCGAGCCGGCTGCGAGCCCGGCCTCGCACGAGCCGGCTGCACGCCCCGCTCCGGCGCCGGCGCGCAATGTCGCCCCACCGCAGGCCGCTGCCGCCGCAGGCACCGACGGCACGGCTGCGCCGGCCAGCCCGACGCCGCAGCCGCGAATCGTCTCGGTCGGCCCCGGCGGCTTCCTGCGCCAGGGTCCCGGTGACCAGCAGGCGCCGATCCCGCCGGCACCGCCGCGCCGCCTGGTCCCGGCCAAGCCCAGCCCCGAGATCGCCGACAAGACCAGCCTGCTTGATCTCAACGATCGCATCTGCCGCTGGCCGATGGGCCATCCGGGCGAGCCCGACTTCCATTTCTGCGGCGAGAAGGTGAACCCGGGCTTCCCCTATTGCGTCGAGCATTGCGGCCGCGCCTACCAGGCGCAGCTGCCGCGCGGCTCCCGTCGTCCGCCCCCGCCGATGCCCTTCGGCGGTCCGCGGGTGCGCTGAGGCGGTTAGGCTTCTCCTTATCCTCCCTGTCGCCCGGCGATAGGGAGGATATGTTCAGCGGCTCATTCGGCCGCCGCAGCCACTGCCGGTCGAGGCCGCCGCGTGCGCAGCAGCAAGGCGCAGGCGCCGCCGCCCAGCGATAGCGCGGCGATCCAGCCCATGGTGAAGCGGAATCCCGTGGCCGAGGGGAAGGCCCCGCCCCCGCCCGGCGCGCTGACCGTATCGGTGGCCAGCAGCACGGCGATGAGCTGCGCGCCGATCGCCGCCGCCATGCCGCGCACCACCGACATCGTGCCGATCGCCTCGCTCGTCCGGTTCTCCGGCACCGACATGACGATGATGTTGGGGATCGCGGCGTTGAGCATCGTCGTCCCGAAGGAGATCAGGCAGAGCAGCGCGATGATCTGGGCGAGAGTCGACGGCAGCGCCATGGCGATGGTCCAGCCGCTCGCCGCCAGCGCCCCGCCGACCAGCACCGGCACCCGCGGGCCGCGCTGCTGCATGAGCCAGCCTGACAGCGGACCGGCAAGGAACGACAGGAAGTTCGAGGGCAGCTTGGCGAGCCCGGCGACCGTCGCGGTGAAGCCGAGGCCGGCCAGCGTCCAGGTCGGCGCCTGCATGTAGGTGGAAAAGACGAAGACCACCTGCATCGTCCCCAGCGCCAGCAGCACCACGGCGAAATTGGCGACGGCGACGTTGCGGTCGCCCAGCAGCCGCAGGTCGATGAACGGCTCGCGGCTGCGCAGGCTGCGGCGGGCCCAGAGGCCCATGACGGCGATGCCCGCCAGGATCAGGCCCCAGACCTTGGGGTCGGCCCAGCCCAGCGCTTTCGACATGCTGATCCCCAGCATGGCGGCGCTGATGGCCGGGATCGGCAGCAGCCCTTCGATCCAGTCGATCGGTTCGCGCGCCGGCGTTCCCGGCCGTCCCGGGACCAGGGTGGCCACGGCCGCCATGGACGCGACCAGCAGCACGGCGCTGGCGGCGAACAGCCAGTGCCAGTTGAAATGGTCGATGATCGCCCCGCCGAGCACCAGGCCGACGGCCACGCCCGCTCCGGCCGCCGTCGTCATCAGCCCGACGGCGACCGGTACTCTCTCTGCCGGCAGCTGCTCGCGCAGGATGCCGATGTTCAGCGAGATGACCGCGGCGGCCAGGCCCTGCAGCGCACGGCCCGCGAGGACCACGCCGAAGTTGGCGGTCACCGCACTCATCACCGAGCCGACCGCCGAGAGCGCCAGGAGCACCAGCATCACCTGCTTGCGGCCGTAGATGTCGCCCAGCCGCCCCGCGACGACTGCGGACACGGCGGCGACAAGCATGTGGATGGTCACCAGCCAGCCGGCCGCAATGGGATCGCCGAAGTCGTCGATCAGTGTCGGCAATGCGGCATAGAGCATCGCCGATTCGAACGTCGCCGTCATTTCCGCCAGGAACAGGGCGGCGATTATCGCTGTGGCATTGGCCCGCATCGGCATCCTCTCTCCGTCTTGTGCCGACTGGATAGGCCGCAAGCTTGCCCGCCGACAATGGCTGAATGCGCGACGGCTGGCGCCGATGCCCCGAATCGTACCATGATCGCGCCATGACTTCGCGATTCGTCCTGCTCGCAGTTCCCGCCATGCTCGCCTTGAGCGCCGCTGCGCCGGCACCCAGGCCCACGCTCCCGCCCGCTCGCGCCGAAGTGGCGATCACCACCGACCTGGGGGTGATCACGGTCGAGCTCGACGGCGAACATGCGCCGATCACCACGGCCAATTTCCTGCGCTACGTCGACCAGAAGCGGTTCGACGGGACCGTCTTCTACCGGGCGATGCGGCTCGACTGGGGGACGCAGCCCAATGGCTTGATCCAGGGCGGGACGCAGAACAATCCCAAGCGCGTGCTGAAGCCGATCGCGCACGAGCCGACCAGCACGACCGGCATCCTCCACAAGGCGGGAACGATCTCGATGGCCCGGTTCCAGCCGGGGACGGCGACGGGCGACTTCTCGATTCTGCTCTCCGACCTCGCCGGCCTCGACGCCGATCCCAAGGCCGGCAACCCGGACGGCCAGGCCGGTTTCGCCGCTTTCGGCCATGTCGTGGGCGGGATGGACGTGGTGCGCAAGATATACGATTCGCCGCTCTCCCCGACGGCCGGGGCAGGCGTGCTCAAGGGCCAGATGCTCGAGCGGCCGGTGAAGATCGTCAGCATGCGGAGAGTGCCGGCGCCGTAGGGACTCCGGTTCCTCCCCTGTAAGGGGAGGGGGACCGCGACGCGAAGCGGCGTGGTGGAGGGGGCTCTCCTCCAGGCGCGGCATCGATGAGGAGAACCCCCTCCACCATGCTGCGCATGGTCCCCCTCCCCGGCACGGGGAGGAGCTTTTGTCCGCGCGCGCCGCCGGGACGACGCCGGAGCCCAACGTTTTCCGGTTGCATCGGCGCGACATCCGGCGAAGACTGGGCTCGTCCGGGAGAGAGGCACCAGATCGAAAAGAGCCGCTTCGCCTGCCGCAATGCCGGACGGCAGCCGCGTGCCGACCACGCTCGATCGCGCGCAAGACTGAAGAGGACGGCCATGAGCGAAGACAGGGTTTCGATGACCGAAGTGGAACGCGCGACGCTGGAATTCGTCGCCCGGCACCGCGAGAGCTATCTGTCGTCGGGCGGGCTGGAGGGCCACATCCTCGACTACCGCCACCTCGGCGGGCATCGCTTCACCACCACGCTGCTGCTCGAGACGGTGGGCCGCAAGACCGGCGAGAAGCGGATCACGCCGCTGATCTACGGCGACACCGGCGGCGAAGTGGTGATCATCGCTTCGAAGGGCGGTGCCGATATCCACCCGGCCTGGTACTTGAACCTGGCGGCCATGCCGGAAGTTCGCTTCCAGATCGGCGGCCAGGCCTTCCGCGCCACCTGGCGCGAACCGCATGGCGAAGAGCGCGATCGCATCTGGGCCTTCATGGCCGACCTCTATCCGCCCTACCGCGACTACCAGGCTGCTACCGACCGCAGGATTCCGATCGTCTGCCTCGTCCCAGGCGACGAAATCGAGCGCCTGGTAGCCTGACCGGCGGCGAAAATTTTTCGCCCGCAATCTTAAAAACCGCGTCAAGCCGACGTTAACCATGGCATGACCGCACACGATCCAAATCTCGCACACGGGTCCAGGGGGATACTGAGCTGGTTCGGCTTCGGTGCGAACCGGCGAGGCGACGGCCCGGAGGACGAAGCCGCAGGCGCGCCCGATCCCGAGGAACACGGCATCGAGGACCGGCGCCAGCGCCGCCAGCGCGACATCCTCCACGATGTCGGCAGCTTCCTGCTGACGCATCACATCGAAGTGAATCCCTTCACGCTCGCCGCGGCCTTCGACATCATGACCGGGGCCGACGCCACTTTGGCCCGCCTCGTCGAGGAGCGCGTCCAGAGCCGGCTGTCGATTACGACCGAGTGGCTCGAGGACGCCGCCCGCAGCGCCGACCGCGAGGACCGCATGGCGACGCTCGACGCGCTGATGGCGAAGCTCGAGGCGAGCATCGAGGAATTCAGCAAGACCACCACCGAGGCGCGCTCGGCGACGACCGAGTACAGCTCCGCCCTGGAAGCCCATGTCGGCGAGCTCGAGCAGGTGAGCAAGGCCGGCGCCGTCATCGCCGAGCTGGCGACCATCGCCAAGGTCATGCTCGACCGCACGCGCGAGATCGAACAGCAGATGAACCGCAGCGAGCTCGAGACCAAGGCGCTGCAGGACAGCCTCGAGGAAGCGCGCCGCAAGGCCAACATCGACCACCTCACCGGCCTGCCCAACCGCGGCGCCTTCGAGACGCTGCTGCAGGCGGAACATGCCGCCGCGGTGGAGAACGGCGAGCCGCTCTGCGTCGCCTTCTGCGACATCGACCATTTCAAGCGAGTCAACGACACGCACGGCCACGAGGCGGGCGACCGCGTCCTGCGCTCGGTCGCGCAGTCGCTGGCGAAGATCTCCGACGACCGCTGCCACGTCGCCCGCCACGGTGGCGAGGAATTCGTCGTCCTGTTCCGGGGCAAGACGCTCGACGAGGCCTGGCAGGTGCTCAACGAAGCTCGCGAGACCATGGCCGAGCGCCGCCTGATCAATCGCGCTACCGACGTGCCCTTCGGCCGCATAACCTTCTCGGGAGGCCTCGCCGACGTGCTCGCCTACCCCAGCCCCCGCGCCGCGCTCAAGGCAGCCGACGACGCGCTCTACCTGGCCAAGGGCCAGGGCCGGAACCGGGTGATCAAGGCCGACGGCGAGATCCAGGCCGCAGCTTGACTCCCCGGAAACGGAGAGGATCGTCGTCCCGGGCTTGACCCGGGACCGCTGAGAACTTGGCCGGACCTTCCATCGATGCGGCTCGCGGTCCGGGGACGAGCCCGGGACGACGAGAGGAGCCCGAGACAACGCGACGGGCCGGCGACAACCAACGCCCCCCGTCGCCCCGATCATCCCAGCGCCCAGAACGTCGCGCCCATGGTCAGGTAGGCCGCGAGCCAATAGCCGCAGTCGACCAGCCGGGAGGCGATCGTCGCGCCCTGGCGGGCGTGGGTGATCCACAGCGCGGGAATGACGAAGGCGATCGCCACTCCACCCGACTGCATGAAATAAAGCCACGGCTTGGCCGCCAGAGTCTCCGCCCCGATGCGCGCGAAGCTGTGGCCGAGCATGACGGCGCCGATCAGCATGACGACGACGATGGTGGTGAAGCTGCGCGCCGGCGCATCGCGTTCCAGCAGCGGCCGGCCGGTGCGGAACAGGGGGCCGTGCCAGACGATGCCGACGGCGACGGCAAGATTGGCCGCGAGGACCACCGCTAACCAATTGACCGGACCCATGATCGCTCCCATCTCCTGCAGATGCGCGACAGTAGCGAATTTCGCCGGATAGGTGTAGGGGCCGCCGCCTATGGCGATTGAACTCCCCGCGCAACCCAAGGTCGGCATGGTCAGCCTGGGCTGCCCCAAGGCCCTGGTCGATTCCGAACGCATCCTCACCCGGCTGCGTGCCGACGGCTATGCGATGAGCGGCGACTATGCCGGCGCCGACGTGGTCCTGGTCAACACCTGCGGCTTCCTCGATTCCGCCAAGGAGGAAAGCCTGGCCGCGATCGGCGAGGCGATCGCCGAGAATGGCCGCGTCATCGTTACCGGCTGCATGGGCAACGAGGCGGAAGCGATCCGCGCCCGGTTTCCCGACGTCCTCGCCGTCACCGGCGCGCACCAGTACGAAGCCGTGGTCGAAGCGGTGCACGAGGCGGCACCGCCGGGCCAGGGGCCGTTCGTCGACCTGATTCCCCAGGCGCTCGACGAGGGCGGCGGCATCAAGCTGACCCCGCGGCACTATTCCTACCTGAAGATCTCGGAAGGCTGCAACCACGGCTGCAGCTTCTGCATCATCCCGCAACTGCGCGGCAAGCTGGCCAGCCGCCGCATCGACGCAGTGCTGCGCGAGGCTGAGAAGCTGGTCGCCGCCGGCACCCGCGAACTGCTGGTGATCAGCCAGGACACTTCGGCCTACGGCGTCGATATCGGCCATGAGCCTCGCGAATGGCACGGCCGCCAGGTCCGCGCGCACATGACCGACCTGGCCCGCGAGCTCGGCAGCCTGCGCACGCCCGACGGGCAGGTGCCCTGGGTGCGGCTGCACTACGTCTATCCCTATCCGCACGTCGACGCGGTTATCCCGCTGATGGCCGAGGGGCTGCTGACGCCCTATCTCGACATCCCGTTCCAGCATGCCAGCCCTTCCGTGCTCAAGGCGATGAAGCGCCCGGCGAACGAGGCGCGCGTGCTCGAGCGGTTGCGCAACTGGCGCGAGATCTGCCCCGACATCGCGATCCGATCGAGCTTCGTGGTCGGCTTCCCCGGCGAGACCGAGCAGGACTTCGCCTATCTGCTCGACTGGCTGGACGAGGCCCAGCTCGACCGCGTCGGCGCCTTCCGCTTCGAACCGGTCGCCGGGGCCCCGGCCAACGACCTGCCCGGCGCAGTGCCCGACGAGGTCAAGGAGGAGCGCTACGCCCGGCTGATGGCACGGACCGAGGCGATCAGCGCCGCCAGGCTGACGGCCAAGGTCGGGCGCGTGCTGCCGGTGATCATCGACGAGGTCGGCGAGCCCGACGAGGAAGGCGATATCGGCGCCACCGGCCGCTCGCAGGCCGACGCGCCGGAGATCGACGGCAACGTCTTCCTGCGCAATGTCGCGCCGTCCCTGCGGCCGGGCGACATCGTCGAGGTCGAGGTCGAGGATGCCGATGCGCACGACCTGTTCGGCGTGATCGCTGCGGCCTAGACAGGTCTCTGCCTGGCGGGGCCTATGGCCGGGCGATTGCAGTTTCCGCAATCCTTAAGTAGTATTTCGCACTTGCAGCATTTGCCGGCGGTCCGCATAAGGGGCGGGCCTTTCAGGCATCCTCTCCCAAAACTTCCAAGGGGTCGGTCTTCGGACCGGCCCTTTTTTTTCGCCGCTAGACCCGATGGTGCCTGCCGCCGTCGCGGCAGTCGCAGCTACAGCCAGCCGATCGACTTGAAGCGCACGTAGAGCCCGACGCAGATGGCCAGGATCACGCCCAGCACGCCGAAATAGCCGTAGTGCCATTCGAGCTCGGGCATGAAGCGGAAATTCATGCCGTAGACGCCGGCGATGGCCGTCGGCACGGCCAGGATCGCCGCCCAGGCGGCGAGCTGGCGAGTCATCACGCCTTGCCGGTGCTGTTCGAGCAGGCTGGCGGTCTCGACGATGCTGGCCAGAGTGTCCTTGAGCGCGGCGGCGCGGGCCATGGCGCGGCGCACGTGGTCGAGCACGTCGCGGAACCAGATGCGCGCTTCGGGATCGATCATCGCCAGTTCCTGCCGGACCAGGCGATCGCAGACCGCTTCCATCGGGCCGACGATCCGCTCGAACCGCCGCAGCTGGCGGCGCAGGCGGAAGATGCGGCGGATGGTGGACGGTTCGGGAAATGCGTCGACCGACCGCTCTTCCATGGTCAGCACGGCCGCTTCCAGCTTGTCCATGATCGGCGCATAGCCGTCGACGATGAAATCGAGGATGGCATGGGCGACGTAGTCGGGCCCTTCGGCCAGATGCTCGACATCGCCTTCCAGCTTGCTGCGCAGCTCGACATGCTTGCGAGTCGAGCCGATGCGGACGCTGACGACATAGTCGCGGCCGAGGAAGATCGCCGTCTGGCCGTAGGCGATGTTCTCGCCCTCGGCGATCGCCGCGGTCCGGGCGACGATGAACAGCTGCTTGCTGTAGGCTTCGGCCTTGGGCAGCTGGTTGGGATTGAGCGCGTCTTCCACGGCCAGCGGATGCAGGCCGAACTGGCGGCGGATCAGCTCCATCTCGGCCGGTGTCGGATCGGCCGCGCCCACCCAGTCGAACTGGCCGTCGGACAACGGCTGCCGCGGATCACCGTCGACGACGACCTCCTGCGAGCAGACTCCCGACTTGTAGCGGCGTGCGGCGACGATCGTCATGTCCGCCTTCTGGCAAAGCCACCGGCCTCTGGCAATGCGCGGCGGTTCGGGGAATAGTGCGGGGGAATCCGGCGAGGAGAGCAGCATGGCCGAACCGTTCGACGTCGTCATCATCGGGGCCGGCATCTCGGGCATCGGCATGGCCGCGCACTTGCGGCGGCAATGCCCGGGCAAGCGCTTCGCCATCATCGAGCGCCGCGAGCGGCTGGGCGGCACCTGGGACCTGTTCCGCTATCCCGGCATCCGTTCCGACAGCGACATGTTCACCCTAGGCTATGCGTTCGAGCCCTGGCAGGACGAGCGCGCGATCGCCGATGCCGGCTCGATCCTGCGCTATCTCGACGGCGTGGCCGACCGCTACGACATCCGCGACCATATCCGCTTCGGCCGGAAGGCGATCGCCGCCGACTGGGACAGCGAGCGGGCGCTGTGGACCGTCACCGCCGAAACGGGCGAAGGCAGGCGCGAGACGATCGCCGGCCGCTTCCTGTTCTTCGGCGCCGGCTATTACGATTACGACGAGCCGCACGACCCGCAGATTCCCGGGATCGACGACTTTTCCGGACTGACGATCCATCCGCAGTTCTGGCCCGAAGACGTCGATTACGCAGGCAAGAAGGTCGTCGTCATCGGTTCGGGAGCGACGGCCGCGACCGTGGTTCCGGCGATGGCGTCTGCGGCGGCGCAAGTGACGATGCTGCAGCGGACGCCAAGCTGGTATCTCTCCCGCCCGGCGAAGGACGGCATCGCCAGCACGCTGCGGCGGCTGCTGCCGGCGCGGCTGGCCTATGCCCTCACCCGGCTGAAGAACGTCTTCCTGCAGCACCAGCTGATCGAACGGTCGCGCAAGCGGCCCGCGGCGGTCAAGGCGTGGCTTCGCAGGCAACTCGAGAAAGAGCTTGGAACGGCCTATGATCCCGCGGCGTTTTCGCCGCCCTACGATCCCTGGCAGCAGCGCATGTGCCTGGTGCCCGACGGCGACCTGTTCGCCGCCATGCGCGCCGGCAAGGCCGATATCGTGACCGGCCACATCGCCGGCGTAGACCGGACCGGCATCCTTCTGGAGGACGGCCGCCACATCGATGCCGACATCATCGTCACCGCCACCGGCCTCAGGATCGCCACGCTGGGCAAGGTGGCGGTGTCGCTCGACGGCAAGCCGGTCGATTTCGGCACGACCTTTTACTACCGCAACTGCATGTTCTCGAACGTGCCCAACCTGGCGGCGCTGTTCGGCTACCTCAACGCAGCCTGGACGCTGCGGGTCGACAGCGTCGCCGACTGGCTGTGCCGCCTGTTCGAGCACATGGACGCCTGGGGCGTGGACGTGGTCACGCCCTTCCTGGGCGAGGACCACGGTCTCATCGAGGCCAATCCGCTCGACTACTTCTCCTCGGGCTATCTCCAGCGCGCCCGGCACCTGATCCCCAAGAGCGCCACTTCGGCGCCGTGGCGGCTGAGCATGGACTACCCCTCGGACCGCCGCGAACTGCGCGACACCCCGATCGACGACGGCGTGCTGCGGTTCCGCCGGGCATCGGCGCCGATTGTCGCGCAATCCGCTTTGGCCTAACCCGTCGCCATGGTCGAATCGCCTCGCATCTATACCGCCGCGCTCATCGTCATCGGCGACGAGATCCTGTCCGGACGGACGCAGGACAAGAACATCGCGCAGGTCGCCGGCTGGCTGGGCGTCCAGGGCATCAGGCTCAAGGAAGTCCGCGTCGTGCCGGACGTGACCGAGGCGATCGCCGATGCGGTCAACACGCTGCGTGCGCGCCACGACTACCTGTTCACCACCGGTGGCATCGGCCCGACGCACGACGACATCACCGTCGACGCGATCGCCGAGGCGCTGGGCGTCGGCGTCGTCGTCCACCCCGAGGCGCGGGCGATCCTCGAGGGCTACTACGAGGCGCGCGGCGGGCTGACCGATGCGCGGCTGCGGATGGCGCGCGTACCGGAAGGCGCCGAACTGATCCCCAACCGCTACACCGGCGCGCCGGGCATCCGCTTCGACAACATCTTCATCATGGCCGGCGTGCCGCAGATCACCGCGGGCATGCTCGATGCCCTGTCGGGCCAGCTCGAGGGCGGGCTGCCGCTGCTGTCGGAAACCGTCGGCTGCTGGATCCAGGAAAGCGAAGTCGCCGACCTGCTGCGCGAGACCGAGGAAGCGCACGGCTCCTGCCAGATCGGCAGCTATCCCTTCTGGAAGGATGGCCGGACCGGCGCGAACTTCGTGATCCGCTCGGTCGACGCCGAAGACCTCGCCGCCTGCACGCGCGATCTTGCCGCCGGCCTCGACGCGATCGGCAAGCCGGCGATCGCCGGAGGGATCTGAACCCCCGGCCGGCCTGGGCCGATCAGTGCCGGTGCGGCGGCTCCACCGCAGTCCTGACCGGCGCGTCGCGGTCGACGACATAGGTGATGACCAGCCGCGCCGGCACCGTGCCGAGATTGGCGCCGTTGTGCGGGACGCCGCGAGCGACGGTGAAGCTGTCGCCGGGCACGAGCGTGCGGATGGGCTTGCCCTCCTCTTCCAGCGACATCCGGCCCTGGAGCAGATAGGCGATCTCGACTCCCGGGTGGACGTGCCAGCCCGAGCTGCCGCCGACCGGGAATTCGCGGATCAGCACGTTGACGTGCTGCGCTCCTTTGTCCTGCGGCACGTCGAGGTGGACGTCCATCGGCGCGGACTGCGCCAGCGCCGCCGGGCTTGCGGCGAGAGCGAGAAGGACAATCGGCAAGCGCATCGGCGGTCTCCCCAAAACCAGCGTCCCCGCGCCGGCGGGGCCGGCGCGGGGACGAAGTCTTAGTGATTATCGCGGGCTTGTCAGCTGCCGTGGACCTGGGCCACGTCGAGCTTGAGACCCGGGCCCATCGACGAGGACAGCGCGGCCTTGCGCAGGTACTTGCCCTTGGCGCCCGACGGCTTGGCCTTGACGATGGCGTCGACGAAGGCGTCGAAGTTGGCGCGCAGCGCTTCGTCGCTGAAGCTCATCTTGCCGATGCCGGCGTGGATGATGCCCGCCTTCTCGACGCGGAACTCGATCTGGCCGCCCTTGGCAGCCTTGACCGCTTCGGCGACGTTGGGCGTGACCGTGCCGAGCTTCGGGTTCGGCATCAGGCCCTTGGGGCCCAGCACCTTGCCGAGGCGGCCGACGATGCCCATCATGTCGGGCGTCGCGATGACGCGGCCGTAGTCGAGGTTGCCGGCCTGCATGTCGTCGAGCAGGTCTTCCGCACCCACCTTGTCGGCGCCGGCGGCGAGCGCCTGCTCGGCCTTGTCACCGCGGGCGAAGACCGCGACCTTGACGTCCTTGCCGGTGCCCGAAGGCAGCGACACCATGCCGCGGACCATCTGGTCGGCGTGGCGCGGATCGACGCCGAGGTTCAGCGCGATCTCGATCGTCTCGTCGAACTTGGTGCTCGACAACTCGCGCAGAGTCTTCAGCGCCTCGTCGACGCCGTAGAGCTTCTGGTTGTCGCCCAGCTTCTCGGCGAGGGCCTTCTGCTTCTTGGTCTGCTTTGCCATCGGATCAGCCCTCCACAACCTGCAGGCCCATCGAACGGGCGGAACCTTCGATGATCTTCGTCGCCTGCTCGATGTCGTTGGCGTTGAGATCGGCGAACTTCTGCTGCGCGATCTCGGCCAGCTGCGAGCGCTTGATCGTTCCGGCCGAAACCTTGCCCGGCTCCTTCGAGCCCGACTTGAGGTTGGCCGCCTTCTTGATCAGGAAGCTCGCCGGCGGGGTCTTGGTGACGAAAGTGAAGCTGCGATCGGCGTAGACGGTGATGATCGTCGGGATCGGCATCGACTTCTCGAGTTCCTGCGTCGCGGCGTTGAACGCCTTGCAGAACTCCATGATGTTGACGCCGCGCTGACCGAGCGCAGGGCCGATCGGCGGGGACGGGTTGGCAGCGCCCGCAGGCACCTGCAGCTTGATATAGCCTTCTATCTTCTTGGCCATCGCTGGCCTCCTTTCTTCCTGTCGCGCCCGCGCCGGCGATCGGCCGGCCCGGGAACTCAGAGTGAGCGGTCAGGCAAGGACGAATCCTCTCCCGCGGGGAATCCGCCAGTTCGAACTGCCGGAAGCGCGCGCGATTAGCTGTTGCGGCCGGCAATTGCAACGCTTTCGTCGCCGAGGCCGCGGGCGGAAGCGGTTAATCGAGTCGAAAGCAGTGGGGCGGCATACCGCGGCTGTATCTGACCGGCCGAATTGCTGCTATGCAGCGGTCTGCTGCGACGCCGGGACGAAGGGGAGCAGTGGGATGGGGCGAGTGAGAATATCGGCGGCTGCCTGGGTGCCGTTCCTGGTGCTCTCGCTGCACGTCGCGCCGCTGGCCGCCGCGACGCCCGGCGAGCTCGACGTGCTGATCGGCGCGACGGCGCGCCCGGCGACCGGCATCGCCCTCGCCCGCAGGCAGATCCGCGCCGGCAACATGCTCGATGCGCTGGCGACGCTGGAGCGGGTGATGATCAACTATCCGCGCATCAACGAAGCCCGCATGCTCCACGCCGCCGTGCTGTGCCGGCTCGACGACCGCCGCGGCGCCACGGTCGAGCTGGACACGCTGCGCGGCCGGACCATTTCCCAGGCGCTGTGGGCGGAAGTCGAAGCCGCCTGCGCCGGTCGCGGGGGACGCTGAGCCATGGCGGTTTCGCGCAATCTCCGCGCCCGCGCCCTGGCGGCGCCGCTGCTGCTGGTGGCCGTCTTCGGCACCGCCGCGCTGGCCGCGCCGCCGACCGTGGTCGGCGTCACCGCCGCGATCGTCAACGACGTGCGGATCAAGGGCGCCGCCGCCCGGCAGTTCGCCAAGGCCGCGCTGCGCCAGCGCGTCGCCCTGGCCGACCAGGTGCAGACCGGCACGTCCAGCCGCCTGCAGCTGCTGCTGCTCGACCAGTCGAAGTTCACCGTCGGGCCCAATGCCCGGCTGACGATAGACCGCTTCGTCTACGACCCCAGCGGCGGCTCGCTTTCGGCATCGGTGGCCAAGGGCGCTTTCCGCTTCATGTCGGGCAAGTCGAGCCCCAGCAAGCAGGCGACGATCAATTCGCCTTCCGCCTCGATCGGCATCCGCGGCACGCTGCTCGACGGAGCGGTGGGCCAGCTCGCCGTCGACATCGCGCGCGGCGAGCGGGACCTGCGGGGCAACCTGCGCCACGATCCCGCCACGGCGACGCTCGTCGTGTTGCGCGGACCGGGACCGCGCCGCCAGGGCAACGACCGCGTCGGCGCGATCGACGTGACCGGGGGCGGCAAGACCGTCACTCTCGATCGCCCGCTGCAGGCGGCCTATGTTCCCCATGCCGGCGCGACGCCGATCACCTTCACGATTTCCTCGCCGGGGCTCGCCCGCCTGAACGACCTTCTGTTCGAGCCGCAGAGCGTGCTCTACGATCCGAACGCGGCGCCGTTCATCCCGCCGCCGGGCAGCGACGGGCCCAATTACGATTCCTACGACCGGCCTCCCCCGCCTCCGCCCGGCATGCTCGACGGCGGCCCGCGTTTCAACGGCGGCGGCTACATTCCGTCGATCCCCAACCTGAACGGCTATCGCGGGAACGTGCCGCCGCCGCGCGACCGGCCGACCAACCAGCGCGGCCAGAACCAGTCGACCGTGCCCGGCACTTCGCCGCCGCCGCCGGCTACGAACAACAACAACAGCGTCACGACGCAGCCGCCCCCGAACCAGCAGGGCACCAGGCTCTACCTGCCGGAGGATAAGCCCTCGCCGCCCCCGCCGACCGGCGACACGCCGCAAAGCTCGGTACCGACAGGCAACCCGGCGACCGGCGGCGGCTACACGCGACCTGGCCGCACGCGATCCGTCGCCCCGCCGCCGACGACCGGTGTCACCGGCAACCAGCCGCCGCCGTCCGACCCCACGGGTTCCGCGGGTGATCCGACCGGGCTCCGGACGCCGCAAACCGACCCCGGCGGCTCCTTAAAGCCGACCGGATCCCCGGGCAGGCCGGGCCGGCCGTCACGAAACCAGGACCTGGTGCCGACCGGCAAGCCGACTTACGACCAGCCGGTCAAGGACCCGACCGGCGCCCCGCCGCCCCAGGCCGAAGCCGGCGGGCCGTTCAAGCCGACCGGATCCTCGGGCAAACCGGGCAAGCCGGCGCACACCGGGGACATCGTGCCGGCGAGCAAGCCGACCTTCGGCCAGCCGGTCAACGCCCCGCCGGGCGCTCCGCCGACCCAGGCCGATGCCGGCGGGCCGATCAAGCCGCCCGGATCCTCGGGCAAGCCCGGCAAGGGCTCGACCAGCCCCCCGCCAACCCAGGCCGATCCCTATGGGCCGACCGGACCGACGGTCTCCCTAGGCAAGCCGGACCGGCCGACGCGCACCGGGGGCTTCGCGCCGACCGGCAAGCCGGTGGCCACCCAGCCCGGCAAAGGCTCGACCAGCCCTCCGCCGACGCAGGCCGATGCCGACGGATCGTTGGAGCCGATCGGCACGGCCAAGCCGGCCGGCAAGCCTGTGCTGAAGCGCGCCGGCCGGTCGCCCGGCCGATCACCGGGCAAGCCGCCGCAGGTCGTGAGATAGGCCAGCGATCCGCTTGACCTTTTGCGCCGGGCATAGCGAAATGGCGCAAACGGGAGAGCATGGATGGAAGACGTCGAGCGGCTGATCGCCATCGAGGAGATCAAGCAGGTCAAGGCCAGGTATTTCTGGGGCCTCGACCATCGCGACTGGGACCTGTGGCGACGCGAGGTCTGGGCGCCGGACGGCCGGCTCGAGGTGCCGGAGTTCCGCGCCGAGCCCTTCACGCCGCTGGAGGATGTCATCGCCTACGTCGCCGAATCGACCGGCGACCAGGTCTCGGTCCATCATGGCCACATGCCGATCATCGAGTTCACTTCGGACACGACGGCGAAAGTGATCTGGGCGATGGAGGACCGGCTGTACCGCAGCAAGGAATATCCGCTCTTCGACGGCTCGATGACGCTGCACGGCTTCGGCCACTACCACGAAACCTACGTCCGGCTGGACGCCGGCTGGCGCATCCGGTCGAGCCGGCTGACTCGCCTGAGAGTCGAGATGACCAAGGTCTTCGGCCTGCCGGGAGAACGGCGATGACCCCGCTCGAGCGCCTCGTCGCGATCGAGGAGATCAAGCAGCTCAAGGCGAAGTACTTCTACGCTTACGACAACAAGCTGTGGGACATGTGGCGCGACGAGGTCTGGGCGCCCGACGCGCGCCTGGAAGTGCCCGAGATGGGCCGCGACATCGCGCCGCGCGATGCGATGATCGCCTGGGTGATCGAGCAGTCGGCCGACCAGGTCTCGGTCCATCACGGCCATACCCCGATCATCGAGATCACCTCCGATACGACGGCGACCGGCCTGTGGGCCATGGAAGACCGGCTGTACCGCTCGAAGGAGCATCCGCTGAACGGCGACACCGCCTATGTCCTCGGCTTCGGTCATTACCACGAGACCTATGTGAAGCTCGACGTCGGCTGGCGCATCCGCTCAACCCGCCTCACCCGGCTGCGCACCGAATATGTGAAGATCTTCTGATCGAAAGGAAGGCAGCGATGCCGCAGATCACCGACCGCATCGACCACGCCGAGCCCAGGGCAGCATAGGCAATGGCGCAGGAACGAAGCTACATCCTTCCCGGCGGGCTCGCCGTGGAGCGGACCCAGCCGGCGATCGGTGCGGTGGTTTCCGGCATCGACTGCAGCCAGCCGCTGAGCGAGGCCCTGGCGGCCGACCTGCGCACGGCGCTTTACGCGCACGGCGTCATCTTCCTGCGCGGACAGGGCGGGATGCGCTTCTCCGATCACCTGGCCCTGGCCGAGGCCTTCGGCACGCCGGTGCGGGACGGGCCCGATCCCGAGCGTCCGGAGATCACGCCGGTCAGCGCCAGGGCGGGCTCGCGCGAAGGCACCGCTTCGACCTGGCACAGCGACGGCGTCTATCAGCCCGAGCCGCCCGCAGTCTCGGTGCTGCGCGCGATCAGGCCCTGCACTTTCGGCGGCGACACCTGCTATTCGAGCGCGGTGGCCGCCTATGCCGGATTGCCCGACGAGCTGAAGGAGGAGATCGCCGACCTGCGCTTCACTTCCAGCCTCGCCGCGCGCATGCCCAGGAACTACGGTCATTTCGGCTCGGCCGAGAAGTGGGAGGAACTCAACACCCGCTATCCTCCCGTCACCCAGCCCGTCGTCACGGTTCATCCGGTGACCGGCGCCCGCGCGCTCTACACCAATGTCGCCTGGTCGCTGGCGATCGTCGGCATGGACGAGGCCGAGGGCCAGGCCCTGATCGCGCGCCTGTCGGCCGAATTCACGCGGCCGGAATACCAGACGCGCTGGAGCTGGGAGGAAGGCGCCCTGGCGATCTGGGACAACCGACTGGTCCAGCACTACGGCGTGCCCGACCAGCAGAGCGACCGCTATCTCGAACGGATCACCGTCCGCGGCGGACCGATGCTGAGCATCGCCGATTGGGAAGCGCGCGCGCCGGCAGCCTGCGACGCCGGGTGAAGGCTAGCCGGTCCGCAGCTTGAACGGCCAGTCGTTGGCGATCAGGCGGCGGCGGATCTCGCTCGATTGCATCGCCTTGCCGAACAGGTAGCCCTGGCCGATCTCGCAGCCGGCATCGCGCAGCGCGTGCAGCTGCTCGGGCGTTTCCACGCCTTCGGCGACGATATCGAGCGACAGGCTGGGGCCCAGCTTGGTGATGGCCTGGACGATCGCCAGCATGCGCGGCTTGGTCAGCATGCGGCTGACGAAGGAACGGTCGATCTTGAGCACGTCGACCGGGAAGTCGCGCAAGTGCGACAGCGAGGAATGGCCGGTGCCGAAATCGTCGAGCGCAATCCGCACGCCCGACCGCTTGAGCATTTCCAGGGCCCGGATCACCAGTTCGGACCGCCGCTCGAGCAGGACGTGCTCGGTGATCTCCACCTCGATCAGCGACGGCGGGATCGAGAACTTCTGCAAGTGCCCGAGCAGCCGCTCGGCATAGTCGTCGCGCAGGAATTCCGCCGGGGCGGCATTGATCGAGACGGGCGGCAGCCTGACGCCTTGCCGCAGCCACTGGGCCATGTCGGCGAAGACGTGGTTCTGCATCAGGCCGCCGATCTTGGTGGACAGCTCGTAGTCGTTGAAGGCTTCGGCTACGGAGCTCGGCTGCTGGATGCCGTTGCCCGGGCTCCACCAGCGCAGCAGCGCCTCGAAGCCGACGATCGAACCGTCCTCGAGGCGAACCTTGGGCTGGTAGTGCGGCTCGACGGCATCGTCGCGGATGGCGACCCGGGCCAGCGCCAGCTGGTTGGCGGTGCGCTCGGTCGCTTCCATCATCCGCGTGTTGAACATCTGGATGCCGCCGCGGCCGCTCGACTTGAGATCGTAGAGCGCGGTGTCGGTATGGCGCAGCAGGCTTTGCGCATCGGCTCCGTCGCGCGGGAAGACCGCGCAGCCGATGCTGAGGCCGCCGTTGATCAGCTTGCCGGCGAACGTGACCGGCGCTTCCATCTGCGCCAGGATGCGTGAAGCCGCGCCGATCAGCTCGCCTTCGTTGCGCATCTCGCTCAGCACCACGGCGAATTCGTCGCCGCCCAGCCGCGCGACGAAGCCCTGCCCGCCGATGCAGGCCTTCACCCGCCGCGCGATGGCGCGCAGCAGGTGATCGCCGGCGAGATGGCCGAGCGTGTCGTTGACGTGCTTGAAGTGATCGAGATCGAGCAGCATCAGCCCGACGTTGGCGCCGGTCTCGCGCGCGATGGCGGTCGCTTTCTTCAGGTGCTTCTCGAATGCGCGGCGGTTGGGCAGGCCGGTCAAGACATCCTGCTCGCTGGCCGCGCGCAGCCGGTCGGAAGTCGCCTTCTGCTCGGTGATGTCCCGCGCCACGCACAGGACGTTGCTAATCCTGCCGTCGGTGCTGCGGATCGGCGACAGGGCGATGTCCCACCAGACGATATCGCCCCTGCTGTTCGGCTGGCTGTCGGTAAAGCGCGTCACCTTGCCCTGCAGCGCCCGGCGGAAGCCGCTGCGGGCGGCGTGGCGGGACCGTTCGGGCCAGAGATCGAACCAGGTCTCGCCGATGATCGCCGAGCCGATCGGAGTGGCGGCGCGCAGCGCGCTGGTGTTGAGGAACGTCAGCCGCCCGGTGAGGTCCATGATCTGGATGCAGTCGGTGCTGGCTTCCAGGATGTTGGTCTGCAGCGTCTGGCTTTCCTGCAGGTCGCGCTTGGCGAGGATGCGTTCGTGGATGTCGGTCGCCGCGCCGCACCAGTTGACGATGGCGCCTTTCTCGTCGCGCTGCGGCCACGACCGCGCGAGCAGCCAGCGGTATTCCCCGGAATGGTGCCGCATCCGCATCTCGGCTTCGAAAGGCGCGCCGGCCTCGAGCGACTGCTGCCACAGCTGCCAGCAGCGGTCGACGTCGTCGGGATGCAGCCAGTCGATCGTCCGCGGCCCCCCGAAGTCGGGCGCCTTGGCGTCGGTCCGGCCGATGAACTCGTTCCAGCACTTGTTGTAGTAGTCGCCCCGGCCGTCGGCATGGGCGGTCCAGACCATGGCCGGGATCGAATCGAGCGTATTGCTCAGCGCCTCGGCGCGGTTGTGCAAGGTCTGCTCGAGACGCTTGCGATCGGTGATGTCGCGGAAGAAGGCACTGATGCCGCGCTCGTCGGGAACGGCGTAGAGCTCGTACCAGCGACCGGTCTCGGCGATCAGGCACTCGGTGCCCACCGTCTCGCGCTCTGCCATCGCGTGGCACATGAGCGGCCAGGCCGTGGTGTTGGCGAATTGCGGATAGGCTTCGAGGATGTTCTTGCCCAGCAGCGCCTCGGACGGGGCGATGGCTTCCAGGGCAATGCGATTGGCGAAGAGGTAGTTCCAGTTCTCGTCGAAGGAGACGACGCCTTCCAGCGAGTAGGCCAGGATGCGGGTCATCTGGGCGTTGAGCTGCTCGACCTTCTTGCGCGCCCGTTCCGCTTCCAGTTCGAGGTCCTTGGCCGTCGTGATGTCGGCAAGGAAGCCTTCGAGGAAGGCCGGCTTGCCGTCGGCGCCGTAGATCGCCGCCCCGCGCTCGCTCACCCAGCGCAGCTGGCCCGAGCGATGCCTGACGCGATAGCAGACGTTGAAATGCTCGCGCTTGGCGATCGCCTCGCGAACCGTGGCCTCGAGGCAGGGCAAGTCCTCCGGCTCGATCAGCCGGCTGAAGGGCGTATGGAGGAAGAAGTCGGGACCGTAGCCGGTGATCGCGGCGATGCCGGGACTGATGAATTCCATGATCCGCGGCCGGACCAGCGCGCTGCGGTAGAAGGTGCCCGATACGAAGGACAGCAGCCGCTCGAACTGGCGTGCGCTTTCCTGCAACGCCGATGCCAGGGCGTTGCGCGAGGTTTCGGGCGTGGTGAGCAGTTCGTTGAGGATCTTGGCCGTCAAAGCAGCGCCGGCGGGGCCTGCCCCGCCGGTTTGCGAATTCGCTATCGAAAAGCCGCTGTTATCTTTCGCAAGATCCACGCGCGCGATGCCCTGCCGTCTGTGTCAACACAGCGAACCGGAGTAAAGCGCGAGAGTTAACAGGCTTCTAAGCATAACCCCCCGTGGAGCGAATTGGCTCCGGTTTGGAGCTTTCTCCAAGCATCGCCGTCGCCGAAGGGAGCGGGGAAAGGGTCCGCGCCCTGTCCCTCCCCGGCACGGGGAGGGGGACCGCCGCCGCAGGCGGTGGTGGAGGGGCAGGTGCGGGTTCTCTGAACGATTGCGGGTCGCGCCTCTGTCCCACAGAGGTTCGGAGACGAGGCAGGTGCGCCCCCCCCCCCCCCCGACGCGGCGCCGGACCCCACCCCCCGCCCGGGGGGGACGGGACACCGCACAAACCCCCCAGGCGACGGCGGGCGT
>CAUJJI010000100.1 GCA_963205265.1 Pseudomonadota bacterium
AGGGGATATACCGCTCGCGCTCGATCTCGCCGCAAGAGCTGCGGAGCGGACCGATCGGGGCGAACCTATTGTCCGCGCATTGATGGAGGGGCTGAAGCAGGAACGCTTCATTCTTCCATCGGCAGACACGCTCGAACGTGCGGGCCTCGCCGGCAGGGCACGCGCCCGCAAAGCCGCGGCGGCGCTCATTGTCGAAAGCCTGGGTCATGCCGAACTGGCGCGGATCGATGATCTGATCGTCAACAACAGCGACTTCGGCATGACGCCGCTGGCCTGGCTGCGCAATTTCGAGGAAGCGCCCACCACGGCGAACATCAACGGGCTGCTGGAACGGCTAAGCTATGTGCGCGGAATCGGCATCGACCCGGCGATCGGCGCGAAAATCCCCGACTTCCGGTTCGCGCAGTTCATGCGCGAAGGTGGCGTTGCGCCGGCGTTCCTGCTCTCCGATTATAGCCTTAACAGGCGCCGCGCGACGCTGATCGCGGCGGTCATCGACCTCGATGCCAGGCTCGCCGATGGTGCGATCCAGATGTTCGACAGGCTTGTCGGAAGCCTGTTCACACGGGCGCGGCGCGGGCGGGAAAGGCGCTATCAGGACAGCATCCGCTCGGTCGGCGAACTTATGCGGCTGTTCGGCGCGACGATCGCCGCGCTGGGAGAGGCGGTCGAACATGGCGGTAATCCGCTCGAACTGATCGACGAAGCGGTAGGCTGGCACAGACTGGTCGCAGCCAAATCGCAGGTCGATGCGCTGGCCGAGCTGGCGGGCGAAGATGCGCTTGTCGCGGCGACTGGTCGCTATGCGACGCTGCGGCGGTTCAGCCCGGCTTTCCTCGATACATTCACGTTCAAGGCATCGGGGAGCGGATCGCAACTGGTCAAGGCCATCGAGGTCATCCGCGATACCAATGCCCGCAAGGCCCGCAGCCTGCCCGAGGGCGTTCCGCTCCCATTCGCCAACCGGCAGTGGAAGCGCCTCATCACCGAAGGTGGCCAGGTCGATCGCCGGCGATACGAGACGGCCATCATGGCCACGCTGCGCGATCGGTTGCGCGCCGGCGACATATGGGTCGAAGGAACCCGCAATTATCGCCGCTTCGACACCTATTTGCTGAGTCGACGCGATGCCGATAAGGTGGCCGACAGCCTGCCATTCCAGACCGATGCGGCCGCCTATCTGGAGGAGCGGGCAAGGACGCTCGACTGGCGGCTGCGCCGTTTCGCCAAGCAACTCAAGGCGAACAGGCTCGCGGGCGTGGCGCTCGAACGCGACCGGCTCAAGCTGCAACCCATGCCGGCGATCACTCCACCCGAGGCGGAGGCTCTCGATCGCAGGCTCGACGCCTTGCTTCCGCGCGTGCGGATCACCGAACTCCTGGTCGAGGTGGCCGAGCGCACCGGGTTCCTGAGCGCATTTCGCGATCTTCGGTCCGGCAAGGAGCATGACAACCCGCACGCGATCCTCGCCGCCATTCTCGCTGATGGATCGAATCTGGGTCTAGAGCGCATGGCCAACGCCAGCGACGGGGTGAGCTACGCCCAGCTTGCCTGGACCCACAACTGGTATTTGTCGCCCGAAAACTATCAGGCCGCGTTGGGGATGATCGTTGCCGCGCACCATGATCTTCCTTTCACGCGCCATTGGGGAGCCGGCACTAGTTCATCCTCCGATGGGCAGTTCTTCCGCTCGGGCCGCAACCGATCGGCGGCGGCCGACATCAATGCGAAATATGGCAGCGAGCCGGGCCTGAAGATCTACTCCCACCTGTCCGATCATTTTGCCTCGTTCGGATCGCGGATCATGTCGGCCACCGCCGGCGAGGCCCCCTACGTGCTGGATGGCCTGATGCTCGGCGCCGGCGCGCTACCGCTGCATGAGCATTACACTGATACCGGCGGCGCGACGGACCATGTCTTTGCCCTTTGCCATCTTCTCGGCTTCCGGTTCGTGCCCCGTCTGCGCGACATCGCCGACCGGAAACTCGGCTCGATCGCCGCGCCTTCGACCTACAAAGGCATCGAAAGCCTCATGGGCCGCACGATCAAGACGGCGGCGATCGAAGCCGATTGGGATGACATCGTCAGGATCGTCGCCTCCATTAAGGAAGGAGCCGTTGCGCCCTCCGCGATCCTGCGCAAGCTGGCCGCCTACAAGCGCCAGAACAGGCTGGATTTTGCGCTGGCCGAACTCGGCCGCATCGAGCGGACGCTATTTGCGCTCGACTGGCTTGAACAGCCCGACTTGCGTCGCGCCTGCCAGGCCGGCCTCAATAAAGGCGAAGCACGTCATACCCTTGCCGCCGCGATCTACACCAACCGACAGGGGCGGTTCACCGATCGCTCGATCGAGAATCAGGAATATCGGGCATCGGGCCTCAATCTGCTGATCGCGGCGATTTCTTACTGGAACACCGTCTATATGGACAGGGCCGCCCAGCATCTCCAATCATCCGGCGGCACCTTCGATGATGCGCTGCTTGCCCATCTCTCGCCGATGGGCTGGGTGCATATCAGTTTGACCGGCGACTATCTGTGGCAAAGGGCAAACCGGCTCTCCCCTGGCGAGTTCCGCACCCTCAACGATCCCATGGCCCGCTTCAAACTCGTGGCATAGCCAGTGTTCTCATTATGTCCGCCAAATCGTTGTCTGGCGCACAAACCTTGAGGTGACGCCTAGAGATGGCGGACAAGCTGATCGGCAGCATCTTCACCCGCGCGAAGAACGCCCAGGCACGCAGCTACGCCACCACATCGAAGAACGTGGCGCGGCTCATGCTGATCTTCCGCAGGACCATTGATGCGCTCACCGAGGCGGTCGATACCGGCGAAGACCCCATGGATGCCCTTGACGCTTCGGTCGGGTGGAACACCCTCCTGAGGGCCAGGCCGGAAGTGGCCACGATCGCCGAAACCGCCAGCCTCGATCCGCTGACGGTCGCGGCCGATCGCTACGCGACGTTGCGTAAGTTCGCACCCGACCTGCTTGAAGCGCTCCAGTTCAGGGCCGGAAAGGGCAGCGCGAAAACGATCGCCGCCATCGAGATGCTGCGCGCGCTCAACAGGTCGGGCAAGCGCGATCTGCCTGCCGACGCTCCGATGCCCTTCCGCAAGGAATGGCGGAAAATCGTCGTGGACGATTATGGCAAGATCAATCGGCGGCTCTGGGAGATCGCGACGATCGCGCATCTGCGCAACAAGCTGCGCTCCGGGGATGTCTGGGTGGAACGGTCGGCTGGATATCGCCGGTTCGACAGTTACCTGCTCAGCGAAACGAAGGCCAAACCGATCGTGTCGGCTCTCGGCCTGCCATCTTCGGCCGACGCATGGCTCGAACAGCGGGGCCGCGAACTGGACTGGCGGCTGAAGAAATTTGCCCAGCGCCTGAAGCGCGATGCTCTGGAGGGTGTGCGATACCGCGACGGCCGCCTCCAGATATCGCCGGTTCGCACGATCGCGACGCCCGACGCCGAGGAACTGGCCCACCGACTCGATGCGATGATGCCGCGCATCCGCATCACCGAACTGCTGCATGAGGTGGCGCAGGAAACCGGCTTTCTTGCGGCATTCACCAACCTGCGCACCGGCGAGCCGTGTCCCAATGAAAACGCGCTTCTCGCCACCATCCTCGCGGACGCCACCAATCTCGGCCTGTCGCGCATGGCGGCCGCGAGCCAGGGCGTCACGCGCGATCAGCTCCTGTGGACCCATGATGCCTATATTCGGGATGACAGCTATCGCGCCGCGCTCGCTATCCTCATCAATGCGCACCACCGCCTGCCATTCTCACGGGTCTGGGGCGATGGCACCACGTCCAGCTCCGATGGTCAATTTTTCAGGGGCGCGAAGCGCGGCGCCTCGGGCGGCGACATCAACGCCCGCTATGGTGTGGACCATGGGTTCAGCTTCTACACCCATGTGTCCGATCAGCGCAGCCCCTACCATGTCAACGTGATCTCGGCGGCAACGCATGAGGCGCCCTATGTGCTCGACGGGCTCACCAGCCATGGCACCGAGCTTCGGATCGCCGAGCATTATACTGACACGGGCGGGGCGACCGATCATGTCTTCGCCCTCTGCGCCATGCTGGGATTTCGTTTCTGCCCGCGCCTGCGCGACTTTCCAGACAGGCGGCTCGCGCCAATTGCCCCGGTGACTGCCTATCCGTTCATTGCCCCGCTGCTGGGCAAGCGTATCCGCACCGACATTATCCGTGAGCAATGGGATGACGTGCTGCGTCTCGTGGGGTCGATAAAAGCCGGCCATGTCGCTCCTTCGGTCATGTTGCGGAAGCTCGCCGCTTATGAACGACAGAACTGTCAATCGGCG
>CAUJJI010000101.1 GCA_963205265.1 Pseudomonadota bacterium
TGCCCGATATGTGACTGACGCTCAAAGGGGTGTTTCGGCATATTGAGGAACGAGAATCGCTGCGCCCCGCTATTATGGCGCAGTTGGATTTTCATAATATTCTTTCGATGGCCGACAAATCAAAGGCGCTTGGCCGCCAAGGTGCCCCACGCACAGGTTAAGCGGCTGCTGTCGAACAGAATGTATCCATGGGAGTGGACACCAATGAATGAATCGTCGGCATCGCTTGGGGTGAAGGATATCCGGGACGATTTTGTTCCGAAGGCCGGTTTCCTTTCGCGCGAATTTCACGAGCTCGAGAAAGAGCGGCTCTGGCCCAAGGTGTGGCAGATCGCCTGCCGCGAGGAAGAGCTGAAGAATGTCGGTGATTTCGTCGTCTATGACATCTGCGACGATTCCATCGTGGTGGTCCGCAGCGCGCCGGACGAACTGAAGGCGTTCTACAACGTCTGCCAGCACCGCGGCCGGATCCTCATGGACGAGAAGCACGGCCGCACGAAGTTCATGTTCTGCAAGTACCATGGCTGGCGCTGGGGCCTCGATGGCACCCTGCAGAAAATCCAGGACGAGGACGATTGGGGCGGCTGCTCGACCTTCCAGAAGAAGGACTTGCGCCTCAAGGAGGTCAACGTCGATACCTGGGGCGGGTTCGTGTTCATCAACATGGATCCCGATTGCGAGCCCCTCCTCCAGTTCCTCGATCCCATCCCGAGCTATCTGGACTTCCTCAAGTTTGGCGAGTGGCGTTACCGCTGGTACAAGACCGTCATCCTGCCCTGCAACTGGAAGACGGTTCTGGAAGGCTTCAACGAGGCGTACCATATCGCCGCGACGCACCCCCAGCTCCTCAACTACAGCGCAGACTACACGATCGCACGGACCTTCGGTCCGCACGGCATGTACTTCTATCCGCCGGAAACGAGCACGCCTCCCGGCGCGCCCGCGGCCCGCACCGGTCGGCCGGTTCCGGATGATCTTCGGATCACCTTCGCGGAATTCTATGACGAGATGGACAAGACGCTGAACGCCATGTTCACCCCGCGTGCGATCAAGGCGAGCCAGCGCGTTCTCGAGGAAGTGCCGGCCGGCGCCGATCCGGTCACCGTGATCATGGAGCATGCCCGCATGCACCAGGAAGAAGCGGCGAACGAAGGGGTCGATCTGGCCAGCATGACGAACCAGGAAGTCGGCAACATGGGCCAGAACTGGCACATGTTCCCCAACCATGTCTTCCTGCCGCTGCTCGATGGGTCCATCGCCTATCGCTCGAGGCCGCATGGCGATGATCCCGACAAGTGCATCTTCGATATCTGGTCGCTGGTCCGCTATGCCCCGGGCGAAGAGCCGCCGCTTGAGCGCGAGTTCTACGAAGACTGGAGCGTCGATACCGAGAAGCGCTTCGGCAAGATTCTGCGCCAGGACTTCGGCAACTTCTGGGCGACCCAGAAGGGCATGAAGTGCCGCGGGTTTGAAGGTTCGCGCACCAATCCCATCCAGGAGCGCGAGATCCCGAACATGCACCGGGCGCTCTATGGCTATCTGTTCGGCAAGGACAGCTGATCAACCGGGTTGAGAATGCCGGGCCGGGGGCTTGGCATTCCTTCCCCGCCTACGGCAAGGAACCTGGCCGCACCCCGCGCGGCGAACGCGCGGACCGGCCAGTTCCTGCCTGAACCAAACCGACTATCGCCAGGCAGCGTCCTTGCGATATCGGCACGGCTTGCCTTGCCCAATCGCGGAAAGGGCTTGGCAGCAAGTCGAGAGCTTCTAAACTGCGCTCCTACTGAAGGCACCGGTCTTCGCGGAGAAAAGCGGTTGGCAATGAAGAGCCGTGATTTGAGCGGTCTTTTGACCTTTCAGGTCGTCGTTCGCGAAGGCAGTTTCAGCGCTGCGGCACGTCAGCTGAAGTTGACGCCGGGCGCGATCAGCCGCTCCATCGGGCAGCTCGAGCAGGCGGTGGGCGTGCGCCTGTTCAATCGCACCACCGTTGAATTCAGCCTGACCGCCGAGGGGCGTCGGCTGGCCTCGCACGTCTGCGACAAGCTTGAACTTCTTGAGGATTCCTTTGCCGAGTTCAATTCGGAGAACAAGGCACCGCAGGGTCTGCTGCGGATCTCGCTGTCGAACAGCTACGGCAAGTATTATGTCATCCCCCGCCTGAAGGATTTTCTCGCCCGATATCCTGAAATCGACCTCGAGATCGCGCTGAACGACAGCCGCCAGACGCTCATCGAAGAAGGCTTCGATATCGGCACGTCTTATGGTCGGCCAGACGATTCGGCGTACATTTCGCGCGTGGTATGCAAGCCGCGCCTGGTCCTGGTCGGGGCTCCGGAGTACCTGGAGGAACACGGCGTGCCCGCGCACCCCGATGACCTTGCCGAGCACGAATGTATCGCCGTGAGCATCGGAGCGAACTGGTCCGGAGCATCAATTTTCGGTCAATCTGGCGGCGCGGACGGAGAGGTGCTTCACAAGGTGCAACCCAAGGGGCGGTTGCTGGTGACCGACCAGATCGATGGCGTCATCCAGGCCGCAGTTGCCGGCCTGGGCCTCACCGTGGTGCACTTGCGGGCGGCGCTCCCCTATCTGAAGAGCGGCCACCTCAAGGCGCTTCTCACCAACTATCGCATCGATGCCGAAGTCGGGACGCGCGAGATCCACGTGTTCTTTCCCCACCGGGCCAAGATCGCGCCCCGCGTTCGCGCTTTCGTCGATTTCCTGGCCGAGGACCGGGATGACGATGGCATTGATTGCGCGGAGTTTTCCGTGTGATCTTTTGACTCCCTCGCAAAGGCCTTGCGAGGAACTAGCATCAAGAAATCCGCCGCGTTTGCGGGCACAAGACAAGACGGGGGTCAGGCTGTCCGGCAAAGTCTCAAGCCACCGCGCGCCAGCTGGCCGATCGCGGTGAACCGAACGAAGCGGCGGGCAACTCGGCGGAACAGGCAATCGAGAACAACATTAAGAATTGGGACAGGAACGATGGGCAAAATTAATTTCCTGCATCACGTGGGCATTTCCGTTCCTTCTCTGGAAGAAGCCCGGAAGTTCTACATCGACCTGCTGGGGTTCACCGAGCTGGGATCCGCTGAATTCGCGCGCGATCAGGATGTCGATCGCATCATGGGCCTCAAGGGGGCGGTGGCCAAGGCCATGTTCCTGAGCCACGGCGACTTCAAGATCGAGATGTTCGAATTCGCCGAGCCGACGCAGACGCGCGACGACTCCGCCAAACCGGTTTACCTGCACGGCATTTCGCATTTCTGCCTGGACGTAACCGACGTGCGCGAGATCCACGCGCGGCTGAAGGTGGCCGGCATGCGGTTCCACAGCGACCCGGTGGACAAGGAGGGCGTCCGCACGGTCTATGGCCGGGACCCCTTCGGCAACGCGATTGAATTGCAGGAAATCATCGATTTCGATCCCACCGAAGGTTCTGATTTCTAAGGGACGATGGAGACGTAGAATGACGACAAACGCACAGCGTACTATCATTCGTGGAGGTCATGTCTGGAGCGGTCGCGTCGATGAACGCGCTGAGCAGGATGTCCTGATCGAAGGTGATCGGATCGTGGCCATCGGCGCGCGTGGCCAACTGGCTGCCGACGACGCACTGGAAGTCGACGCGAAGGGTGCGACGCTTATTCCGGGCATGGTCGATGCCCACGGCCATCTCAGCTTCCCGGTCGTGACCTACAACACGGAAATCGAGGATACGCCGCCCGAGGAATCGATCCTCATCACCATGCACAACGCTCGCAAGATGCTTGACGCGGGCTTCACCGGCGTGATCGGCGCCGGTTCCCCGCGCCTGCGGACCGAGGTGGTGATCCGCAACGAGATCGACGCCGGCGGCATCCCCGGGCCTCGCCTGATGCCCTCGACCCCGACCCTGACCACCACCGGCGGTCTGAACGACACCGGGCAGCTGCACCAGAAGCGTGCGGTCGCCGCGATGGTGGCCGATGGCGTCGAGGAAGTGCGCAGGGCCATTCGGCTGGGCTACCGCGAAGGCGTCGACGTCGTCAAAATCAACATTTCGGGCGACGACTTCTTCACCCGTCCGCATGGCCGGCTCACGACAATGTCACTGGACGAAGTGCGGATGGCCGTTGATACCTGCAACGAATATGGCCTGAAGGCCGTGGCGCATGCCCGCTCTGCCGAATCGGTTAAGCGCGCGGTTCGTGCGGGCGTCCACGTTCTCCACCATGCCGACTTCTGCGACGAGGAAGCGCTCGATTTGATCGAGGAAGCCAAGGACCGGATGTTCGTCACTCCGACCGTCGGCCTTTACCACGGCCTCCTCTACAACAGCGGCTACCCCGAGAGCGCGCTCGAGAAGATGATGGTGCGCGAGGCGCTGGCCTGCAACATCGCCACGCACAGCGAGCTGCGCAAGCGCGGCGTGCGCATGCTGATCGGCGGCGATTATGGCGTTGCCTTCATGCCAAACGGCACCAACGCCAAGGACGTGGAGAACCTGGTCACGTATCTCGGCTTCACGCCCGTCGAAGCGCTCCGCGCGGCGACATACCATGGCGGTCTCGCAATGGGGCTCGGCGCTGGCGAAATCTGCGAGGGCGGCCTTGCGGACCTGGTGCTGGTCGATGGCGATCCGACTGCGGATGCGACCTTGGTCGCGGACCAGAGCAAGCTCCGCATGGTCATGAAGGGCGGGCAGATCCACAGGAAGGCCGGCTGAACCGGGCGTCGGTCCGTCCCACCCAGGGCCGGACCGGCACCTGGCGTTGACCGCAGAGTGCAGCCTTAGGGGTTCACGACGCTGATCGGCGATCGAAGCCAGCCGTCATTCTGCGCAAAATAACGGCAGGTTCCCATCGGCCGCGCATCAGACCGCGGTCGCGCACCACATCGTTGATTGAGGGGTGGTCCACCAGGGCGGGTCCCGCCCGCAGTCCTCCAAAAGGCTGTTCCATTTACTTGCGAGAGGTCGGCTATGGATAGATGGTCGTTGAATGGAAAAGTCGCGCTGGTGACAGGAGCGTCGGGTGGACTGGGCGCGCATTTCGCGCATGTGCTCGCCAATGCGGGGGCGGAGGTGATCATCGGCGCCCGCCGCGAGGACGTGCTGCGGGGCATCGCCGCTAGTATCGTGTCAGGGTGCGGGCGCTGTACCACTCTCGCACTCGACGTATCAGACTCCGCAAGCATAGCGGCTGCCGCGCCGGCGCTGGAGAACGTCGATATCCTCGTCAACAACGCGGGCATCGTTCGTGACGGCCCGGCGCTGAACCATGCCGAAGCTGACTGGGACGCTGTCATCGATACCAACCTCAAGGGCATGTTCCTGATGTCGCAAGCGGCCGCGTGCGCGATGAAAGCGCGCGGCAAGGGCGGGGCGATTATCAACATCGCGTCGATCCTGGGCCTGCGGCAGGCGGGCGGCGTGGTATCTTACGCTGTGTCGAAATCGGGCGCGATCCAGATGACAAAGGCGCTCGCGCTGGAATGGGCGCGCTTCGGCATCAGGGTCAACGCGCTCGCGCCAGGTTACCTCGATACCGAACTCAACCGCAGCTTCTGGGAAAGCGAGGCGGGCAAGGCGATGCTGAAGCGCATTCCGCAACGCCGGCTCGGCGCTCTGGAGGATCTCGACGGGCCGTTGCTGCTGCTGGCCTCCGATCTTTCATCCTACATGACTGGATCGGTCATCACCGTCGACGGTGGCCATCTCGTCAGCTCATTGTGATTACAGAGGAAGATATGACACAGCGCGCTCAAGACATTGCCGCTAAGGTTGAAGCGTTCGTTCGCGAAACGATCATCCCCTACGAGAAGGATCCGCGCTTCGAGGTTCACGGTCACGGCCCGCCCGAGGATATGGTCGAGGAAATGCGCGCCAAGGCACGTGCTGCCGGCGTCCTCACTCCGCACATCCTCCCCGACGGTAGCCACTTGACCCAGCGCGAGACCGCGATCGTTCTGATCCGCTCGGGCCTCTCGCCGCTTGGTCCGGTAGCGTGCAACACTATGGCGCCCGACGAAGGCAACATGTACCTGATCGGGCACGAGGCCACCGCCGAGCAGAAGGCGCGATTCCTGAAGCCGCTGGTAGCGGGCGACGCCCGGTCCGCGTTCTTCATGACCGAGCCTGCCGAGGAAGGCGGGGCTGGCTCCGATCCCTCGATGATGACTACGACCTGCCGTCCCGATGGCAATCACTGGGTGATCAACGGCCGCAAGGCCTACATCACCGGCGCGCACGGGGCGAAAGTCGGCATCGTCATGGCGCGGTCGGATGATGGTGCCTGCATGTTCCTGGTCGACCTGCCCGATCCCGCCATCCGCATCGAGCGCGTGATCGACACGATCGACAGTTCGATGCCGGGCGGCCATTCGGTGGTCGAAATAAAGGACTTGCGCGTGCCCGCCGACCAGATGCTTGGCGCGTCGGGCGAAGGCTTCAAGTATGCCCAGGTCCGGCTCAGCCCGGCGCGGCTGTCGCACTGCATGCGCTGGCTCGGCGCGTGCATCCGCGCGCAGGAAATCGCCACGGCCTATGCCTGCACCCGCCAGGCCTTCGGTAAGCTGCTGGTCGACCACGAGGGCGTCGGCTTCCTGCTCGCGGAAAACCGGATTGCGCTGCAGCAGTGCGAGCTGATGATCGACTGGTGCGCTGGCGTGCTCGATACCGGGTCGCTGGGGACCAAGGAAAGCTCGATGACCAAGGTCGCGGTGTCCGAGCTTCTGATGAAGATCGCCGACAACTGCGTGCAGGTGATGGGCGCGACCGGCGTTTCGGGCGACACAGTGGTCGAGCAGATCTTTCGCGAAGTGCGCGCCTTCCGGGTCTATGACGGCCCGACCGAAGTGCACAAGTGGAGCCTCGCCAAGGCGATCAAGCGCGACTTTCTCAAGGGAGTCGGGGTTTGAGCGCGCAGCCGGGAGCCAATATCGGGACGACGCCGGTCCGTGCTGGCTTCACCTTCGACGAAGCCCCGCTGAGCCGCTGGATGGCGGCGAATGTGCCAGGTTTCGCTGGCCCGATGACCGTGGAGCAGTTCAAGGGCGGGCAGTCCAATCCGACCTACAAGTTGATCACCCCGTCGCGCAGCTATGTCCTGCGGCGCAAGCCGCCCGGCCAGCTACTCAAGGGAGCCCACGCGGTCGAGCGCGAGGCCAAGGTCCTGACCGGGCTGGGCAAGGCCGGTTTCCCCGTCGCCCATATCCATGGCCTGTGCACCGACGACAGCGTGATCGGCACCTGGTTCTACATCATGGACATGGTCGATGGCCGGATCTTCTGGGACGCCACAATCCCGGAGGTGGACGAAGGCGAACGCGCGGCGCTGTTCGATGCCATGAATGCCACCATGGTCGAACTCCACATGGTCGACTACGAAGCCGTCGGGCTGGGGGACTACGGCCGGACGGGCAACTATTTCGAGCGGCAGATCGCCCGCTGGTCGAAGCAGTACCTGGACGACAGCGACGCCGGCCGCGATCCCAATATGGATCGGCTGATCGAATGGCTCCCCGCGCACATTCCCGCCGATGACGATCACACCAGCATCATCCACGGCGACTTCCGGATCGACAACATCATCTTCCACCCCACCGAGCCGCGCGTCCTCGCGGTCCTCGACTGGGAACTGTCGACGCTCGGCCATCCGGGCGCGGATTTCGCGTACAATGCCATGATGTACCGAATGCCGCCCCACATCGTTGCGGGCCTGGGCGGGGCGAATATCGAGGCACTCGGCATCCCGTCCGAACAGGAATACGTGGCGCGCTATTGCGACCGGATCGGGCAGGACGCGCTGCCGGGCTATGAATTCTACCTCGCATTCAACTTTTTCCGGCTCGCGGCAATCTTTCATGGCATCAAAGGCCGCGAGATACGCGGCACTGCCTCGTCGGCGCAGGCGCAGGAGCGGGTGAAGGTGCTGCCCGAGCTGATGGAGCTGGCCTGGGCGCAGGCGGTGCGCGCTGGTGCCTGACCTGCCCTCGCGGGAGGGCGGCAGCGCCTGACCGGCCCCGCCCGGGCGCGAGGTCGCCCGGGCGGGGCCGGCGCGCGGCTTACGACAGGTCGCGACAGGGCACGGACGGATATCGGCCCATCGCGAGGTAGAACAGGGCCGACAGGAAGAACGCGGCGGAACACATCGCGATCGCCACGTCATAGCTGTGATAAGTGTCGTAGAGCAGGCCGATGCCGGATGCCCCGGCCGCGCTTCCGAGCGAAATCGCCAGCACCACCATGCCATAGATGGTCGAGTAGTGCGTAAGCGGGAAATAGCGCGCGATCAGGAACGCGACGATGTCCACCTCTACCCCCTGTCCCAGGCCGAGCATGGCGACCGAAACGTAGATCACCCAGGGCGAGGGGGATGCGTCGAGCAGCAGAAGGCAGGCGGCCGCCGGGAAGAGGTTGAGCGTGAAAGCGACTGCGGGCGCCCAGAACCGGTCGATCAGGTAGCCGCTGAGAAGAGCCCCGATGCCCGCCGACATTCCCAAGACCGAGATCAGCAGGACTGCGTTCTGCGCGGGCAGGCCTTTCGCGATGGCCAGCGGCTGCAACTGCGAGGCAAGGGTGAGGACTGGCGCATAGTTGAGAACGGCGGCCAAGGCGACGACCGCGATCTTGGGGTTGCTGAACAGCAACGACCCGACACCGCCCCAAATCCGTCCGACTCGGTTCGCCGAAGCGCTTTCCCGGCGGCGCGGAAGCCACAGCCACGCCAGCGGCAGGGCGATCACCAGTTGGAGGACCGCAAGGAAGGCGAACCCGCCCGAGGCCCCGTAGTGCTTCATGATCGGGTACAGCACGAGCGGCACGATGGCTGAGGTGCTCGCCAGTCCCAGCCGCGAGAAGGCAAGGGCGGTCCCGGTGGTTTGCTTAAACTCACCAACGATCACCCGGGCGAAGGTCAGCCCAGTCAGAAACAGGCCGAAGATGCTGAGGACCAGGTATATCGCATAGTACTGGGCGAGGCTGCCGCTCATCAGGGTGAAGCCGGCGTAGCAGCCCGTGGTCACCCCGATGGAAACCAGGATGATCAGCCTTGGTCCGAACCTGTCGACCATGCGCCCCAGGAACGGCGCCAGCAGCGCCGATGCGATGCCGAAGGAGTATGCAGACGATATTTCGCCCCGGCTCCACCCGAACTTCTCCTGGAGCGGGATCACGAACATGCTGGCGATCGTGCTGTACAGGGCGAAGCACACCGACCCACCGACCAGCGCGGCCACCCCCGGCCGCCACGACCGCTTCCATTCCGCGACCAGCGGCCGGTCGGGTGACGCGGACGTGGGCTCGCCCTCGCTGGAATGCTTCTCGGCAATGTTGTGCATGCACGCGGATCCCGAAAGAAATGAGGCAATTGTGATCACCGCCGAGGTGCTTATCCTGGACGAGCGGGCACCGTCCCGTCGCCGGGACTTGCTGCAATGTCGCAGGAATCGCGCCCGCGGGCGGACGATTCAGGAAATCTGGAAACCACCATCGACGGCGATGGACTGGCCCGAAATATAGCGCCCCGCCGGACCGGCCAGGAGCAGCACGAGGCCCGCGACGTCATCGGGGTAACCCGGTCCCGCGGGATGCCGCGATGGGTCCGCGCCGGGTCCGGTGGGGCGCATCGCTGCGCTGATGGTCTCGGTCACGACAGCGCCCGGGAGCACCGCGTTGGCGGTGATATGATCGGCGGCATAGTCGAGCGCGAGATTGCGCATGAACTGGTTCATGCCGGCGCGCGACGGGCCATAGGCGCCATTGCCGTGGAGAACGGGGTGGGCGCTGCCGATGGTGGTGATGCTGACGATGCGCCCGCCGCCGCGCCGCTGCATTGAGGGAATGACCGCCTTTGCCATGAAGAACCCGCTCTTCAGGTTGGTCGCCTGGACGAAGTCCCACTCTTCGCTGGTGATCTCCATCAGCGGCTTGTTGTGATTGACCACGGCGGCGTTGACGAGAATATCGACGCCGCCGTGCGCCGCGATCACCCCGGCGACGGCCGCGTTGACGGCATCTTCCGAACGGACGTCGAGTTCGATGATGGCGATGCCCTCGGGAACGAGTTTGCCGTGGTCCTTGATCCGGTCGGCATCGTCGGCGACGACGACCGTGGCTCCGGCCGCGGCCAGCGCGGCGGCGCACGCGCGGCCCATTCCGACTGTGCCGCCGGTGACGAGGGCAACGCGTCCCGAGAGGGAGAACATCTGCTCGAGGGTATGTGTGTTCATCTTCATTTTGAAACCTTGATCAGCGGATTTGAGGAATGTCGTCGCCCAGCCTCAGTGCCGGGCCCGAAAAATACAGGTATTCGAGATAGAAGCCGAGCGTCGCGCACGTATCGACGTAAATAGCCCGCAAGTTCCCATCCATGAGGCTGACATTGAGCGGGGTCGCCAGGCGATGCAGCTCTATGGCATTCTGGAGATCATCCCATTTCTCCAGCGTTTCGACTTTATAGCCAAGATGCTGCAGTCGGATTTCTCCGGGAGTATCCGGAATGAAATCCAGATACATCTGGGGCGCTTCGCTGGTGAACTGCGAAACTTCGATCTGGGTGCCGCCCGTTCTTGCGTGCACCACTTCCATCCAGGGAGCATTGAACCTGCGGCGATATCTGGCGACCCCGAAGGTGGCGCCCAGTCTTTCGAGGGCGCTGTCCAGATCCTGCGTCACATAGCCGAAATGATAAAAGCCATCGAGTGGCAGGAATCGCAATCCTTCAGCAAGCACTTGGCTCTCCCGAAATTCTTACTTTGTATCATTGAGAATCTTGGACACGTCTTCCAGAACCGCAGTGATCACGGCGTGCGATGACTTGCTGACGTTGCTCCGTTCCAGCCGGTTCATGATTACGTCGACATCAGCTTCGCTGCAGACGAGGGCCAATTGGGCAGCGATGGTCCGGGTTCCATGAGACTGGTTTTCCTGGCTTACGAAAATCCCGCCGTTCCGCCCCCGTTTTACGGACACGAGGCCCTGGCTGCTCGCAAGCGCGAGAGTTTCGCGCATCACGTCTTCGCCAACGCCGAAGGATGGCGCCAGTTTGGCCAGGGTGCCGAGCCGCGCGCCATCGCCCATCGCGCGGTGGCGGATGTGGGCGTGCAGTGCCCGCAGCGTCTGATGGGCGAGCTTCCCGCCTCCCTTCCTGATCTGCGAGCGGCGGCCGTAAAGGTTTTCAGGCTTCAAGGTGCGACACAGGTGATTGGCGCTCAGCGACTTGCGGAGAAAGCGCATTTCCAGGTTGCTGATCAGCCGCATGGCGATCCGGACCTCGCCCAGATCTCCCGACGCCAGCTGGTCCAGCAGGTAGCGTTCCAAGCGCAGCAGGGCGCTTCCTTCGGCCTCGATCGGGACCTCCAGCTGCAATTCGGAGGCGAGGGCATCGGAATAGGCGGCCTGGAAGGCGTCGTGGAGCACGCTCAGTGCCGCGTTGCCTGCGCTCTCGACGACGTAGCCGCGCATCGCGCACCACTTGTCGACATCCACGAAGTGGCAATCCAGCTCGCGCGCCTGCATGATTGCTTCGGCCGCAGCGAGTGCTTCGGGCCGCTTGGCGCCGCCCTGCAGGCAGATGAGTTCAACTGCGGTCCACAGCAGGAACGTGGTCGCGCTCTTGACATCGGGCAGCTGAATACCGGTGAGCGTGAGATGGTCGCAAAGCAGTTGCGCGGGATGCCCGATCGGTTTGCCATGGACGAACGCGCCGCCCCGCCTGCCCTTGGTGACCTGCACGATTCCCTCACGTTCCAGCTCGCGAATCGCGATTCGGACCATTCGCTTGCCCACACCGAACTGACTTGCGAGTTCTTCGGCGGCGCCCAGGCGATAGCTTCCGACCTGCCGCGCGCAATAAGTCCTGAGCAGGTCCACAAAGCGCTCCGAACTGCGCTGCGCGCGCGCATGCAGGGCGTCGGTCTTTCTCGACCGATCAGCGGCCTCGGCAAGAATCCCGGGAGTTGGGCGGTAGGTCGGATTGAGCTTGGCGATGTCCATGGTCCACCATTCTCGAGGCCACGTGATATAACAAAGCTTGCGTCCTTGCTTCGGATTTGTCGAGGCCTTGGCGCGCGCCGACGGCTCATAAAATGTGGGTGCATTTTTTTTGCGGCTTGTCTCGCTGCGTCCGAATGGTGCAATTTCCTTGCACGCCACCAGCGAATAGTCAGGCCCGGACAAATAGTCGTGGGGCCTTGCAGAGAGTGGTTTGGACAAGGGGGATTGAAATGAGTCTGAAAAGCAAAATTCGAGTTCATGCATCTGCCGGTGTTATCGGCCTTTTTCTGGCATCGTATCCTTGCGCTGTATTTGCGCAGGCGGAAGGCGATGACAGCAACGGCATTGGACCGATAATCGTGACCGCGCAGAAGCGGGAAGAAAATCTTCAATCGGTCCCGATCTCCATTACGGCGCTTGGCCAGCAGGCGCTGGAGCAGAAGGGCCTGAACAGCATACAGGATCTGGCGAACGTGCCCCCGCCCGGCCTAGCCGTGCAGAGCTTCGGCGGCGCGAACAACGCGATCATCATCGACATGCGCGGTGTCATCAACTTCGACCCGACGCAGGGGACCTCGGAACTGGGCGTCGCCGTCTATCAGGACGACGTATATCTCGGCCGTGCGCAGGGCCTGGGTGCCGACCTCGCGGATCCCGAGCGCATCGAAATCCTGCGCGGTCCGCAGGGCACCCTGTTCGGCCGCAATGCGGAGGGCGGCGCGGTGCGCGTGGTGACCTCCAAGCCAACCGGCGAGTTTGGCGGCCGGGTGAAGGTCGGCTTCGGCGACTACGGGCAGGAACGCTATGAAGCGCACATCAACCTGCCCGAGGTTGCCGGCTTCGCGGTGAAGTTCGACTACCTCAAGACCAGCCTCAACG
>CAUJJI010000102.1 GCA_963205265.1 Pseudomonadota bacterium
GACCCGCCGACGCCTCGCACCGCAGGGCTCGCAACCAGCCAAGCCTGTCGCGCCAGGCAAACCACAAGCGCCGGCCGTCCCGTGCGTGTGTTTCCTTCCCCGGCGCAAGCCCGCATTCGCCAGCGGGGGTTGAGGTGTGTCTGCTATAGATCCTCCCCCATGGGGGGAGGGGGACCGCCGGCGCAGCCGGTGGTGGAGGGGTCGAAACCTCTCCTCACAAGCCAGCGTCCAGATCGAACCTCCCGACCCCTCCACCACGCCGGCTGCGCCGTCGCGGTCCCCCTCCCCGTTCCGGGGAGGATCGGGACGCACTCTCAATCCTTTCCCAGCGGCACGCCGAACCGTTCCGAATAGAACCGGAACTGCTCGCGCAGCCGCGTCGTATCCAGGCCATAGTCCGCGCCGTTGTATTCGTGCCGCCCGTGCTTGTCGCGCGGGGTGCTGTCGCGCCAGGCTTTCATCCGGGCATGCGCCTCGGGGGTGAATGGCTCGCCGAGGAAGGCATAGAGCCGTTCCAGCGTCGGATAGGGATCCTTCTGGAACGGCGCGAAATGGATGTCGAAGAAGCGGTGGTCGTTGCCGCCGTCGCGGAAGGCGATCATCCGCTGCATGCCGAGCATGCCGAATTCGACGTTGATCTCGCCCAGCCAGGACTTGTCGATCGTGTCGCTGTTGGGCTTGTGCATCTCGAAATAGAGGTCGGCCACCGAGGGGATGACATTGGCCACGTCGCGATGGGTCATGCAGTAGCGGGCGTCGGGAAAGACCTTGTCGAGCGCGGTGATGAACATCGAATAGGTCGGGTTCTTGAGCCGCCAGCGCTTCGGCGGGCAGCGCCACTGCAGCAGCTTGAGCACGCGCTTCACATAGCGGAAAGTCGGCTCGAGATCGGCCTCGTGGTGGAGCCAGCGGGCATAGGCCGGGATGTGGAACGAAGCCTGGAAGATCTGCGACACGAAGTGATAGCCCATGGTGAGCTGGTCTTCGGTCGGCGAAGTCGCGCTGCTCGGCAGCATCTGCTTCATGCGCGGCGTCATCTTGTCGCGCAGCTTCATCTGCGCCTCCATCTGGGCGATGCGCGGGTCGCTGTCGTAAGTCGCGGCTTCGGGCGGCGGGCAGGGATACATCGCTTCCCAGTTGCGCATGACGCGCACCGCCGGGTCCTCTCCCAGCAGGCAATGCAGCGCGGTCGAGCCGGTGCGCGGCAGGCCCAGCACCATCAGCGGGGCGACGATCTCCTCCTCGTCGATCTCGGGATGCCGGGCGTACCAGTCCTCGATCTCGAGCCGGCGCATCAGCAGCATGACGATCTGCCCGTCGAACATCATCCGGCCGGTGTCGTTCAGCTGCGCCTCGCGGTCCCCGGAATCGACGAGGCGCTCCAGCCCCTCGCGGAAACCGTCGTCGCCGAAGTTCTCCAGGCCGGCCGCCGCCTTGGCGCGGTCCAGCAAATCGGAAATCCTGCCCATCGTCTCTCCCAGGCTTTCGGCACGCCTAGGCGGCCGGCGATTCGATGCTAGGCTAAGGTGGGAGAGCGCGGCAAGCCGGCCGGCGCAGTATCGCGGGAGGGATGCGGATGGTCCGGACAGTCCGGGTTGGCGTGCTCAACGACATGAGCGCCGATGCCGAAACGGCCAGCGGCGACGTTACCGACTGGCTCGCGCGCGAAGTGGCGGCGGTCCAGGCCGCCGGTCGCCTGCAGGCCGAAGTACAATTCGTCCACGCCTATGGCCTGGGCCTGCCGACCGGCACCGCCGCGGCCGTCGAGCGCGCCTTCATGGAACTGGCGCGCCAGGACGTGGTGATGATCGTCGGGCCGGCGATCGGCGACAACGCACTGGCCGCCACCCCCTGGGTCGAGCGCGAGCGAATCCCGACGATCAACTGGGCCGGCGCCGAACGCGGTCGCGGCGAATGGATGTTCCACCTCCAGGTCGGCTCACACGAGGACGAATCGCTGGTCATGGCGCGCCATCTCCATCGCGTCGGCGCCCGTCGCCTCGGCGTGGTCTACGACCAGTCGCCGATCGGCACGCGCCACCTCAAGTACCTAGAGGACGAGGCGCTGATCCTGGGGCTGGAGATCGCCGCGGCCGAAGCCGTCTCGCCCTTGGCGGAGGACGCGGGGGCCGAAGTCGACCGCGTCCTCGCCGCCGGCGTCGACGGCTTCGTCTATCTCGGCCTCGGCCTTTCCGCGCCGGCGGTCGCCCGTCCGCTCGCCGCGCGCGGCTGGCAGGGGCCGCGGATCATGAACACCGCCGGGCTGCGCGGCTACCAGCCCGACTTCGCCCGCGCCATCGACGGCTGGATCTACATCGACATGCATTCCGACCGGAACCGCACGCTGGCCGAGCTGCGCGAGCGGCTGGGCGTGCCCGCCCAGGGCGCGGTCTGGGCGGGCAAGGGCCATGACCTCGGCCGGCTGGTGGCGGAAGGCCTCGCCCGCTCGCCCGAGTTCAGCCGCGAGGGGGTGAAGACGGGGCTCGAGCAGGTGAAGTGGCTGCCCGCCGCCGAGGGCGAGGAAGGCACCCTGCTCGGCTTCGGCATCCAGGACCGCGGCGCGCTGCACGGCCGCTACCTGGTGCTGCGTCAATGGGTTGGAGGGAAAACGGTGGAGATCGGCTGAAGACAACGGATTCTCCCCTGGAAGGGGACTTGGCAGCCCTGCGCCGGCGGTCCCCCACCCCCCCATGGGGAAGGACCCGGCTTCAGGCGATATGCGGCGCCACGCCTTCGGTGCCGACGATCACGCGCTGCAGCAGGCGGTTGCCGACGTCCTCTAGGTTCCCCCGCGCGTGCTGCAGGGCGATGTTGTCCCAGATGACGATGTCGCCCTTGCGCCAGCGGTGCTCGAGGACCGCGGCGGGGGCATAGAGGCGGTCGTAGACCGCGTGCAGCAGCTCGCGGCTGTCTTCCCAGGCCATGTCGAGCAGGCGCGCCGTCTGCATGGCGTTGACCCACAGGCAGTCGCGCCCGGTGTGCGGGTTTCGGTAGATCGCCGGCATCACCCCGCGCTTCTGCGCCGGCGGGTCGCGCCGGTCGCAGGTCGTCTCGCCGAGGACCGTGTAGTGCGGCGCGATCATCTCCTGGCTGCGTCCCTCCAGCACCTGGCGCAGTTCGCCGGGAAGCCGCTCCAGCCCGCTCTCGGCGCTGACGAAGCAGGTGGACGAGGCATCGTCGACGACGTCGAGCGCATGCAGCGACAGGGCATCGAAGGGATGGTCGGTATAGGCCGCATCGGAATGCCAGTTGAGCGCCGAGGCGGAAGGCCCGCCCCCTTCGTTGCTCATGGTGCCGTTCTCGCCCTCGCGCAGCAGGATCGGGCCGAACAGCGCGCAGATCTCCTGCTGGCGCTGCATCGAAAGCTCTTGTTTGCGCGCCAGGACCAGGCCGTGGTCGCGCAGGAGGCAGCGCAGCTGCCCCGTCTCGTCTTCCGTCAGCGGTGCCGCAAGGTCGCGGTCGATCTCCACGCCGAAAGGCGACAGCGCGCGCCAGGCCAGAGCTTCGGACATCGCTCGCTCCCTTTCCTATCGGCCGGCAGACTAGCCCCCAGCTACCCGGGGGAGCAAGATCACTTCGCCGGCCCCCGCCAGCGACGCCGACCAGACCGGCGCGAAGACGCCGTCGACGGCGAAGGCGGCGCGGCTCTCGGCAGCGGCGGCGAAGCCGGGGGCGATCGCATCGAGCTTGCCGACCAGGGCGAACAGGCTGTCCGCCTCCAGCTCGAGCCGGTCGCTGCCACCGAAGAACTCGCGGTCGAACGGCGGCATGACGACGATGCGCAACGCAAACCTACTCGGCCGCCTGCAAGCGGGCGTAGATCCGGTCGGGCGAAAGCGGCAGGTCGCCGATGCGCAGGCCGGTGGCATCGCGCACCGCATTGGCCACGGCTGCCAGCGGCGGTACGATCGGCGTCTCGCCCACGCCCTTGACGCCGTAGGGATGATCCGGGTTCGGCACTTCGATCATCACCGCCTCGATCATCGGCATGTCGGAAGCGACCGGCATGCGGTAGTCGAGGAAGCCGGCATTATCGAGGTGGCCTTCGCGGTCGTAGACGTAGGCTTCGTTCAGCGCCCAGCCGATGCCCTGCACCGCCCCGCCCTGGATCTGGCCTTCGACATAGTCGGGATGAATCGCCCGGCCGACGTCCTGCAGCGCGGTGTAGCGGACGACGGTGGTGTGGCCGGTCTCGGGATCGATCTCGAGATCGCAGATATGGGCGCCGAAGCCGGGCAGGAAGCCGCCGGGGTGGATCGCCGCTTCGGCCGAGATCGGTCCGCCGGTCATCCCCGACTTGGCGGCGATCTCGGCGATCGACAGCCGCTGCTCGCCGAGCACGGCGGCGCCGTCGCGCCATTCGATGCCGGCGGCATCGGCGCCCAGCATCTGCGCGGCGCGCTGCTTCATGATCTCGATCACCGCTTCGGCGGCCTGGACCACGGCCATGCCCGTGGCAAAGGTCGTGCGGCTGCCGCCGGTGCCCATCGAATAGCCGATCGACGAGGTATCGGCGACGGTGACGCGGACTTTCTCGTAGGCGATGCCCAGCGTCTCGGCGGCCATCATCGCCATAGCGGCGCGGCTGCCGCCGATGTCGGGATTGCCCTCGGTGACGAGGATCGAGCCGTCCTCCGCCAGGCTGACCGCCGCGGTCGACGGGCCGCCGTAGTTGCCCCATGAACCGCAGGCGATGCCGCGGCCCTGGTTCGGACCAAGCGGCGCCGCATAGTGCGGATGGGCCTTGGTCGCTTCCAGCGTCTCGGCATAGCCGATCGCGCCCAGCGTCATCCCCCGACCGTCGGTATCGCCCGGCCGCAGGACGTTCCTGAGGCGCATGTCGATGGGATCGATGCCGAGCCGGCGGGCCAGCTCGTCGATCGCGCATTCGACGGCGAAATAGGTTTGCGGCGCGCCCGGGGCGCGATAGGCGTGGACTGTCGGCATGTTGGTCAGCACGTTCCAGCCCACCACGTTCGCATCGGGCACGCGGTAGCAGCTCAGCGTCGACATCACCCCGCTGTAGACCTCGTAGGCCCCGGGAAGCCCGCCGCCGTTGTACTTGAACTCGATGTCGGCCCCCGACAGCGTCCCGTCGGCCAGGGCGCCGAGGCGGATGTCGATCACCGCGCCCGGCGCCGGTCCCGACGCCCGGAAGATGTCGCCGCGCTGCATGGCCAGGCGCACCGGCCGCCCGGCCTTGCGCGACAGCAGCATGGCGACGGGCTCGAGATAGACCGTGGTCTTGCCGCCGAAGCCGCCGCCGATCTCCAGCGGCATGACGCGGATGCTCGCGATCGACATGCCGAGGATGCCCGCGGTCATCGCCCGCACCGAGAAATGACCCTGGGTCGAGCACCAGATCTGGCCCTGCCCGTCGGCCTGCCACGACGCGACGCAGGCATGCGGCTCGATATAGCCCTGGTGGACCGGCTGCAGCGTGAAGCGCCCCGTATAGACCTCCACCGCCGCGCCAAGCGCCTGCTCGGCATCGCCGCGCGTCATCGCGAAGCGAAGCGAGGCGTTAGAGGGAGTGGTCGGGGTCTCGGCCAGGCCCTGGGTGAAGACGTCGTCGTGGAGGATCGGCCCGCCGGGGCGCAGCGCTTCCTCGATGTCGGTGACGTGCGGCAGCACTTCGTAGTCGACCGCGATCAGCTTGAGCGCCTCCTCGGCCACCGCGGCGCTGGTCGCGGCGACCGCGGCCACGGCATGGCCTTCGAAGAAGACCTTGTCGCGCGCCATGCATTTGATCGAGGCGTACTTGAGATCGGTGGGCGTCTCCCCGCCCGCGACGGTGCCTTCGGCTCCACCAGGGAAATCGGCGCCGGTGACCACGGCCTTGACCCCGGCCAGGGCCTCGGCCCGGCGGGTATCGATGCCGCGAATCCGGGCGTGGGGGTGCGGACTGCGCAGGACGGCGCCGTGGAGCATTCCCGGCGCGACGAAGTCGGGACCGTAGATCGCCTTGCCGGTGACTTTCTCGATGCCGTCGGGGCGGATCGGCCGCGTGCCGACGAGGCGGAAGGTCTTCTGGTCGCTAGGCGCGTTCATGCCGGCATCCTTTCCTGCCTGAGCTGAGCGGCGGCATCCATTACCGCGCGGACGATCTTGTCGTAGCCTGTGCAGCGGCAGAGATTGCCGGCCAGCCAGTAGCGCACCTCGCTCTCGCTCGGCGCCGGGTTGTGGTCGAGCAGCGCCTTGGCCGCGACGATGAAGCCCGGCGTGCAGAAGCCGCATTGCAGCGCGCCGTGCTCGAGGAACTTCTGCTGCACCGGATGCAGCATGCTGCCTTCGGCGACGCCCTCGATCGTGGCGACCTGGCGCCCTTCGGCCTCGGCGGCCAGGACCAGGCAGGAACAGACCATGTTGCCGTCGAGCACGACGGTGCAGGCGCCGCAGTCGCCCGATCCGCAGCCTTCCTTGCTGCCGGTCAGGCCGAGCTGCTCGCGCAGCGCCTCGAGCAGGGTGGCGCCGGGATCGCAGAGGAATTCCTGGGCGTCGCCGTTGACGGTGGTGGATACCAGCAGCTTGCTCATGCCTTGCTCGTGCTTTCGCTCTGGGCCCGCTCGCGGGCGATGTTCACGGTCCGGCGCGCCAGCACGGCGGCCATGGCGGTCCGGTAGCCGGCGGTCCCGCGCTTGTCGTCGATCGGCCGGCAGGCGGCGCGGACCGCCTCTGCCATGCGATCGAGCGCAGCATCGTCGAGGCGGCTGCCGACCAGGGCGGCGGCGGCATCCTCGACCAGGACCACGGTGGGCGCCACGGCGCCGAGCGCGATGCGCGCCGAGGTGCAGGTGCCGTCGGGGCCGAGGACCAGGCTCACCCCCGCGCCGACCACGGCGATGTCCATCTCGGTCCGCGGGATCGATCGCAGGTAGGCGTCGCCCCCGCCCGCGGGACGCGGCGGCAGGCGGATCTCGACGACGAATTCGCCCGGGGCCAGCGAAGTCTTGCCCGGTCCGGCGGGAATGGCCGCGACCGGCACCTCGCGCCGGCCTGCGGGACCGGCCACCACGCAAGTGGCTCCGGCGGCGACCAGCGCCGGAACGCTGTCCGCGGCAGGCGAGGCATTGCACAGGTTGCCGCCCATCGTCGCCCGGTTGCGCACCTGGACCGAGCCGATGAGATTGGCCGCCTCGACCACGCCCGGCCAGGCCGCGACCAGCTCGGCGCAATCCTTGAGCGCGGTGCAGGCCGTCGCCGCGCCGATGGCGAAAGTGCCGGCCTCGACTCTCACCCCGCTCATGCCGCCGATCCGCTTGAGGTCGATCACGGCGCTGGGCGCGATCCGGCCCGAGCGCATCTGCACGATCAGGTCCGTCCCGCCCGCCAGCACCCGCGCCTGGGGATCGCCGGCGAGCAGGCCGACGACTTCGTCAACCGTCCCCGGTGCGTGAAATGCTGGCGATGGCATGCGGTTCTCCCAGGCTTCTATCCCGCGAGCTTCACCGTCCCACGGGATTCGTCAATCGCATTGTTGAGATTTGGTGCGAAAGAGCGGGCAGGCCTGCTCCTCCCCCGATCAACCCGTCACATAGCCCCCGTTCAGCGGATAGGTCTGCCCGGTGATCCATTCCGCCGCGTCAGAACAGAGGAAGGCGACCAGCGCCGCGACGTCGCTCGACTTGCCGTAGCGGCGCACGATGTAGCGCGAGAGCTGGGCCTTGGCCTGATCCGATTCCAGCACCTTGGCCAGCTGCTCTTCGGACATGTCGGGCATCAGCGAAGACAGCGACACGGCGTTGCAGGTGATGTTGTAGCGGCCCACCTCCTTGGCGATCGAGCGGACGAAGCCGTTCGCGCCGGCCTTGGCGGCGGCATAGACGGCGAGGCGCGGCTCGCCGGTCCGGCCGGAATCGGAGACAATGGTGACGATGCGGCCGCGGTTCGCCTCGACCATGGCGGGGATCGTGGCGTGGCAGCAGTTGAACACGCCGAACAGGTTGGTGCCGAGGAACTTGCCCCACTCCGACGGGTCTTCCTCCCAGAACACCTTGGAAGGCCGGATCTGGGTATTGGGACCGGCCATGCCGGCGTTGTTGACCAGCACCGTCACCGGACCGAGCTCGGCCCTCGCCCTGGCGACGGCGGCCCGCACCGCCTCGAGATCGCAGACGTCGAAAGGCACGGCGATCGCCGGGACGCCCATCGCACGAATTTCCTCCGCCACGGCTTCGGCCCGCTCGGCGACGAAGTCGTTCACGGCGATGCCGCCGGCATTGTGCCGCGCCAGTTCCATGGCGATCGCGCGCCCGGCATTCTGGCCGGCGCCCGTCACCAGCGCCACCTGGCCGCCGATGTCCAGCAGGTCCTCTCCGATCATTCCAGCACCTCCTCCGATGGGTTTGCAGCCGCGTTAGATAGTGTGTACCATCTTCGCAAGCGAGTCCCGCACCAAGCCGGACCGCCGGGTGAGGACACGCCAATGAGCACGAGCATCGGCCCGCTTTTCCAATATCTCAAGCCTCTCGAAGCCGCAGTCGACGAGATTGCCAACACCTGGCGCCCCGACGACCCCGAATATCGCGCGGACGTTTATCGCCAGATCATGATGCAGTTCTCGTACGGCTATTTCGCCTTCTTCCACGCCGATGCCGAGCACCCCGACTGGGCGCCGCTGTGGAACCCGGTCTACACGCTGCAGCCGAACCCGGACGACATCTACCTCTACTGCCCGGTGCGCGACGACCTGACCTATCGCTTGTCGGGCAATCGCGGCACGGTGAAGATGCTGCTGATCAACACCCAGGGCGCCCTGCCCGGCCTGCCCGGCGAGGTCGACCACACCGGCGCCCGCTATGCCGACATCGACGACCGCAGCCTGCAGCTCGACGCCCAGGGCAATTTCGAGATCCTGATCAGCCGCGAGCGGCCGGCGGGCCACACCGGCAACTGGCTGGAGATCAAGCCCGGCGCCACGGTGCTGATGACGCGCTATCGCAGCTACGACTGGCTCAACGAAGTCGACCCGGTGATGTCGATCGAATGCCTCGACCCGGTCGCGCCCAAGCCGCGGCCGACGCCCGAGCAGATCCTGCGGAAGATCGAGCAGATGGCGGCCATGCCGGTCGCCGCGACGCGCCTGTTCTACGCCATGCAGAACCAGGTGAAGGCCGACGTCGGGGTCAATGTGTTCCAGCCCCAGAAGCTCGGCGGTGCGCTGTCGAAGCAGGTCTATATCCCGGCGGTCTTCGAGCTGGAGGAAGACGAGGCGCTGATCATCGAGACCGAGCTGCCGAAAGTCCGCCACTACTGGAACTTCCAGCTGAACGATCCCTATTTCAACGCGCTCGAATACGTCTACCGGCTGTCGAGCACCAACGGGCATTTCGCCCGGATCAGCTCCGACGGCAAGTTTCGCGCGGTGCTGGCGCTGACCGATCCCGGCGTGCCGAACTGGCTCGACACGGCCGGCTACAAGCAGGGCACGATCTACGGCCGCTGGTACGATTGCGACAGCTGCCCGACGCCGTCGCTCAAACGCGTGAAGCTGGCCGACCTGCGCAGCCACTTGCCCGCCGACACGCCGGTGGTGACGCCCGAGCAGCGCACGCAGGAACTGCGCGAGCGCGTCCGCGGCTGCCAGCGCCGCCGGAGGTGGTGACGATGGACATGACGGAATTCGACCTCACCGGCCGCGTCGCGCTGGTCACCGGCGGCGGCACCGGTATCGGCCGGGCGACGGCGCTGCTGCTGGCCGAGCGCGGCGCCGATGTCGCCGTCGCCGGGCGCCGGGCCGAGCCGCTGGAAAAGACCGCCGGCGATATCGCGGCGCTGGGCCGGCGCGGGCTCGCCGTGCCTTGCGACGTGCGCAAGCCGGAAGCGGTGCGCGCCATGGTCGCCGAAGTCGTGGCTCGGTTGGGCCGGCTCGACATCCTGGTCAACAATGCCGGCGGCGCGCACGGGCATATCGGCCTGGCCAGGATGGATCTCGCCAAGTGGGACCGCGACATCCAGTTGAACCTCAGCGCCGCGCAGTACTGCGCGCAAGCCGCCTTGCCGCACCTGCGGCGAAGCAAGGGCAACGTCGTCAACGTCTCGTCGCTTGCCGGCATGCACGGCACGCAGGGCGTCGGCGCCTATTCGGCGGCCAAGGCCGGGCTGCAGATGCTGACGCGAGTCATGGCCGCGGAATGGGGGCCGATCGGGGTGCGGGTGAACTGCGTCGCGCCCGGCATGACCGCCACCGAGGCCGCCGAGCTCGGCTGGGAGAAGCGCGGCTACGATGCCAAGGCCGTGGCGAAGAAGGCCTTCCCGCTCGGCCGCTATGGCGAGATGCGCGAAGTGGCCCAGGCGATCGCCTTCTTCGCCTGCGACGCGGCCTCCTACATCACCGGCGAATCGCTGGCGGTCGGCGGCGGGCCGAACATCGGCGGGATGATCGACGTCGAGGAAGACGAGCCGCTGGCGGCATTGTGAGGAGCAGCCGTCGTCCCGGCGAAAGCCGGGACCGCTGGCCTCATCGATGGAACGTCCGGCCAAGCGCTCAGCGGTCCCGGGTCGAGCCCGGGACGACGTGCTACCCCCAAATCGCCTCCGCAGCCGCCAGGCCCTGCGCGCCCCGGCCGCCTAGTTCGCCGATCAGCGCCTTGAGGCGGTAGGTCCACAGGTGCAGCGGATGCTCGAGCGTCATGCCCATGGCGCCGAGGAACTGGTGGTAGTCGTAAGTCACCCGCCGCGCCGCCTCCTGGGCGTGCAGGGCGGCCAGCGCGGCGTCGCCGGCATCACCGGATACGGCCGCCTTCATCGTCATCCAGTAGCAGCCGTTGCTGACCACCTGCGCTTCGGCGAGGCGATGGCGCAGCGCCTGGAACGTGGCGATCGGGCGGCCGAACTGCTTGCGCTCGGAAACGTAGGTCACCGTCGCCGCCAGCGCCGCCGCCAGCAGCCCGGAAGCCTCGGCGGCCAGTCCGATGCGCCACTGCGTCAGCACCTGCGCGGCGGGGACGTCGTACGCCCGCATCTCGGTTTCGGCCGGCAGCGCCTTGAGCACCGCCATCGGGTAAGCGAAGATCGATTCGTCGTGCGCCGTGGCAATGTGCGCCTCGCTCGCGGTGAAGCTGCGCACGCCGCCGGCACCGACCACGACCACGGTCGCGCCCGGCTTCAGGAACCGCACCGCGTTGCCCTGGGCGCCGTCCTCGACCAGGCACAGCGGCCGCGGCAGCTCGGGATCGAGCAGTGGACGCACCAGCGCCGTTGCCGCGGTCTCGACAGCGAAAGGCAGGCGGGCAAGTCGTTCGACCACCATGGCCGCGGTCTCGGGACCCAGATCGTCCATGGCCGCGACGTCGAGGAAGCCGTTGCCGGCCAGCTCGGCGTCGAGCGCATCGCTGGTCAGGGCGAAGGAGATGTCGTGGATCGGCACGCTCGCATAGGGCTTGGCCAGCCCGTCCAGCGCATCGAGGATCTGCCTCTGGTCTTCGGAGATCGAGAGTTCCATCAGCGCGGCTCCCTCGGCAGCTCGAGAACTTCGGTGGCGATGATGTTCAACTGGATCTCCGCTGCACCCGAGGCGATGCCGGCGACGATGCCGCGCTGGTGGTGCATCTTGAGGTAGGGTTCGGCATCGATCAGCGCCTGCGGCACATATTCGACGACGAATTCGGCGACGGCCCGCTCGGCCAGCACCACGTTGTAGCGCGCCGAACTGGCCTCGGCTCCGATCGGCAGGTCCTGCACGCGCTTCTCGACGATGGCGTAGCAGTCGTTGCGCGCGGTCTCGCACAAGGCGGCGGCGAGCGCGGCCACGATCTTCACTGCCTCGCCCTCCCAGCGGCCGTTGGCCTTGAGCAGGCCGACGGCGCGGTCGAGCGTGGCGCGGGCGAGATGGTAGCGCGGAATGCCGAGCCGCTCGTTGCGCAGCGAATAGGAGATGATCTCCCAGGCCTGGCCTTCCTCGCCGAAGCGGGCGCCTTCGGGAACGACGACGTCGTCGAAGAACACCTCGTGGATGTCGCCCTCGCCGATGATGCTGGGGATCTGGCGGACGGTGATGCCCGGCGTGTCCATCGGCACGATCAGGATGGTGATGCCGCGCTTGCGGTCGTCGCTGGTGCGGGTCAGCAGGAAGCAGTTGTCGGCAAGGCCGGCGTAGGACGTCCAGATCTTCTGGCCGTTGATCCGGTACTTGCCGTCCTCCAGCGTCGCGCGGGTGCGCAGCGAGGCGAGGTCGGAACCGGCGTCGGGCTCGGAGAAGCCCTGGCACCAGATGGCATTGCCGGCGACGATCGGCGGCAGCAGCTTTTCCTTCTGCTCCTCGCTGCCGTAGCGCATGATCGTCGGGCCGATCCAGTTGACGTTCATATACTGCGCGCCGCGCGGCTCGCCGGCGGCCCACATCTCTTCGGCCAGGATGGTCTGGTACCAGGCGTCGAGCCCCTGCCCGCCCATCTCGACCGGCCAGTGCGGGAACAGCATGCCGGCTTCGGCCAGGCGGCCGCAGAAGCGACGCGAGAACCGTGTAATCTCGGCAGAGCCCGGACCGTGGTGAGCGATGCTTTCCCAGTCGTCGGGCAATTCCGCCTTCAGGAAGGCGCGAAGCGTGTCGCGAAAGGCGCGCTGCTCCTCGGTCCACTCAAAATTCATCGGCTGTACTGCCCTCTCGGTTTCGCCAGGTGCGTTAGACGACACAGGGCGCGGCAAACAAGGGGGATCGAATGGGGATCGCCGGTGCGGCTAGACTCCCCATGCGGTCAGGCGCCGGGCAAGCCATTCGGCGCCGCGCATGATCGCCGCGGCATAGCCTTCCGCCTCGATCGCCGGCCCGAGGATCTCGAGGTCGAAGTAGCCACCGTAACCGGCCTCGAGCAGTTCCCCGATCATCCATTCCAGCGGCATGTCGCCGTCGCCCGGCACGCGGCGGTTCATCCGCAGTTCCTCGCCGACCGCGAAGTCGCTGCACTGCACGATCGCAAAGCGCGCCGCATGGTCGTGGAAGAGGCGCGCCAGGTCGCGCTCGTACCAGCAGTTCTGCAGCTCGACCGCGACGGCGACGTCCGCCTCCGCCGCGACCGTCACCGCATCGGCCAGCGAGCAGACGAAGCCGTGGCTGCGCAGCGCCGGGCTGCTGTGCTCGATGGCGAGGCGCAGGCCCAGCGACCGGGCATGGGCATTCGCGCCGGCCAGGCAGCGGACCAGCAAGGCGCAGGCCTCTCCGGTAGGCATCCGCGAGGGCGTCGGGCCGGCGATAGTGAAGAGGCTGGGGCTGCCGAGCG
>CAUJJI010000103.1 GCA_963205265.1 Pseudomonadota bacterium
CATGCAGATCGAAGGCATGGCCGAACTCAACCAACCCATGATCGAGGAGGAAAATCAGCCCCTACACATCACCGCCAAAGCCGCCTGACGATGGCCCACGGCCACAGCCGAAATTACACCACCTTGACGGACGCGACCCCGAAATCCGCGCGAGGCGCGGTGGGGAGGATGCAATGCCGACGCCGCCTGGGCGTCGCCAGCGACGCGCCGGCGGAATGTCCGACGCGCTCGGGCGCGCCGATCTAGCCGCGGAGTTCTTGCGGCGGAACCGCACCTACCGCGCCGAACATACGCAGATGCAAGAGCGCATCGACGAGGGCGCCGTCGCGAAGAACGCCGCCGAATTGGCGTTCGCGCGGCGCTGGGGGTTATCCTTTCGCCACGGCGCCGGATGACCTCTCGGAGCCGGTCGTCTGGCGCCCGGAGCTGACCGCTGTCACGGTCATTCTCGACGCTGCGCCGGAGGGATTCAAGACCGCCGCTCCGGTCGATCCTCGCGCACTCGGGGCGCTGCTCGCCGACCTGGCCGGGATTGAAGGCCGCCACGTCATCGTCGCCGACGCGGCCGGCGAGCATCGACTCTGGCTGCGCGATGCGACCCCCGGCCGGCCGCTCGCGGCCATCATCCCGCTTGACAAGGATTTCCCCACCCGGATCGCCAGCTTGCTGCGTTTCCACCGCCGTCTGCTCGGCCGCGCTGCCGGGCCGCTGCCGCGCGGCTGGCCGCTTACCGCCTACCGGCTCGCCCGGCTCGACCTGATGCTCCGCGCGCTCGACCTGCGTGATGCCGGAGCAACCTATCGCGAGATCGCCGCCGAGCTGGGGCGTGACGACGCGAACAAACTATCCGCGAGCGACTGGAAGATGTCGGCCTCGCGCTCGTTCGTCGTGCGGCTGGTCCGCGACGGCATCGCCATGATGAACGGCGACTACCGCAAGCTGCTCCGCATCCGCTGATCCCCTCCCCGCTGCCACCCCGCGCGTGGGGGGGGTCACATCCGCGTAGCCGCACATCTTCATACCCCACCCAGCCGCCTCCGTTCTGACAATTACGCCTCCTGCCGCCACCGCCCGCAGGAGTCGTCACTTGTCCGATACGCCCACCAACCTGCCGCCCCGCTTCCTGCGCACGCCGGAAGCCGCCCGCTTCCTCGGCCTCTCAGGCCGCACCCTTGAAAAGCACCGTTATTTCGGCACCGGCCCGGCCTACCGCCGGATCGGGGGCCGGGTGGTCTATTCGGTCGATGACCTGCGCGCCTGGGCCGATATCGGCATCAAGCATTCGACCTCCGATCCGGGGCAGGACGACCTCATGCCGCGCGCGGATTCGGCCATCGCCCGGAGCCGGCGATGACCGTCCCGCCGTCGCCCATGCGCCACCGCCAGCCGTCCGATGACGGCATGACTCGCGTCGAACTGACGTGGATCGAGAAGCGGATTGAGCACTGGATCAGGTTCGGCCGCGTCGCCGTTGACGAGATCGTCGATCGCCGCCGCCGCATCGTCCGCTTCCGCCCCGGCGCCATCTTCGCGTTCGTCCGCTGGGCGGCGAACGACTACGGCACGGTAAGCTCGCGCATCGACATCGTGCGCGCGGTCGGCGCGGGCGAGCCGTTCACGACACTGCCATTCGTGCGGCCGGGCGGCGACATCCTGCTCAAGATCGAGGGCTGGCCCAAGGTCAGCCAGGTGCTCGCCGCGATCGACGCGGCCGAGGCGGCCGGCGTCGATCCGTGCGACGCCGCACCCGATCATTGGCGACACGTCGCCAACCGCATCGCCGCCGGACATCAGCCGCGCCCCTATACGCTGGAGCGCCATCGCGCCTGGCTCAAACGCCGAGAGATCGAAGGATGACGCCCCGTGGATGGACCATCGCGACGGCTTCCGCCGCGTCGGTGTTCGCCGTGTCGTTCACTGCCGTCGCGATATTCGACCCGCTGCCGCGCGTCATCTGGAACGCCAGCGCCAGCGCACCGCTCGGCCTCTACCGGATAGAGCCCGACCGCGATCCCGCCGTCGGCACGCTGGTCGCCGTTACGCCGCCCGCGCCGCTGGCGCGGTGGCTGGCCGAGCGCAGCTATCTTGGTGAGCGTGTGCCGTTGTTGAAGCATGTCGCGGCCAAGCCGGGGCAGTTTGTGTGCCGGATCGGCGCCGTCGTGAGCGTCGATGCCCGGCCGGTCGCCGTTGCCCTGGCGCGTGACGGACGAGGCCGCTCGCTCCCCGTCTGGCAGGGCTGCCGCACGCTGCGCGGCAGCGAGCTGCTGATGCTCAACCCCGATCACGCGGACAGTATGGACGGCCGCTATTTCGGCCCGCTGCCGGCCTCGACCGTGCTCGGCCGCGCCGTCCCGATCCTCACCCGCGACACCCCCAACGCGTCGCTCGTGTGGCGCTGAACCCGCTCATCCCTGCCAACCCAAAGGAGAGTCCCATGCAGATCGGCAGCTTCTTCCGCACCGCCAACGGTTACGAAGGCATCATCGAGACCGCGACGCTCGACATTCGCATCTCGATCGTTCCGGCCGAGCCGAGCGACGCCGACAATGCGCCGAACTGGCGCATTCATCGCGGCGACGGCGGCGAAGGCCCAGAGATCGGCGCGGGCTGGAACGAGACCGGCGAACGCGCCGGCGATTACGTCTCGCTGCGCATCGACGATCCCGCCTTAGCCCAGCCGCTCCGTGCCGCGCTGTTCCAGACCACGGGCGACACGTCGGCCTGGTCGCTGCGCTGGAACCGCCAACCGAAGTCGCGCGAGCAGGACTGATCCGGTGCGCTTTTCCATCATCCCTTTGTTCGCGGGAAAGCCGTCTCATCCCTCCGTCCCGCTCGGTCGCAGACCGGCCGGGGCGCGCAGCGGAGGTCAAAGGCGGCCGCAGGCCGGCGCGGCGCGCGCACCCTTGAGCGTAGCGAGCACGCTGGCAGGCTGGCGGCGGAGCGGAGTCGGATCGGCGGTGGCGTTGGCCGTCGCGCTGATGTCCGGCGGCGCTGCGCCGGTCGCGGCAACGGCGCAGGATTTGCCGGCCGCACGATCGGCGGCGGCTCATCCATATGCCGGTCATGTCGCCGAGGCCGCGCGGCGATTCGGCATCCCCGAAGGGTGGATATGGGCGGTGATGCGCGTCGAGAGCGGCGGCAACTCCCGCGCCGTTTCGCGTGCGGGTGCGATGGGATTGATGCAGATCATGCCCGCGACCTGGGCCGATCTTCGCGCGCGATATGGCCTCGGCGCTGACCCGTTCGACGTGCGAGACAACATCATGGCGGGCGCGGCCTATCTGCACGCGATGCACGACCGCTACGGCAACGCGAGCGCGATGCTGGCAGCCTATAATGCCGGGCCGGGCCGCTACGACGATTACCTGTCGCGCGGCCGTCCGCTGCCGCCCGAGACGGTCGGCTACCTAGCTCAGCTCAGCGCCGTTGTCGGCCCATCGGGCGCTGCGGAGATGGCGGTGAGCGCACCGCCTGATCCGTTCGCCTGGCGCCGCGCCGCGCTGTTCGTCCGCACCGCGAGCGCCCCGTCCGAAGCCGTTTCCGTGCAGTCAGATGGCGAGGAGCCCGCGTCGGAGCTGCCAGCCGATGGGCCGACATCCGGTGACGTTCGCTCCGCAGCTTCGCCTTCGAATGAGCCGGAGGACACGCTGTTCGTGCCCCGCGCCCGCGCGGGCCGACTGCAATGATTTGCGCGCTATCCCCATCATCCGTCCCGAGCAGGAAAGTGGCTGGGGAGGGAGAAAACGACAGGGACAGACGAGGGCAAGATATAAGCCGCACCCCGCTTCGCCGAAAAGCCAAGGCTTTTCCGTGGCTTCACGCGGGGGCGTCGGTCGGCGCGCGTGCCGCGCGGAAGGGAAAAGCAAGCAAAATCAACGTCTCGGATGGCACCACGGGCCATTTACGGCCGAAAGCGGCCCGGCCGTGAGCGAGGACAACGAGTTTCGCATCCGGCCCGGCAAGGCCAAGCGCGGCAAGGCGCAAGGCCGCAACGCCCGTGGCCTGGTGGCCGAGGTGCTGCGCGTCGCAGCGATCCACAGCGGCGGCCGGCGCACCGGGGGCGGCCCGCGCCGAGGTGGCCAATCCAGTTTCGGCCGGGGACGCACCGCGTTTGCCCGCAGCCGGCTATTCGGTTCGGGCCGCCGAGTGATGGTGAAGGCGCTGCCCGTGAGCCATCGCAGTCGCGGCGGCCGGCGCATGGCGCCGCTGTCCGCGCACGTCGCCTATTTGAAGCGCGAAGGCGTCACCCGCGACGGTTCGCCGACGCGCATGTTCGACGCCGAGTCCGACCGGGCCGATGACCGTGCCTTCGCC
>CAUJJI010000104.1 GCA_963205265.1 Pseudomonadota bacterium
GCCCCGCCGCCAGCCCCGCGAACCTCGACCACGCGCCCATAACCGCCTCCTCGCCTTGAACCGCCTGGCAGTCAAAGCGGAGAAGCATGACAACACAATGACAGCAGACTCAGCAGATTCGGCAGACTCACGGCCAGCCAGCGGTTGCGGCGACCGCGACCACCGTTCAGGCGGCGAACAGGCGATCAATCTCGTTGACCAGGTCGCGCAGATGGAAGGGCTTGGACAGCACCTTGGCGTTCTGCGGCGCACCCGACGACCGGTTGAGCGCCACCGCCGCGAAGCCGGTGATGAACATCACCCGCATCCCCGGCGCCAGTGCCGCCGCGCGCTGGGCAAGCTCGATGCCATCCATCTCGGGCATCACGATATCGGTGAGCAGCAGATCGAAATTGCCGCTGGCGATCAGCGGCAGCGCCGAGGTGCCACGATCAACGGCCGTCACTTCATAGCCGGCGCGCTCGATGGCACGGGCAAGGAAAGTGCGCATCGAATCATCGTCTTCAGCCAGCAGAATCTTGATCATGGGCAACGCGCTCGGAATCATCGGGACATCAATATGGACATGCCTGGCAGGGTTTAGGCCATTCCCTTCCTGGCACAAAGAAATTTAAGATTGCGTGAGCATGACAGCCGGCCCATTCTGGCGCCATGCAGACTGCCTACCGGATCGAGCGCCCGACAGGCGTCAGCCAGCCCGTTGTTCTGGCCTCGCCCCACAGCGGCGACTATTATCCCGACACGCTGTTGCGGATGAGCCGGCTGTCGCTGGCGCTGCTGCGACGGTCGGAAGACGCCTATGTCCATGAGCTGTTCCGCGACGGGCCGGTGCTGGGGATGCCGCTGATCGCCGCAACCCACGCCAGGGCTTATGTCGACCTCAACCGGGCACCCTACGAGCTTGATCCGGCCATGTTCGCCGAGCCGCTGCCGTCATTTGCCCAGCCCGATACGGACAGGGTGGCCGCCGGGCTCGGGGTGCTGCCCCGGGTGGCCGGCATCGGCCTCGACATCTACACGGCCAAGCTGCCGCTGGCGGAGGCCCAGCAGCGGATCGAAAACATCTACCGACCCTATCACAACGCCTTGAAAAGCCTGGTCGAAGAGACGCGCAGCGAGCATGGCTACGCGGTGCTGCTGGATTGTCATTCCATGCCCTCGGCGGCGCTGCCACCCGATCGTCCCGGCCATCGCCAGGCGGACGTGGTGCTGGGCGACCGCTGGGGCGCGGCGTGCAACAGCGGAGTCCGCCAGCTCCTGCGCCAGGGCTTCGAGCGCGCGGGTTACCGGGTGGCCCTCAACGAACCCTACTCGGGCGGCCATACGACGGAAATTCATGGCGCGCCCAGCCGCGGCCTGCACGTCATCCAGATCGAGCTGAACCGCCGCCTGTACATGGACGAGACACGACTCACGCGCACATCGAACCTGGCGGCGCTGCGCGACGATATCTGCGATATCCTCTCCCGGTTCGCCGCCGGCCTGCCGGCTCTCGGCCTTGATCGCCCGTTGCGGGCCGCCGCCGAATAGCCGGGTCCGGCGCCGGCAACAGCGGAGCCAGAAAAAAAGCCACTCCACAAACGTGGAGTGGCCAAGGTTCAGGGAGGAAATCGCGCATCAGGGAGATGCGCACGGAGTGCCGCAGAAAGCTGAAGCCGCTCCGTACCCCTATTCATAAGAGAGGTATGTTGCATCCGCAAGATACGGATGGTCGCAAATGCCTGTGCCGCGACAAATACTGACAAAATTGAGATCACCAGCCTACCGACAAAAAACCGCAACAGTTCGTAGCTATGGCCAAGACCAGACATAGATGTTGCGATGAAATCAGCATCGCCATCCGCAGGACGCAGGCCGATGGTAAGCATGAGCCTCCGGGCATTGATCGAGAGCAAGGACACCTCGTCCACGTCTCGGAAACAATCCCCCCGTTCCCGCCGCTTCCTCAACTGGCACGCCGAGGACGACGTCCCGGAGTCGGACAAGCGCATGAGCCTGCGCACGGTGTGGATTTCCGACGTCCACCTCGGCACCACAGGCTGCAACGCCGACCTGCTGCTGGACTTCCTGAAGTCGATCGACTGTCAGACCCTGTACCTGGTGGGGGACATCATCGACGGCTGGCGCCTGAAGCGCGGCTGGTACTGGCCGAGCCGGCACAACGACGTGGTGCGCCGCGTGCTCAAGATGGCCAAGAAGGGCACCCGCGTCGTCTACATCCCCGGCAATCACGATGAGATGCTGCGCGACTACATCGGCCTCAACCTTGGCGGCGTCGAACTGGCCGCCGAGGCCATCCACGAGACCGCCGATGGTCGCAAGCTGCTGGTGCTCCATGGCGACGAGTTCGACAGCGTGGTGCTCTACGCCCGCTGGCTCGCCTTCCTGGGCGATTTCGCCTACGTACTGCTGCTCAAGCTGAATGTGGCGTTCAACGCGGTGCGGCGGCGCCTGGGCCTGCCGTACTGGTCGCTGTCGGCCTATCTGAAGAAAAAGGTCAAGAACGCCGTTGAATACGTCTCCTGCTTCGAGGAGGCGGTGGCGCACGCGGCACTTGATCGTCATGTGGACGGCGTGGTGTGTGGCCACATCCACTCCGCCGAGATCCGTCAGTTCGGCGCCGTCACCTATTACAACGACGGCGACTGGGTGGAGAGCTGTACGGCGCTGGTGGAACGTGCCGACGGTCATATCGAAATCATCGACTGGGCCGAGCACCACCGGCGGCGGGCGCTGGTCGCCGTCGCGCCGGCATCGCCCGCCCCGACACCGAAGGACAACGTGTACGCGTGAAAATCACCCTCGTCAGTGACGCCTGGACACCGCAGGTCAATGGCGTCGTCCGCACCCTGCAGACCACGATCGCCATGCTGGAACAGGCCGGCCATGCCGTCCACACCATCACCCCGGACCTGTTCCGCTCGCTGCCCTGTCCGACCTACCCGGAAATCCGTCTGGCACTGGCAGGCCGGCGGCGGGTGGCCCGGATGATCGAATCGTTCCAGCCGGCGGCCATCCATATCGCCACCGAGGGGCCGCTGGGGCTTGCCGCGCGCCGCTATTGCCTCAAGCGCGGCCTGCCGTTCACCACCGCCTTTCACACCCGCTTTCCCGATTACGTTTCCGCTCGCACCGGACTGTCGCCAGACTGGTTCTGGCGCTATCTGCGCTGGTTCCACACCCCGGCCGCCGCGGTGCTGGCGGCCACGCCCAGGCTGGCGGCGGAACTGAACGACCGCGGCATCCTGTCGACCCGGCCATGGAGCCGCGGCGTCGACCTCGCCCAGTTCCGGCCCGGCATCGCACCGCACCCGGCCTTCGCCGGTCTGCCACGTCCGCTGCAGCTGTATGTCGGGCGAGTCGCGGTGGAAAAGAACGTCGAGGCGTTTCTCGCCACCCGGCAGCCCGGCACCCGGGTCATTGTCGGTGATGGCCCGGCGCTTGACGAGTTGCAGGCACGCTATCCCGAGGCCGTGTTTCTGGGCGCCCTGCATGGCGAGGCATTGGCCAGCGCCTACGCCGGGGCGGACGTGTTCGTGTTCCCCAGCAAGACCGACACCTTCGGCCTGGTGATGATTGAAGCACTGGCCAGCGGCCTGCCGGTGGCGGCCTATCCGGTCGCCGGGCCGCTGGATGTCATTGGCGACTCAGGAACGGGCGTGATCGCCGGCTGGGCCCGGCCGGTGGGCGCTCTCGACGACTCGCTGGACGTGGCCATTGCCCGCGCCCTGACATGCGGCCGCGACGACTGCGTCGCCTATGCCAGTCACTTCTCTTGGGAAGCCAGCGCCGCCCAGTTCATCGCCGCCCTGGCGCTGATTCCGCACACGCCCGCCGTTACCGTCGGCTGACGCCATCCGCCGGCTGACACCATCGGGTCGACCACGCCGGGGCGTGGCGACGTCACGGCGTCGTCGCGGGCGGCTGCGGCTCGAAAATGATGTTGTCGGCGTGCTCCGCGGCGCGGGCACGATCCTCGTCGGTGCGCACGGTCCAGGTCAGTACCGGAATGCCGCGCCGGCGATACTCGACGGACATTTCCGATGGCAGATGCTGGATGTCATAAGCCAGAAACTGCGGCTTGGCGCGCCACTGCACATAGCGGCGGGCGAACTTGAACCGCGCCCACCACGGCAATTTCTGCGGGCCGTCCGTCACCACCAGCCCGCGCATGATGCGCGGCGCGTTCTCGGCGAACCAGCGGACGATGACCGGATTGAACGACATCACCGCCACCGGCCCCTTGTAGCCCTCCAGCGCCCGGCGGATGGCGAAGCACAGCGGCAGCGGATCGCCCGGCGGGCTCTTGGCCTCGATCAGCAGCGGATGGCCCGGTGCCACGTCGAACAGCACGCTGGAGAGCGACGGAATGGTCTGGTCGCTATCCTTGAGCTTCATCTGCTGCAGGCGCGCCGAACCATAGAGGCGAACCGAGCCCTTCTTGCCGGTCAGTCGTTCCAGGGTCGAGTCGTGGAAAACGATGGCGTCGCCATCGGCGGTCAACTGAACATCAAGCTCGATCCCGTAGCCGGCATCGATAGCCTTCTCGAACGCGGCGACGGAATTTTCCGGAATGCCGGCAGCGGCATCATACAAACCGCGATGAGCAAAAGGTTGTGCCGTCAACCAGGCGGTCGGCTGTTCCGTAGTGCTGGCTATTGTCATCGACCGGACATCATTTCTTGTTGGCAAGCTCCACTGGCTGGCTGGCCTCCGCCCTTCTTAGCGGAACTCGATCATGGCATCCACCTCAACCGCTACATCAAACGGCAAAACGTTGACTCCAACGGCAGTTCTGGCGTGGCGGCCAGCCTCGCCGAACACCCCGACCATCAAATCGGACGCGCCGTTGATCACCTTGGGCTGCTCCGTGAAACTGTCCGTGCTGTTGACGAACCCGCCAAGCCGCACCACCCGGACCACCCGCTCCAGATCGCCCAGCGCCGCCTTCATCTGGGCAATGAGATTGAGGCCACAGCGGCGCGCCGCCTCGACACCCTGCTCGATCGTCACCTCGCGGCCAAGCTTGCCGCGGTAGGCAATGCCATCCGGCCCCAGTGGCAGCTGACCGGCGATCACCAGCAGCGAGCCGGTCATCACCCAGGGCACGTAATTCGCCGCCGGGGCCGCCGCCATGGGCAGCACGAGCCCCAGATCACGCAGGCGTTGTTCCGCACTCATGTCACCTCCATCGTCGCCCGGCCCGAGGCCGGCGCGCTGAACAAGCGCCAACATGCGGCATTTCACGACGCTCGCGCAATGGTGGCGTTGCCGTCAGCGACAGACCGGCAGGGGATAACTCAGTTATTGCGTGTCCGGTAACGGGCATCCAGCGTCATGCGGTCCGCCGCCGCCAGCGCCGCGGACAGGGTGGAGCCGGCGCCGAAGGGCGCGGAGCCGAGCCAGGCATCGGCCGACAACAACCGGCCATCATAGGGCACCTTGAGTTCGGCAATGGCTTCGTCAATGACCGCGGCCTTGCAGGTGGCGAACTCCAGCGGACACCGCTCCAGCAGCAGAGCGAACCGATGCGGTTCAATGCGCGCCACCAGGTCGGAGCCGCGCACCTGCCGGCTGAGGCAGTGGGCCAGCGCCCGCACATAGACCTCGACTCCCAGCGGACCAATGGACCGTTCCAGCTCGACGAGACCGAACACGTCCACCAGCACCAGCACACCGGGCTCGCCGTAGCGGCTGGCGAACGCCGCCGCCCGGTCGAACGCCAGCGCCAGTCCGCGCCGGTTGGCAAGCCCGGTGACCGGATCGAGCGTCGAGATGGTGGCCATCCGGTCGATGGTGGCGCTGTGGCTCGCGATCTGCCGTTCGGCATCGGCGGCGAAGGCCAGAATTTCCGCCAGCAGCTGACGATCGCCCTCCTGCTGCAAGGGCTCGCGCGCGTCCAGCCGGCGCAGCAACGCGGCAGCGATCTCGCCGATGACGCCACCCGACGCCACCGCGCCAGGCAAGGATGTGGGCGTCGAAACCATGGTCTGTCTCCCCGGACAATCAACGGACGTGATGCAGGCACCGCACCTTACACGCGACAATGGTTACAATTGAGTTTACTATGAATGGGTCCGGCCGCGAACCTCGAACAGCACAGGCGACGCGAAACAACATTGTCAGGCGGACCATCAGTCGCGCCGGCGGCCTGTCTCCGGTTCCCCCACGTCGTTCTCGGCGGATACCGCCCGCCCCGCGCGCGCCTTGAGGCCAAGACCGGCCTGACCGAGACCGGCCTGACCGAGACTGGCCTGACCGAACCTGGTCCGCACCCGGTCCATCGCCTGCTCCAGCTTCAGCCGCCGCTCCCCCGTCCCGGCGTCGAGATCCAGGCCCGGCAGATCCAGCCCCGCCGGCGCCTCGGCCTCGCCGATGGCGACACCGACGCCGATCAGCCGGAACCGCCGGCCATCCGCCTCCGCCGCCAGCAGCGGCAATGTCGCCTCCAGAATGTCGGCGGCGGTCTGGGTCGGCCGCTCCAGCTTGCGTGAGCGGGTGACGAGGCGGAAATCCGATGTCTTGAGTTTGAGTGTCGCGGTGACACCGTGCAACCCCTCCGCCCGCAGTTGCCGGCCAACCACGTCGGCGGCGGCGCGCAGATGGCGCGCCAGCTGGTCAGGGTCGGCGATGTCGCTGGCGAGGGTGGTCTCGCTCGACAGGCTCTTGCGCCGACTGTCCGGCGTGACGCGTCGCACGTCCTCCCCTCGCGCCAGCCGCCATAGCCGGGCACCATCCTCGCCCACCGCCCGCACCAGCCGGTCGAGCGGTGCCCGTTGCAGGTCGGCGATGGTCTTGAAGCCCAGCCGGCCGAGTCGGGCCTGGGTTGCCGGCCCCACGCCCCAGATGCGCCCCACCGGCAGTGGCGCCAGCACGGCAGCCGCCTCGGCGCGACCAATGACCGAGAAGCCACGCGGCTTGTCCATGTCGGAGGCCAATTTGGCGAGGAACTTGTTGTAACTCAGCCCCACCGACACGGTGATGCCCAGCTCGGCTTCCACCCGGCGCGCGAAACGGGCCAGCACCAGCGCCGGCGGCGCGCCGTGCAGCCGGCCGGTGCCGGTGAGATCAAGAAACGCCTCGTCGATGGACAGCGGCTCCACCAGCGGCGTCAGGGCGTCCATCAGGGCGCGCATCCGACGCGAGACGCCCTTGTACTTCTCCATGTCCGGCGGCAGCACCACCGCTTGTGGACACAACGCCAGTGCCTTGAACATCGGCATCGCCGACTTCACGCCATGCAGCCGCGCCAGATAGCAGGCGGTGGAGACGACGCCGCGCCGGCCACCGCCAATGATCAGCGGCTGGTCGCGCAGGGCCGGATTGTCGCGCTTCTCGATGGCCGCATAGAAGGCGTCGCAGTCGACATGGGCGATCGCCAGGTCGTTCAGTTCGGCATGGCGCAGCAGCCGCGGCCCGCCGCAGGCCGCGCACACGGCACCCGCGCCGGCCGCCGTCAGGCAGTCGCGGCAGAAGCCCGGCGGGCTTCCGCCCGTCGTCACAGGGCCAGCGCGCGCTGGATGTAGGGCAACGCCTCCGACCAGTCATCGATGCGGGCGTGCGCGTCGGGCGCCGCCGGAATCAGTGAACGCAGACGGGGATCGGCGACGAAGTGCAGCCGATGCACATGCGGTGCGGTCTGCGCCACCGATGTATGGTGGGGTGGCAGGTCGTCGACGAACAGCACCGGCCCCCGCCGGGTCGCCGCCAGCCCCCTGACCGCCTCGCCCTTCGGCCCCTGGTTGGCCAGCACCGGGTAAGGCATGCCCAGCGAGGCCAGCGCCGCCTGCCGGCGCTGGCGGTGCGCTTCCTCGACATTGGTCAGGACCACCACGTCCGCCACCTCGGCGATGGCCGCCAGCGCGCCGGCCGCGCCCGGCACCGCCGGTGCGGTCTCCAGACTGGAGTCGAAATAGTCGCTGATCAGCCGGGCGACGGTCGGCCTGTCCGCCACCGCGCCGCTGGTGCGATGGCGGATGTTGCCGGTCAGCGCGAAAGACTCCAGGTGCAGATCATAGTCATGGCCATTCAGAAAGCGCGCCAGTGGCTCGATGAAAGCGACCAGCACTTCGTCGGCATCGCAGATCAGCAAAGGCCGTTTCATGCGCTTTCCTCTCCTCGCAGTACGCGCGCCGCATCGGCGACCGCCGCGGGCTCAACGCCAAGGCGCCCGGTCACCGCCAGCAGAGTGGGCTCGTGGCCCAGCAGAAAGTCAAGCGTCGCGGCCAGGGTGGCCGGTGTCCCGAGGCTGGCGCGCAGGCCGTCGATATCGAGGCCGGTCAGCGCCAGAAAGCGGGGCCCGAGGGCTGAATCTCCAGCGATTTCCGCGATACAGCGCAACGCCAGGACTTCCGCCTGCTCGCGAGATGGTTTAAAGCGGTTAACCATAATCAGTTAAAATCCGTTAACATGTGAGCCATCAAACTCTGACAAGTACTGTAGGCGTCAGATAGTGCGCCATTTTCCCATTCATTGTCGCGACCGGAGGGGATTTCGTGTCGAAGACCGTGCTGGTCGTTGAGGACAACGACCTTAACATGAAGCTTTTTTGCGACCTCCTTGAGGCGCACCATTATGGCACGATTCGCACTCGTGATGGCATGGCCGTGCTCGATCTGGCCCGCACCCACCGTCCCGATCTTATCCTGATGGATATCCAGCTGCCCGAGGTTTCCGGCCTCGAAGTGACCCGTTGGCTCAAGGAAGACAGGGAGTTACGCGAGATTCCAGTGATCGCCGTCACGGCCTTCGCCATGAAGGGTGATGAAGAGAGGATTCGCGAAGGCGGCTGTGAAGCGTATATTGCCAAGCCGATCTCGGTACAGCGATTTATCGAGACGGTCCGGCAATTCGCCTGAGGGGGGCGCCACGTCATGTCCGCGCGGGTTCTGGTGGTGGACGATGTCCTGCCCAACCTGAAGCTCCTGGAGCGCAAGCTGACGGACGAGTATTTCGACGTCCTGCTGGCGCTATCCGGCACCGAGGCCATCGAGCTTGCCCGCCGCGAGCAGCCCGACCTCATTCTCCTGGACGTGATGATGCCGGAGATGGACGGCTTCGAGGCCTGCCGGCTGCTGAAGGCCGACCCCCGCACCCTCCACATTCCCGTCGTCATGGTGACCGCGCTCGACAACGCCCATGACCGGGTTCGCGGCCTGGAGGCCGGCGCCGACGATTTCCTGGTCAAGCCAGTGCGCGACATCGAGCTCTATGCCCGGGTGCGGTCGCTGGTCCGCCTCAAGACCGTGCTCGACGAGCTGCGCAGCCGCGCGCTGACCGGTCTGGAACTGGGCCTGACCACCGAGCCGGACCCCGAGCGGGCCGCCCCCGCCACCATAGCGCTGTTCGGCGAGCCCGGCGGCGTGCTCGACAGCCTGGCGGCCGATCTCGACGGCTTCGGCAGCACGATCAGCAAGTCCCTGACCGAAGCAGTCGCCCACGCCAACCGGCTGCGCTCGCTCGACTGCGACCTGGTGATGGTGGACCTCACTGCCCAGGCGACCGACGGCCTGCGCCTGGTGTCCCGCATCCGGTCGTTCGCCGAAACACGCTTCCTGCCCGTCCTGACGGTCGTGGACGGCACCGATCTCGGTCCGGTGGTGAAAGGCTTCGAGCTGGGCGCCAGTGACTGCGTCAAACTGCCGATCGACAGCCCGGAACTTCAGGCGCGGCTGCGCACGCTGATCAAGCGCAAGCGGCTGGCCGACCGCCTGCGCGAGACCGTGCACATCTCGATGCAGCTGGCTGTCACCGACAGTGTGACCGGCCTCTACAATCGCCACTACATGACGTCGCACATGACGACACTGGTTCGGCGCGCCCGACAGACAGACCGGCCACTGACACTTGCCATTCTCGACATCGACCACTTCAAGGCGGTCAACGACAGGTTCGGCCACGCCACCGGCGACATCGTGCTGCACGAGGTGGCCCAGCGCATCTCGCTGAATATCCGGGGCGTTGACCTCGCGGCCCGCTACGGCGGCGAGGAGTTCGTCGTGCTGATGCCCGACACCGGCCTGGAAACCGCCCGAGGCATCGTCGACCGGCTGCGCTGCGTCGTCGAGCGCACCCCGTTCGCCGCCGCCGATGGCACGCCCATCCCGGTCACCGTCAGCATCGGGCTGGCCGAACTGACCGTGACCGACGCCGACGGCCACGCGGTGCTGGCCCGCGCCGACCGCGCGCTCTACCGGGCCAAGGGCAACGGCCGCAACCGCATCGTCGTCTGTCCGTTGCACGAGCAGGCCGCCTGAACGCGGCGCGACGACCGCCCCCTGCGCCACTGCTTCTTGCCGCCCCCCGTCCGGTACTGTCTTGACCATTCGTCAACCATGTTGTGGCGAAATGGCGCCATCGAGACCGCAACGCCACCATGGGAAGGACCGCCGATGTCCCAACCTGCATCCCCGGCCAGCCGCCGGCGCTTCCTCACCCTGGCACTCGCCTGCCCGGCCTGCGCCGTCGCCGCCCGCGTGGGCATTGCCGCCGAACACGCCGCGCCCAAGGGCGGCCATGACGCACCCCACTGGTCCTACGAAGGCCCCACCGGCCCCGCCCAGTGGGGCAAGCTGGCGCCTGGCGACGCCCTGTGTGGCATCGGCCGTGAACAGTCACCCGTCAACCTGACCGAGGCCATCCCCGCCGCCACGCCGGATCTCGCGACCCGCTGGGCGCCGGCCACGGCCGAGATCATCCACAATGGCCACACCATCCAGGTCAACTGGCCGGCCGGCAGCGAGGCGGTGATCGATCGCCAGCCGCACCAGCTGCTGCAGTTCCATTTCCATCACCCCAGCGAGCATGTGATCGACGGCCGCAGCTTTCCGCTGGAAGTGCATTTCGTGCATCGCAACGCCAGCGGCGGCCTCGCCGTCGTCGGCCTGTTCTTCACCCCCGGCCCCGCCAACCCGACGCTGGAGGCCATCTGGTCGGCGATGCCGACCCAGGCCGGCGACAAGACGCGCCTGGCGGCACCGCTGGACATCGCCAGCTTCCTGCCCGGCGATCCCACCAGCTACCGCTATGCCGGATCGCTGACGACGCCGCCGTGCAGCGAAGTGGTGTCGTGGGTGGTGCTGCGCCAGCCCGTCAGCGCCTCGCCGGCGCAGATCGAGCGCTTCGCGGCGCTGTTTCCGATGAACGCCCGGCCGGTGCAACCGCTCAACCGGCGCAAGCTGCTGCTCGACCTGCTGTGATCGCGCCACGCCCCGTTGCCAACCTGACAGTCGCGCTGATCGCCGCGCTGGCCGCATCGCCGGCCGTCGGCGCCGCGCCGCTGGAAGGCACCTGGCGGGTGGTCGCCGCAGTGCCGGTTTCGGGCACCAGCCCGGCCGCCGATGCGCTGGCCGGCATGACGCTGGTGGTCGATGCCGCCAGCGTTCGCGACCCCTTCGGCCGCCGCTGCGGCGGGCCGCAGCAACTGACCCGGATGCGCGGCCTGGGCGAAACGCTGGGCCTGCGGGCGGTGCCCGCCGGGATCGACCTCAACCCGATGGCGGCGGTGGAGGTGGTGCGCATCGTCTGCGACGGGCAGATCCTGCTGGATGCCGCCCGAATCGGCGGCGGCGACGGCCTGGTCATCCGCGGCGAGCAGGTGCTGCTGTTCCTCAGACCAGAAGCCGCGCCACCGGTGCGCGAGACCGCCCTGCCTGCCCCGACGGCGACCCATGACGCCGCCCATCCGCCGGCCCACGACGCCCCCGGCGACGCCGGTCCGAGGTTGCGCCTGCATCTGGCCTCCTACGCCCTAGCCGACAACGCCGCCACCTACTGGCGGACGCTGACGGCACGGGTGCCGGCGCTGGCGGCGCTGTCGCCGGAAACCGCGCCCACCAACATCCCCGGCAAGGGCCGGATGCTGCGGCTCTATGCCGTCGGCGACGCTGCCACGGCGCGGACAGCCTGCGCCGCGATCCAGGCGGCCGGCGCCTATTGCCAGCCCATGCCCGCCAGCGGCAACGCCGTCCCCGGACATTCCGCGCAATAATCTGTCCCGATACCCGTTGACCTGCCCGCCAAAAGCGGCTTTTCTGCCGCTCTGTCGGGGCCGGCGCGCCTGCGCCGCCGCCCGCTTCCGCAACTTTCAATCCCCGGGGGGACTGTCTTGATGTTGAAGACCACCACCGCCATGGCCCTGGCGCTTGGATTAGCCGTGGCTGCGACCCAGCCGGCGCGCGCCGCCGACGCGCCCACCGCCGCCGACGCGGCGGCCTTCGTTGCCAGCGCCGAGCAGCAACTGGCGGCCTTGAGTGAATATGCCAGCCGCGTGGCGTGGGTGAACGCCACCTATATCACGGAAGACACCGACTGGCTGTCGGCGCGCGCCGGCACGGAATACACCGAACTGGGCGTCAAGCTCGCCAAGGAAGCCGCCCGTTTCGATGCCGTGCAGGTGGCGCCCGAGCTGCGCCGCAAGCTCACCATGCTGAAGCTCGGCCTGGTGCTGCCGGCGCCCTCGACGCCCGGCGCGGCACTCGAACTCAACGACATCGCCACCCGCCTGCAATCGACCTACGGCAAGGGCCGGGGCACGCTCGATGGCCAGCCGGTGGCCGGTGTCGACATCGAGGAGAAGATGGGCACCGAGCGCGACCCGGCGAAGCTGAAGGAGATGTGGGTCTCCTGGCACGATAATGTCGGCAAGCCGATGCGCCAGGACTATGCCCGCATGGTCGAGATCGCCAACCAGGGCGCGCGCGAGCTGGGCTTCAAGGATGTCGGCGCCATGTGGCGCGCCGGCTATGACATGCCGGCGGACGATTTCGCCAGGCTCACCGATGACCTGTGGGGTCAGGTGAAGCCGCTGTACGACCAGCTGCACTGCTACACCCGCGCCAAGCTCAACGAAAAATACGGCGATGCCGTCCAGCCCGCGAGCGGGCCGATCCGCGCTGACCTGCTGGGCAACATGTGGGCGCAGGAGTGGGGCAACATCTACGACGTCGTGGCCCCCAAGGGCGCCGACAAGGGCTATGACCTCACTGAACTGCTGGTCGCCAAGGGCTACACGCCGGAGCAGGTCATCAAGACCGGCGAGGCCTTCTTCACCTCGCTGGGGCTGGAGCCGCTGCCGCAGACCTTCTGGGACCGCTCGATGATCACCAAGCCGCGTGACCGCGAGGTGGTCTGTCACGCCAGCGCCTGGAACCTCGACAACAAGGATGACATCCGCGTCAAGATGTGCACCAAGGTCAACGGCGACGATTTCGTCACCGCTCACCACGAGCTTGGCCACAACTTCTACCAGCGCGCCTACAACAAGCAGGATTTCCTTTATCTCAATGGCGCCAACGATGGCTTCCATGAGGCGATCGGCGATTTCGTCGCGCTCAGCGTGACGCCGGACTACCTGGTCAAGCTGAACCTGCTCGACAAGGCGAAGGTGCCGCCCGCCAGCGCCGACATCGGCCTGCTGATGGCCCAGGCGCTCGACAAGGTGGCGTTCCTGCCGTTCGGCCTGCTGATCGACAAGTGGCGCTGGCAGGTGTTCTCCGGCGAGATCAAGCCCGAGGCCTACAACGCCGGCTGGTGGAAGCTGCGCACCCAGTATCAGGGCATCGTGCCACCGGAAGCGCGCGACGAGACCGATTTCGACGCCGGCGCCAAGTACCATATTCCCGGCAACACGCCCTATACCCGCTACTTCCTGGCGCGCATCCTGCAGTTCCAGTTCCACCAGGCCGCCTGCAAGCAGGCCGGCTGGAAGGGGCCGCTGCACCGCTGCTCGATCTACGACAACAAGGAAGTCGGCAAGAAGCTCAACGCCATGCTGGAAATGGGCGCCTCCAAGCCGTGGCCGGAAGCGCTGCAGGCCTTCACCGGCTCGCCCAGGATGGACGCCAGGGCGATGGTCGCCTACTTCCAGCCACTGATGAGCTACCTGCAGAAGGAAAACAAAGGCCGTCAGTGCGGCTGGTAACCCCAGACCAATCACGACGATCGTGGCAAAGGCCGGGCTTGATGCCCGGCCTTTGTGTTTTGCGCCCGGCGACGTTTGGCCCATGTCATTGCCGCCGGCGGCAACCGGGCGTATGAGCGCAGCGTGCCCTGCAATGCCGTCGACCGAGGAGATGCCGCATGTCCGCCACCTATCGTCCCCGCCGCAGCGCGCTTTACATGCCCGCCTCGAACGCCCGCGCGCTGGAGAAGGCCCGGAGTCTCGCCTGCGACGTGGTGATCCTCGACCTTGAGGACGCCGTGGCCCCGGACGCCAAGGAGACCGCCCGCTCCGCCGCCGCGAAAGCCGTTTGGGACGGCGGTTACGGCAACCGCGAGCTGGTGATCCGGGTCAACCGGCTCGATACGCCGTGGGGGATCGATGACGTCCACGCCGCGGCGGCCGCCGGCCCGGCAGCCATTCTGCTGCCCAAGGTCGAGGGCCCGGCGGAAGTGGAACATCTGGCGCTGGAGATGGACAAGGCCGGCGCCCGCCCCGACGTGCGCATCTGGTGCATGATCGAGACCCCGCGCGGCTTCCTGCGCATCGAGGACATCGCCTTCGCCCACAACCGGCTGGGCTGCCTGGTCATGGGCTTTGCCGATCTGGTGAAGGATCTGCGCGCCGAGGACACCCCGGACCGGGCGCCGCTGGCCTATGCCATGAGCCGGGCGGTGATGACGGCGCGCGCCGCCGGCCTCGACATCCTCGACGGCATGTACCCGGACTTCCGCGACATCGCCGGCCTGGAAGCCCAGGCGGTGCAGGCCCGCCAGTTCGGCTTCGATGGCAAGACGCTGATCCACCCCGGCCAGATCGACACCGTCAACGCAGTGTTCGCGCCCTCGGCCGAGGCGGTGGCGCACGCCCGCGCCGTGGTGGCGGCGTTCACCGCCGCGCGCGCCGCCGGCAAGGGGGTGGCGACGCTGGACGGGGTGATGGTCGAGTCGCTGCACGCCGAGGTCGCCCAGCGCCTGGTGGACATCGCCGACGCCATCGCCGCGCGTGGCTAAGTCATTAGGTTAACACTGTCTTTACCCAGTCACGCCAGCGTAACGCCGGCGTCATGCTGGCCCGCTAGTCGCCCCTCAACAAGACGCCACACAGGCGCTGTTCAATTCATTGAGGGGCAACATCATGACGAAATTCCTGGCCGGGCTGGCGCTCGGCACCAGCCTGCTTGCATCGCTGACCGCCCAGGCCGCGCCGACGCTGGTCAACGCCTTGTCGATCCCGATGGGCACCGACCTGTCGGGCGAGCCCTCCGAAGGCGCGCAGAATCGCCTCGGCGGCATCTTCTCCGACCTCTACTACGACCGCCATACCGGCTACTATTACGCGCTCGGTGATCGCGGCCCCGGCGGCGGCGTGCTGCCCTATGCGCCGCGCATCAACAAGTTCGCGCTGACCGTCGACCCGGTGACGGGCGCGGCCTCCAACTTCGTGCTGGTGGACACCATTGTCTTCAAGCAGGCCGACGGCAGCAGCTTCACCGGCCTCAACCCGTCGCTCGACCCCAACAACGGCAGCAAGAGCGTGCTCGGTGGCTCGTTCGACCCCGAGGGTCTGACGATGACCAAGAACGGCCACTTCCTCGTCGCCGACGAATATGGTCCGTCGATCAAGGAATTCGACGCCAGCGGCAAACTGGTCCGCGCCTTCACCACGCCGGAAAATCTGCTGCCAAAGCAGGGCGCGACCCTGAACTACGTTGACGGGCGCGGCACCATCACCACCGGCCGGCAGGACAATCGTGGCTTCGAGGGCCTGACCATCACGCCGGATGGCAAATACGCCCTCGCCGTAATGCAGGATCCGCTGGTCAACGAAGGCACCGACAACGGCGCCATCGACGGTCGCCGCAGCCGCAACGTGCGCATCGTCAAGTTCGACGTCGCCACTGGCGAGGCGGTCGGGCAGTATATCTACCAGCTCGACGCCCGCGCCGACATCAACGCCAACGTGCCGGGCCACACCTTCGGCGGCAGCGCCCAGGGCCGCAACATCGGCCTGAGCGCGATCATCGCCATCAACGACCAAGAGTTCCTGGTCATCGAGCGCGACAACCGCGGGCTGGGCGTCGAGAACCCCGACCTCACCGATGGCAACGACGCCGATTTCGTCGGCATCAAGCGCATCTACAAGATCGACATCACCGGCGCGACCGACGTCTCCGGGATCGACCTCACCAACACCAACAGCCTGCCGGGCGGCGTCTCGCCAGTGTCGAAGACGCTGTTCCTCGACCTCGCGGCGGCGCTCAACGCCGCCGGCCTGCCGATCACCGAGAAGATGGAAGGCATCACTTTCGGTGAATTCCTCAACGACGGTTCGCTGTCGTTCCTGATGGGCATCGACAATGACTTCTCGGTCACCCAGACCGGCAGCGGCACCCAGTATGACGTCTGCGCCGGCCCGACCTTCGCCGGCGCCACCGACGAGTTCAGCAACACCATCCCGCTGGGCAGCACCTGCCCGGACGGCACGGCGCTGATCGACAACTGGCTCTACGCCTTCACCCTCAGCGCCCAGGACGTGGCCGGGCTCAACTTCGTGCCCCAGGCGCGCGTGCCGGTGCCGGCTGCCGCCCTGCTGTTTGGCGCCGGCCTGGCCGGCGTCGCGGCGCTGCGCCGGACCCGCCGGGCGCGCTGAACTCCGACTGATATCTGACTGAACTGGCAGGCCCGGGACGCACGTCCCGGGCCTTTTTCGCGTCCGTCCGATGCCAATCGCTTCATGGGCGATTTTACATGAACGCCCCATGAGGCGCCCATTGACGCCCCTTAAGCCGGGCGACGTTCCCAATCCGCGAGGACGTCGTGACCCTGCAACTGCTCACCCCGCTACTGCCATCGCCCCCGCGGGCGACCCCCTCCCGACCGCCGGTGCGCCAGCAGCCCTTCCTGCCGGCGTTGCCGGTCCGCGACGCCCTGCCCGACCGACCGGACGTCGCCTTCCTGGTGTTCGACCTGCGCGGCTCCGGCGTGGTGCGCAACCTGTGCCATCTGGTCAACGCCACGGTGGAGGCCGGCTGGCGTGTCTGCCTGGTGATGGTGCGCGATGGCGGCGAGCTGGCCGGTCAGCCGCTCGACCCGCAGGTGGAACGCCACATCCTGCTGCCCGGGCACGCGCTGCCCCAGCGCGCACTGGCCATTGCCCAGGCGGTGCCGGCGATGCGCCGCTGGCTGGCGAACCATCACCCCCGCGTGCTGTTTTCCGCTGGCAGCCATATTCACCCGCTGGCCGCCGCCGCCGTGGTAGGCCAGGCCGCCCGGCCGCGCGTCATCATGCGGCTGTCCAATGACTTCCGCCACGAACGCCCTCGCGGCGTCGGCCGCATGCTCAGTCGGCTGCGCGCCCCGCTGATGCGCGGCCTGATGCGGAGGGTCGCCTCGCAAGCCGACGATCTGGTCTGCGTCGCCCGGGAACTCGCCGACCGGGCATCCCGCGAACTCGCACCGGTGAACGCGCGGCTGCACGCCATTCCCAACGGTGTCGACATCGCCGGTGTCAGCGCCGCGGGCCGCGCGGCTGTCAGCGACCCCTGGTTCAGCGAGGGTACAACGCCGGTCGTCCTTGGCATCGGCCGGCTGGTGGCGCAGAAGAATTTCGCCATGCTGCTGCGTGCGTTCGCACTGGCGCGCGCCCGGCGGCCGCTGCGACTGGCGATCCTCGGCACCGGCGGCCAGCAGGCGACGCTGCAACGGCTGGCAATCCAGCTGGGCATCGCCGATGACGTCCGGCTGATGGGGTTCGACGCCAATCCCTATCGCTACCTCGCCCGCGCCAGTCTGCTGGTGCAGACGTCATTGTGGGAAGGCATGCCCAACGTCCTGCTGGAAGCGTTCGCCGCCGGCTGCCCGGTGGTCGCCACCCGCTGCCCCACCGGCGTCGTCGAACTGGTGGAGACGCCGGACGGGCCACTGGCACCGCTGGTGGCCCTCGACGACGTGCCCGGACTGGCCCAGGCCATGCTCGACCGGCTCGACGCGTCCCGCGACAGCGACCGGCTGATCGCGCGCGCGCGCCAGTTCGAACGGTCGCACATGCTGCACCGCTACGTCGACCTCATCGAGGCCAGTCTGGCGACGGCCCCCTGATCCCCGATCTCTCCCACCAACCACGAGGAAACCCATGAACACTCCCCGCACCTTTTTCGCAGCCCCCGCCATCATTACCGGGTTGCTGGTCACCGCCCTGCCCGCCACCGGTTCGGCCGCGCCAACCGCGAGCGACACTCCGGCGCCGGTGACGCTGCGCCTGGTCGAGCCCGTCGGCCTGCGTCAGGCCGTCCGCGTCGCCGAGGAGGCCGTACAGGGACGCGCCCTGGAAGCCGAGCTGGACACCCTGCGCGGGCGCCCGGTCTATGAGGTCGACGTGCTGCGCGGCCGCTCGGTGCATCGCGCCGTCATCGACGCGCAGTCCGGCACGCTGATCTCGCGCGATCGCCAGGTCGTCGACAGCCTGTACCTGCGCGTCTTCCGGTCCGACCGGCTTGGTGCCGCCCGCACCGCCGAACGGCCGCTGGTCGACCTGATCGCGGCGGTGGAAACACAGACCCGCGGCAAGGTGCAGGAGGTCAGCCTTGATGAGATGGACGGCCGCCTCTATCTGGAAATGGATGTCGCCATCGAGGGCCGGCGCCAGGAAATCACCGTCGATCCGCGCTCGGGGACGATGATTCTCGGCGCGCTGGACTGACACGCGGAACGGGACGAAATGCGCCTGCTGGTCATTGAGGACGACGCCCGGGTCGGCGCTCACGTCACGCGGGGCCTGCGTGATGCCGGCCACACGGTGGATCTGATCGCCGACGGCCGGGAGGGACTGTTTCATGCGGCCGCCGGCGGCTACGACGTCATCGTGCTCGACCGCATGCTGCCCCATGTCGATGGCATGGCCATCCTGTCCGCCCTGCGCACGGGCGGCGACCCGACCCCGGTCCTGCTGCTCAGCGCGCTGGGCACGGTCGAGGACCGGGTCGCCGGTCTGCGGGCTGGCGCCAACGATTATCTCACCAAGCCGTTCGCGCTCATCGAACTGGTCGCCCGGGTCGACGCGCTGGGGCGGCGTCCGGCGCCCGCCAGCGAGGCCATGGTGCTGGAAGTCGCCGATCTGCGGTTCGATCTGCGCGGCCGGACCGTCGAGCGGGCCGGCCGGCGCATTGAGCTCAGCCCGCGTGAGCAGCGTCTGCTGGAATATATGCTGCGCCACCAGGGCCATGTGCTGACGCGCGGCATGATCCTGGAGGCGGTATGGGATTACCGCTTCGACCCGCAGACCAACATCGTCGACCAGCACATCAGCAACCTGCGCCAGAAAATCGACAAGGGCTTCACGCCGGCACTGATCCACACCGTGCGTGGCGCCGGCTACACCTTGCGGGTGGAGAGCTGACGCATGGCAGCGGGAGCCACCCGATGACGCCGCGTCTTGCCACCCTCTGGCACAGCTTCACCTTCCGCCTGACACTGGCCTTCATGGTGTTCTTCTGCGTGTCGGTGGCGGTGCTGCTGGCCATCGGCTACTGGGCCACCATTCACCGGCCGCTGGAGCAGGTCGAAGCATCGATCGAGCAGGACGCGCGCCGGTTCGCCGCCCTGTACGGCGATGGCTCCGACACAACGGCACTGGTGGCGGCGCTCCGGCGCGAGGTCAACCGGACCGCCGGCCGGCAATTCTACCATATGCTGGTGGATTCCCGTCAGAACGTCCTGTCCGGCAATATTCCGGTCTACCCCGGCGAGCTGGGCAATGGCCCGTGGCTGCGCATCGAATTTGAACTCAATGATGGCGACATCGACAGCGAGCACGAGGCGTTCCTGCGGGTGGTACCCTTCGTCGACGGCGGCCGGCTGCTGGTGGGCCGCGACACCGAGGACATCGATGAGCGGGAGGAGCTGATCACCCAGGTACTCGGCGGCGCCGCCACCCTCGCCGCCATGCTGGGGCTTGGCGGGGGCCTGCTGCTCAGCCTCGGTGTCGGCCGCCGCATCGACGCCATCAACCGCGCCGCCCAACGGGTGCTGGTGGGCAAGATGGCCGAGCGCGTGCCGGTACGCGGTACTGGCGACGATTTCGATCGGCTGTCGATGACGCTCAACGCCATGCTGGACCGCATCCAGGCGCTCATCGCCTCGATCTCCCGTGTCTCCGACAACATCGCCCACGAACTGCGCACGCCGCTCACCCACTTGCGCGGCGACCTGGAATTGCTGGAGGTGGCCGCCAGCCGCACCGGCGACGATCTGCTGACCACCACCGCCACCCGGGCGCGCGACGATGCCGACCGGCTGCAGCGGATTTTCGACGCCCTGCTGCGCATCGCCCGCATCGAGGTCGGCCGCGACACGCCGGTGCGCGAGGCGCTCGACCTGTCGACGCTGCTGCACGAGGCGGTGGAGCTTTACGCGCCGGTGGCCGAGCAGCGCCGGATCGCGGTGACGGTGGCCGCGCCGCCCGTCGCGCCGATGCGCGGCGACCGTCACCTGCTGTTCCAGGCGATCTGCAACCTGCTCGACAATGCGCTGAAATACACGCCCGAGGGCGGTGCGGTCACCGTGTCGCTGGGCATCGACGCCGGCACCATGCGTCTTGATGTGCGTGACACCGGCCCCGGCGTGCCGGCGGAACATCGCGCCCGCCTGGGCGAACGCTTTTTCCGTGCCGACCCGGCCTCGGGGGCGGATGGCCACGGCCTGGGGCTGGCCCTGGTGCGTGCCATTGCCCGCCACCACCAGGGCTCACTGGAGTTCCCCGCCGTGGCGCAGGGCTTCATCGCCCGGCTCAGCCTGCCCGGTGAGCCGCCCGCCCGGTGACCCGACGGCAAGCGGGAGTCTCGGGCAACCGGGGCGATTCGCCGGTGACCGGCGACAGGCGAGGAATATGGGGGAAAGACTGGCGCCCCACGCTGGATAAACATAACGAATATGTGTCGCCGGTCATACTACCCTAGCACCGTCTAAACGTGCTCACGGCCGCTCGGCACTGCCGAGAATGGCCGCAAGCGCTACTCCAAAGGAACTGCCAGAACACACCAAGCCCAACCCGTGCGCGATCACGGCCGACGATGCAACGGTTCTCAAGGCGGCGCTGCTGTGCTACGAGATGCGAATGGCTCGTATTTTGGCTGCGATCTTGATGTGCCTTGTCGCGCTGTCGGTGACGGCGGGCACGATCGCGCATGCCGCGGAGCCAGTTGTTGTTGTCTGCGTCGACTCGGACATTGCATCAGACCCGGCCCATGACAGCGGCGGCAGCGAGCAGGTCCCTTCCGACGATAACAAGGCCACGCCGCACCAGCATGGCGGATGTCACGGGCATCATCAGGTCGCCCCGCCGGTTGACGACGGGGTCGGCGCCAGTTTGTCGCTGTCGGCGTCGCCGCCCTCCATCGGCAACGCCAGAGACCTCGTGTCGGCTGGCACAGACCCAGCACTCCGCCCTCCAAGAGCCTGACGACTCCAACCTAGCCCCGTCTGCGGGGCTTTCCGGAATCGTCAGGAGTCTTCGATCATGCACCGATTGCTCGCGGCCGTGTTGGCCGCGATGGCTTGCGCGAGCGTCGCGCAGGCCCAAGAGCCGCCGCCAGCGGAAGCTGGCCAATCCTTCACACTAGACCAAGCGCTGGAATTGGCGGGCGCGGTCTCGCCGTCGCTGGAGGCCGCATCGGCCGACGTGCGGGCGGCAGAAGCCGGTCGCCGCGTGGCTGGTCTGCGCCCCAATCCAAGCGTCACCGTCGAAGCCGAAAATGTGGCCGGCTCCGGCCCCTATCGGGGCATCGACAGCGTGGAGGCGACGACTTCCCTCACGTTGCCGATCGAGCTTGGCGGCAAGCGATCGGCGCGGATCGCCGTCGCCAATGCGCGCAGTGATCGAGCGGCTATCCAGGCGGCGATCGCGCAGGCTGATCTCCGGCTGTCGGTCGTCCGCGCCTATGCCGAAGCCGCCGCCGCAGAGAGGCGGCTTGTAACGGCGCGCGATCAAGTGCGTATCGCGACGGAGGCGCTGCGCGCCGCGCAGGTTCGCGTCCAGGCGGGCCGAGCCTCGCCGATCGAGGTCCAGCGCGCCGACGTGGCTCGCGTCAATGCCGAGACGGCCCTTGCCCGCGAAGAACGCGCCGTCGAGGTTGCGCGCTACAGCCTCTCACGGATTGTCGGGCAACCGATCACAGGGCCGCTCGATGCGGGCTGGTTCGGCCAGGTGCCGGCAGGCTATGGGCCGCTCCGTCCGATCGAGAGCGCCGGCACATTGGCGCTCGCTGCGGCCGACGCCGACCTCGCCATAGCCGACGCAGGGGTTCGGCTCGCCCGTTCGCAGCGTGTGCCCGATCTAACTGTTGGCGCCGGCGCCCGTCGGTTCGAGCAGACCAACGACACGGCGGCGATCTTCAGCCTGTCGATCCCGCTCCCGCTGTTCAACAATGGGCGCGCGGCGCTGTCACAGGCTTCGGCCGAACGGCAGCGGGCAGAGGCGCAACGCCGGGTCACCGCGCTCGACGTCGATCAGGCCATCGCCCGCGCACAAGCGGACGCTGCCAATGCCGCGACCAGCGCCGCGACCGCGAGCGGTCCTGCGCTGGCGGCGGCCGAGGAAGCCGCCCGCATCGCCCGCATCGGCTACCGGGAAGGCAAGTTCGGCCAGCTCGACCTGCTCGACGCCGAACGCACGCTTGCCGAGACGCGCGCAGCCGCAATCGACGCGCTGCTCTCCTACCACATCGCCCAGGCGCAGCTCGAGCGGCTGACCGCACGCGCGCCGACTACCCAGGGGGAAAACCCATGAAGACCCGTTTTGCAGCGGTCCTGCCGCTCACCCTCGCCGCCGCCCTCGCTGTCGCGGGATGCTCCGGCGGCGACCCCGCGCCGGAGAACGCCGATGCCGGGAACACCGCGCAAGCCGGCAAGGAAGGCGGTCACGCGGAAGAAGAAGGCGAGATCGAGTTGACGCCGCAGCAGATACGCGCGGCAGGCATCGAGCTGGTCCGTGCGGTGCGCAGCGGTGGTGGCGCGCTCACGCTGCCGGCGACGATCGAAGGCGATCCGCAAGGCATGCAGGTGGTGTCGGCCGCGATCGGCGGGCGCGTGGTGTCGCTCACCCGCAATCTCGGTCAATCGGTCGGCCGGGGGCAAACGCTCGCGGTGATCGAAAGCCGTGAGGCGGCGTCGCTTAACGCCGAGATCGAGGCAGCACGCGCCAGGCTCGGACTTGCTGAATCCAATCTTCGCCGCGAACAGCGCCTGTTCAACGAGCGCGTCTCGCCCGAGCAGGATCTGATCGCCGCACGAACGGCGGCGACCGAGGCGCGGATCGCGTTGCGCCTCGCGCAGCAGCAGGTCGCCGCGGCCGGTGGCCAAGGCGGCGCGCTCAACCGCGTCAGCATTGCATCGCCGCTGTCCGGCCAGGTGGTCGCGCGCAGCGTGACGCTCGGCCAGACGGTCGCGGCCGACGCGGAGTTGTTCCGGGTCGCCGATCTTTCGCGCGTGGCGGTCACGCTCGCCCTCTCGCCGGCTGATGCCGGCAGGGTGCGGCCGGGATCGGACATCGAGGTCGTCGCGGGGGAACGCAGGTCGGTGGCGAGGGTCGATTTTGTCTCGCCGATCCTCGACGAGGCGACGCGGCTCGCGACGGTGATCGCGGTGATCGACAACCGCTTGGGCCAATGGCGGGTCGGCGAGCCGGTGACCGCGTCGATCCGGCTGGCCGGCGGCGATGCCGGCGCCGGTTCGGTGCTGGTCCCGCAAAGCGCGGTGCAGACCGTCGAAGGCCGACAGATGGTGTTCGTGCGCACCGAGCACGGCTTCCGGGCAACCCCGGTCACGCTCGGCGCGCCCAGCGGCGACAATGTGGCCGTGACCTCGGGCCTTCGCGGCGACGAACAGCTCGCCGGCGCCAACAGCTTCACCCTCAAGGCCGAACTCGGCAAGGGCGAAGCCGAGCATGGAGGCCATTGACCGCCATGATCGACCGCATCGTCACATTCTCCGTCGAGCGCCGCTGGTTCATCCTGCTGCTGACGCTCATCGCCGCGGTGATCGGCGGCTGGGCCATCAGTCGCCTGCCGATCGACGCCGTTCCCGACATCACCAACAATCAGGTGCAGGTGAACATCACCGCGCCGGCGCTCTCGCCCGAGCTGGTCGAGAAGCAGGTCGCCTTCCCGATCGAGAACGCGCTCGCGGGCGTTCCCGGCCTTGAATACACGCGGTCGCTGAGCCGCAACGGCTTTGCGCAGGTCACGGCGGTCTTCTCGGATTCGACCGACATCTACTTCGCCCGCCAGCAGGTTGCCGAGCGGCTGCGGGTCGCCGAGGAAAGCCTGCCCGAGGGTGCGGTCCCGACCATGGGGCCGATCGCGACCGGCCTCGGCGAAGTCTATATGTGGACGGTCCATCTCGAACATCGCCGGGAGGACCGGCACCGGCCCGGCGAGCCGGGCATCCAGCCCGACGGCAGCTACATCACGCCCGAAGGCGAGCGGCTCGTCACCGAAGCCGACAAGGCGACCTATCTGCGCACCGCGCAGGACTGGATCGTCGCTCCGCTGCTCAGGAACACGCCCGGCCTCGCCGGCGTGGACTCGATCGGCGGCTATGTGAAGCAGTTCCAGGTCGTGCCGGACGTGCAGCGCCTCGCCGCCATCGGCATGAACCTGTCCGACCTCGCCCGCGCGCTCGAAGAGAACAATGTCGGCGTGGGCGCCGGCGTCGTGAACCGCGGCGGCGAAGGTCTGGCAGTCCGCTCGGACGCACGCATCCGCAATGTCGGAGAGCTGGCGAGCACCGTGATCGCGACGCGCGAAGGCGTGCCGATCCGGCTCGATCAGGTCGCACAGGTCCGCCTGGGACAGGCGATCCGCTACGGCTCGGCGTCTGAGAATGGGGAGGAGGTGGTTGTCGGCACGGCGATCATGCGGATCGGCGAGAACAGCCGCACCGTCGCCTCGGCGGTCGCGGAGCGCCTCACCGAGATCAACGCGTCGCTGCCGACCGATGTCGTGGTGCAGCCGGTGCTCGACCGCACGGCGCTGGTCAATTCCACCATCAAAACCGTGGCGAAGAACCTCACCGAAGGCGCGCTGCTGGTCATCGTCGTGCTGTTCCTGCTGCTCGGCAACTTCCGCGCGGCGCTGATCGCGGCGCTGGTGATCCCGGTCACGATGCTGATGACCAGCTTCGGCATGCTGCGCGGCGGCGTCTCGGCCAACCTCATGAGCCTCGGCGCGCTCGACTTCGGCCTGATCGTCGACGGCGCGGTCATCATCGTCGAGAATGCGCTGCGGCGCATCGCCGAGCGGCAACATCATCATGGCCGCACGCTTGACCTGGACGAGCGGCTGTCGGTGGTCGCCACGGCCGCCCGCGAGATGATCCGCCCCTCCGTCTTCGGGCAGGCGATCATCATCCTCGTCTATGTGCCGCTGCTGACGCTCACCGGCGTCGAGGGCAAGACGTTCACGCCGATGGCGCTCACCGTCATCATCGCGCTCGTCTGCGCCTTCGTGCTCTCGCTCACCTTCGTGCCGGCGATGCTCGCGATCTGGCTCTCAAAGCCGGTCGAGGAGAAGGAAGGCCGCATCATGTCCTGGCTCAAGCGCCGGTACGAGCCGGGTCTTGATCGGGCGATGAAGCGGCCGACCCTCACCATGGGGGTCGGGGTCGGCGCATTCCTCGCCGCGATCCTCACCTTCTCGTTTCTCGGCCAGGAGTTCCTGCCTCAGCTCGACGAAGGCGACCTCACCGCCCAGGTGCTGCGTATCCCCGGCACCTCGGTCGATCAGAGCCAGGCGATGCAGTCACGCATCGAACGGCAGATCGGGCGGCTGCCGGAGGTGCGGTTCGTCTTCTCCAAGACCGGCACCGCGGAACTCGCGTCCGATCCGATGCCGCCCAACATCTCCGACACCTTCATCATCATGAGGCCGCGCGATGAATGGCCCAACCCGAACCTCTCCAAGGCCGAGTTGGTGGCGAAGGTCGAGCGGGTGCTGGAAGGGCTGCCCGGCGGCGCGTTCGAGATCAGCCAGCCGATCCAGATGCGGTTCAACGAGCTCATCGCGGGCGTGCGGGGCGACATCGCGATCAAGGTGTTCGGCGACGACACCGACGCGATGACCGCGACCGCCAACCGCATCGCGGCGATCCTGCGCCAGACGCGGGGCGCGACCGATGTCCGGGTCGAGCAGACCGAGGGCCTGCCGATGCTCGACATCCGCCCGCGCCGCGACATCATGTCGAGGCTCGGCATCACCGCACAGACCGTGCAGGACACGATATCGGCGGCGATCGGCGGCCGCGACGCCGGGATGATCTTCGAAGGGGACCGGCGGTTCGCCGTGACCATCCGCCTGTCGGATGCGGCGCGCGCCGATCTGCAAACGCTCGGCCAGGTGCCGGTGCCCTTGCCGAACGGTGGGTTCGTCCCGCTGCAAAGCGTCGCCGAGATCGGCGTCACCGACGGTCCCAACCAGATCAGCCGCGAGAACGGCAAGCGCCGCGTGGTCGTCCAGGCGAACGTGCGCGGGCGCGACGTGGCGGGCGTCGTCGCCGACGCCCAGGCCGCGATCGACGCCCAAGTCCGGTTGCCGGCAGGGCAATATCTCGATTGGGGCGGCCAGTTCGAGAACCTCCAGTCGGCCAGTCAAAGGCTGATGCTGGTGGTCCCGGCCTGCTTCGCGCTCATCATCCTGCTGCTGTACGGGGCATTGGGCAGCGTGCGCGACGCGGCGATCGTGTTCACCGGCGTGCCGCTGGCGCTGGTCGGGGGCGTGCTTGCGCTGTTCCTGCGAGGGATGCCGTTCTCGATCTCGGCGGCGGTCGGGTTCATCGCCCTGTCCGGCATCGCGGTGCTGAACGGCCTGGTCATGGTCTCCTCGATCCAGGACCTGATGGCGCGAGGCATGGACCGGGCACGGGCCGCGCGCGAGGGCGCGATGATGCGGCTGCGGCCGGTCGTCATGACCGCGCTGGTGGCGAGCCTCGGGTTCGTGCCGATGGCGATCGCCACCGGATCGGGCGCGGAGGTGCAGAAGCCGCTCGCGACCGTGGTGATCGGGGGCCTCGTCTCGGCGACGCTGCTGACACTGTTCGTGCTGCCGACGCTCTATGCCCGCTATGGGCGCAAGGAGACGGACGTACCGCCACGGGAGGAGCGGCATGACACGCCGCCTTCCGATCCCGTCGAGGCTCCGCTGTGAGGCTCGACGATCATCGCACCAGCACGCCTAGCGTGCGGGCTGAGTGGCAGACGGCTTTGCCGTCCGCCCCTTGGGCCACCGAAGCGGCGCGCCGGCCATGAAGGAGACCACCTCCTTCGCCCTGACCATCACGCCGATCCGGGCGTGGACCCATATCGCCGATCTCGCTGCGTTCGCACTGTGGCATCCAAGCTATCGCTTTCGCGGCGTTGCTGCCCCTGACGCCGAGGTCGGTCTGACCTTCGGCATGCTCAAGGGAGAACTGCCGCTAAGAACCGAAGCCACGATCGTCGCCTACGAACGGGCACAACGGTTCGCCTGGCGGATCGGCCTCGGCGGGTTGTTCACGCTGAGCGAGGAATATGCGCTCGAAGAGGCCGGCCCGCAGACGCAGGTTCGCCATACGGTCAGGATGGAAGGCGCGCTGAGCCCGCTTGGTTATCTCGTGCGGCGAGGCCTGCGCAGATCGATGCGCGCGCAGGATGCGGCGCTGCTCCGCTACCTCACCAGGGAAGCGCGCGGCAGCAGCCTCACCATCAACCGCCAGCGCCGGCGTGCCCGCAAGGCCCAGCTCACCCGAAAGGCCGCCAATGACTGACCCTGCATCCGCGGGCGCGCCCGCCGAGCGCCGCACGCTCTGGATCGTGCTGATGCTCAACGTCGGGATCGCCTTGGCCTTCCTGATCGCTGGGATCAGTGGCGATTCCAGCGCGCTGCTCGCCAACGGTCTCGACAATCTCTCGGACGCGGCGGTCTACGCACTGAGCCTGATCGCGCTCAGCCGAGGCGCGAAATGGAAGACCCGCGCGGCCGCCGTGTCGGGGGTCATGCTCCTGATCTTCGCCGGCGGCATCATGCTCGATGTCGGACGACGTTACCTGCAAGGCAGCGAGCCGATCGGCATCACCATGATGGCGATGTCTGCGGTCGCGGCTGTGGTCAACTTCATCTGCCTCAAGCTCTTGCAACGGCTGCGCGAGCCCGACGTCAACCTGCGCGCCGCGACGACCTTCAGCTTCAACGATTTCATCTCGAACGGCGGAATCCTGATCGCCGGCCTGCTGGTCTGGTGGCTCGGCTCCAACTGGCCCGATCTGCTGGTCGGGCTGCTTGCCGCGGCCATCGCCGTCAAGGGTGGCGTCGAGATCCTGCGCGATGCGCGAGAGGAAGCGCGCCGGGACAGGGAGGCAAAGGAATGAGGCCTCCCACCATTCACTCCCCCCAAGCCGAAGAAGAAAGGATGCCATCATGGTAGAAGGCCGCACTTCAACGAGTCTGTTGTGTCCAGCCTGTCGCGTCGATCTCGTCATGAGCGAGCGCCAGGGCATCGAGATCGACTACTGCCCGCAATGCCGCGGCGTCTGGCTCGATCGCGGCGAACTCGACAAGATCATCGAGCGGAGCGCCGGCGACGAAGCGGCCCGCCGGTCGAGCGGCGGCCGGCTCGGCATGTTCGACGAGCATCGCGGGCGCGGCGATCATGACAGGAAGCACGGCTACGAGCGCGGCCATCATCGCCACAAGAGCTTCCTGAGCGAACTGTTCGACTGAGATGCTGTGGATTGGCCGCCGCACCACGGGCCCTTCGGGTGAAGGTGTGAGAACGGCCCGCGCCATGGGCGCCGCCCCCTTGAGCGCCCATGGCGAACGATTCCGGCGAGGATGGAGAGCAAGGACGCCGACGCGCGGTCGTCCTGTGCTCCTCGCGCTGGCTGGGCTCGCGCTTGCGCCCGGCCTGTCCGGCTGCTCGCCCGCTTCCAACGACAAGGATGCGGGCGAGCGGCATGACCGTCGCTCCGTCTCCAATCTCGTTGGCGAACATATCTATGCCTGCGCCGATGGATCGCGCGTGGACGCCGATTTCCTCGCCGACGGCCTGACCCTCGATCTCACGATTCTGCCGGATGGTCGTTCGGTGCGGCTGGTCGCGCCGGCCACCGGCCTCACCTTCGTGGGCGACAAGCTCAACGTGTCGCTCTCCGGCGGTGATCGGATGACGCTGTTGCGCCCCGATGCGCCGCCCCTGACCTGCACGCGGCTCAGGTCCAATACCGCACCGCCCTGACAGCGAGCCGCACGGTCCTCACCACAGAAGCGCGCCTCGCGAAGGAACCACGTCATGATCGAAAAGCTCCGCCTCGAAATCCCCATACTTCTCCCCGACGTCACCGATGCGGCCGATGCCTGCGTCGGCAGGCTCGTCGCGGCGCTTAAGGACCGGCCCGGTGTCGAGCAGGCGCATGTGGTCGCGGCCGACGCCGCCAGCCCTGCGACGCTGTGCGTCCATTTCGACCCGCAAGTGGTGACGCTCGCACGCATCCGCGAACTCGCCCATGCCTCGGGAGCGGAAATCGCGGACCGCTACGGGCATATCCTTTGGGAGGTCGATGGCATCGGTCACGCACGCCGCGCGCGCACGGTCACCGAAAGCCTTCGCGCCCTGTCCGGTGTGATCGAAGCGGACGCCTCGGCCGCCGGCATGGTGCGCATCGAATATGATCGCGATCAGCTCTCCCGAGACGACATCAGCGCTGAACTGACGAAGCTCGGCGCAACGCCCAGACCTGTGCCGGCGGCGGCAGATGCTCATGCCCGCCATGTCGATGGCCCTGCGCAACCGAAGCGGGAGCATGGCCCCGACGACGGTCACGATTACGCGCATGGCGGTCTGCTCGGGGCCAATACCGAACTGATCTTTGCGCTCGCCTGCGGCGCGACCCTGGGGATCGGATTCGCAATCGAGAAGCTGGTGGCGGGCGCGCCGGCCTGGCTGCCGTTTACGCTCTACGTGGCCGCCTATCTGTTCGGCGGCTTCTACACGCTGCGCGAGGCGATCGACAATCTCCGGCTGAAACGCTTCGAGATCGACACGCTGATGCTGGTGGCGGCCGCCGGCGCGGCGGCGCTCGGCGCCTGGGCCGAGGGCGCGCTGCTGCTGTTCCTGTTCAGCCTCGGCCATGCGCTCGAACATTATGCCATGGGCCGCGCCAAGCGCGCGATCGAGGCGCTGGCCGAACTGGCGCCGCGCACCGCTACCGTGCGCCGCTCCGACGGCGGCACGAGCGATGTTCCGGTCGAGGATTTGAAGGTCGGCGAAATCGTCGTCGTGAAGCCCGACGAGCGTGTGGCCGCGGATGGATTTGTCGTGAAAGGCATCACCGCCATCAACCAGGCGCCGGTGACGGGCGAGAGTATGCCGGTGGACAAGCGTCCCGTGCTGGATGATGCGGCCGCCCGCGCCGATCCCGACCGGATCGACGCGGCAAGCAGGGTGTTCGCCGGCACCATCAATGGCAGCGGTCTCGTCGAGATCGAGGTCACGCGCCTGTCCACCGAAAGCACGCTCGCCAAGGTGGTCAAGCTGGTCAGCGAGGCCGAAACGCAGAAGTCTCCGACGCAGCGGTTCACCGACAGGTTCGAGCGCTTCTTTGTGCCTGCGGTGCTGGCGCTGGCCTTCATCCTGCTGTTCGCCTGGGTCGTGGTCGATGAGCCGTTCCGCGACAGCTTCTATCGCGCAATGGCGGTGCTGGTTGCGGCAAGCCCCTGCGCGCTCGCCATCGCCACGCCCAGCGCCGTTCTCTCCGGAGTCGCGCGAGCGGCTCGGGGCGGCGTGCTGATCAAAGGCGGCGCGCCGCTCGAACTGCTCGGTTCGCTCGACGCGATCGCCTTCGACAAGACCGGCACGCTCACCAAGGGCGAGCCGCGCATCCATCAGGTCGTCACCGCGCCCGGCGTATCCAGGGAGGATATGATGGCGGTGGCCGTGGCGGTTGAATCGCTGAGCGATCACCCGCTTGCGCAAGCCATCGCGCGCGACGGGCGCGATCATATCGGCGAGCGTCAGGTTCCGCAGGCGGAGAGTCTGAAGAGCCTTACGGGCCGCGGCGTCTCGGCCGTCATCGGTGAGGACGAGGTTCTCATCGGCAAGGCCGAGATGTTTGGCGCCGACGGCATCGCTCCGCTCTCGCAGGGGATGCACGACATGCTCCCGCTGCTGCGCGAGACCGGCCAGACAATCATGATCGTCCGTCGCGGCGAGCGGGATCTAGGCGTGATCGGATTGCTCGACACGCCCCGTGAGGAAGCACGCGAGGCGCTCGAACGGCTGCGCGCGATCGGCATCCGGCGGATGATCATGATCTCCGGGGATCACCAGCTTGCTGCCGAAGCCATCGCTCGGGACGTGGGACTTGACGAGGCTTGGGGCGATCTCCTGCCCGAAAACAAGGTGGACGCGATCAAGAAGCTCCGCGCCGAAGCTAAGGTCGCGATGGTAGGCGACGGTGTGAACGACGCGCCCGCCATGGCGACGGCGACCGTGGGCATTGCGATGGGTGCGGCGGGATCGGACGTGGCGCTCGAAACCGCCGACGTTGCCCTTATGGCCGATAATCTCGACCATCTCCCTTTCGCGGTCGGCCTGAGCCGCCGGACGCGATCCGTGATCCGGCAGAATGTATTCGTCAGCCTTGGCGTGGTCGCGCTTCTCGTGCCGGCGACGATCCTCGGGCTCGGCATCGGACCTGCTGTTGCAGTCCACGAAGGCTCGACACTGCTGGTCGTGTTCAACGCGCTGCGACTGTTGGCCTATGCCGACCCCCAACAGAGGCGTGCTCGGTCGCCCGCGTCCCCGAGCAGCGCTGCGCGCTAGCGGATGTGAGACGCGAGCCGATGGCCTTCGACATCCGTCAACTGCGTTACGCCATTGCGGCGGCAGACCACGGCAGCTTCTACCGCGCTGCTCGTGCCCTCGACATTGAGCAGTCCACTCTCAGTCGCAATATTCTGAAGCTGGAGCGTGCCGTCGGCATGCCGATATTCGAGCGCTCCCGCGCTGGTGTTACCCCGACGCTGGCGGGCAGTGCCTTCCTGCGCGGATCGAGATCGATCGTCACCAATGCGGACAAGCTCGTCGCGATGATGCGCGCTGCCGGTCAGGGCCGTGCTGGAGGCCTTCGATTGGGGCATAACAGTTCGGTTTCGGCAGGCCATCTGCGCGCGACCATGATGAGTTGGAGCCAGGCGCATCCCGCTGTGGAAGTCGAGTGCGTCGAGGCTGACCGCAGCGTTTTGCTCGCAGGACTGGATACCGGCGAGATCGATATAGCCATCCTGATGGGCGCACTGGCCCACGAGGGTTTTCGATCCGAGCCGTTTTGGAGCGAACGAGTCCTGGTCGCGCTCCCGACGGCAAATCCACTGGCGGAATGCGAAATCGTGCATTGGACGGACCTGCGCAACGAACGCTTCCTGTTGCCCGCAGCCGATCCGGGCTCTGAAATTCGCGATCTACTGCTCGGAAGGTTGCCCGCGTCAGCGTCGAAGCCGGACATTCGAATGCACCAATCGAGCCGGGAAACGATCCTGAGCGTTTTGGGCGGTGGCCGCGGCGTCACCATTGTGTGCGAGGGCGCCACCGGCGCGGTTTATCCCGATGTTGTGTATCGTCCGATCCATGGGGAACAAGGCCCGGCGTTGATCGGATATTCGGGCTACTGGCGGGATGACAACTGCAATCCTGCGCTTCGGCGTTTCCTTGAATTCATCAAGACACGGTATGCTCTGTCTTTTGATTTTACCAAGGAATCTCAGTAAAATGGCTAGGCAGGTTTATGGAGTGACCACCATGTTTTCGGTTAGGACAATCGTCATCGTTCTGGTTACATTGCTCATCGGATTTGCGGGAGGTTTTATCTTGCGGCCCGTGATCGCGCCGATGCAACAGGCGGACGTCGACACGTTCACGTCGCCGGTAGCTCCAGCGTCCAGCCAGGCGCGCGGTACTCAGTATTTCATGTCGCATATAGACGAGGCGCGCCAAGTCGTGGCCGGCTGCCGCGACGGCACTGTGCGAGGCGGAGAATGCGCCAATGCCGAGGAGGCGATCATCAAGGTGGATGCGGAGGAGCGTCGGAGGCGCTTTCTCGGCAACTGAGCGCGCACAAGGTGGTCAGTTTTTCGCGTTGTGCCGTCCGCGTGCAAAACCCCGGTCGCTCGCCATGAACCGCGCGAGCATCGGCGCAATGAGCTTCTCGGGCGGCACGGCCTGAGCGCCGGTCTCTGCCGCGAGTGCGGCGGCGTAGGCAGTAAGATCGCGGTGAACGACGGCGGGTAGCTCGACAGTCACTTTGACAGGTCGGTCATCAGCGATCGCTCCGAGCTTCAACTTGGTCATCGCGTTTCACCTATTGGTTCGAGGACGAGGTCGCGGGTGACGATCACGCGCAGCGGATGGCCAGGCCGGATGGTGAGCGTCGGCTGCACGTTAAGCTGCCGACGCACGACCTGCTGGCCCGTCTGATTGATGGTCCCCTGCGTGCCCCAGCGCAGCGCTCGGCTCAGAGAGTCGTCGCCGCTGGTTGTGAGTTCGGATCCCACACCGAGAAGCGTCGAGATAGCAGCGGCCTTCAGCAGGTTGCCCCAATGCTGATTGACCTGATCCTGGAGGCCCGCGAACCCCGCGCCATCGGCGCCGGGCTGGCGCTCGAGAACGATCGAGCGGCCGTCCGGCATGATGAGCCGGTCCCAGGCTAACAGCACCCGCGTCTGCCCGGCTGCGATCTCGCTGTCATATTCGCCGATCAGCCGCGCGCCCTGCGGGATGAGCAGGATGCGGCCGGTCGGGCTGTCATAAACGTTCTGCGTGACCTGCGCGGTGATCTGGCCGGGAAGATCGGAGCGGATGCCGGTAATGAGGGCTGCGGGCACAATGCTTCCGGCCTGCACGATATTGGGCGATGCTGGCGCGCTTAGCCGCTCGACGCTCACCGTGCGCTGGTTCGACGCCTGCGCCATGAACGCCCGCTTCCCGGCCTGATCGCCCTCGGCGGCGGCCGCCTGCTGCTGCGCCGGCTGCGGCGCAGCCTGCCCCGGCAGGGCCACCGACGGGAGACCCGCCGTCCCGCTGTTGCCCGCATTGCCGCCGAGGAACACGCTGCTCATGCGAGCGGAGTCGCGCTCCTGCTGCGCGCGCTGCCGGGCAGCTTCCTCTGCTTGCGCGCGCGGGTCAGGCTGACCCGGCTGCGCGCCGACCGGCAGCACCGGCACATTCTCGCCGCGCTGCTGGGCGGACACGATCGGCCGGCCGAGATCGCCCGGAAGCGGCGGGCCGAGACGCGGCGCCTGCGCATAGTCCCGCGGACCCGACGTGATGGTCTCGGCCGTGGCGCGGCTCTCGGTATTGTAGAGTTCTTCCGCCTGCCGCTCGCTGGCCGGTTTGAGGGCGTAGATCAGCGAGCCGCCGATGCCGAGCCCGGCGACGACGCCCATGACGGTCAGCGCCTTGCGCGACAGCCGCATCACGCGCGGCGGGTCGCCCCTGAGCTGGAATGGCCTCGGATCGGCAGGAGCCGGCGACGGAGCCGGATCAGCGGCAGGCATGTCGGTGCGATCGTTCACGGCCGCCGCTCCCGTCCATCATTGCGCGCGATGCGGACGCGCTGCTCACTGCGCCGATCGCCCAGCCGCAGCTCTGCGGCGGCGAACAGGCGATCGACCACCATGTAGCGGCCCTGCACGCGGTAATTGACCAGCTCGGCGTCGCCGGCCGCACCGGCTACAAACAGCGGCGGCATCTCGCCCTGCGAGATCCCGGCCGGAAACTCGATGAAGACCTGTCGGCCATCGTCGAACGCGCGGACCGGACGCCACGGCGCTCGCTCGCCGTCGATCCGATAGCGGAAATTGAGCGCGGACACGTCCACGCCGCTCGCCACCGGCGCAGCGGTGGCTGCCGCCGCATTGGCGCTCCGCAGCGCGATGAGCTGATCCTGCGGGTAGGTCCAGGACACCGACGCCATGTAGGTCGAAGGCGTCGCGCGCAGTTCGAGGTGATAGGTGCGGCGGTCGGTGTTGATGACGAGGTTGGTTGCGATGTCGGGCCGCGTGGGCTTCGCGAGGATATGAACGCGCGCGGTCGGGCCGCTGCCGCTGATCGTGTCGCCGATAATCCAGCGCACAGTATCCCCGGCCGCGACCGGCCCCGGCCCGACGAGCTGCTCGCCTTCCTGCAAGGCAATGTCCGTCACCTGCCCGGGCGCGGTATAGACCTGATAGAGCGCACCATCGGTCCACGGATATTGCTGGATGGCGTTGAGGAACCCGTCGCGCACCGGCTGCACACGGGCGGCGGCGTTGGCGGCGCCGACGCGGCGGCGCGGATCGGCAGGCTCGGGCGGCGATGCGGATTCGCCGACCGGCTTCAACTGGCCGGGCAGCGGCAGCGGCTCGGGGATCGTTACCACCTCGACCGCGCGTGGCGCTTCGGGCGCGGGCGTCGCTGCGATCTCGCGTGGCGGATCGTCGTAGGCGATTGCGGGCGGCCGGGCGGACGTGGTGGCGCAGCCGGCGAGCGCGGCTGCGGAGGCGATCAGCGCCGCCGATGCGACGCGGGGAAACGGTGGGCGCGTCATTGCGACAGCTCCTTTGACCAGTTGAGGGCATTGACGAAGATGCCGAGCGGGTTCTTGCGCAGGGCGTCGGGCGTTCGCGGCGGCTGCACGACGACGGTGAGGATCGCCGACCAGCGTTCGGTGGCGGCAAGGCTGCCGTCCTGATAGCGGCGCTCGGTCCAGGCGACGCGGAAGCTGTCGGGCGACGCGCGGATCACGCTGGACACGTCCACCGCGACCTGCACGCGGCCGACATTGGCGAACGGGTCGTTGGCGCGGGCGTAATCGTTGAGCGCCAGCGCGCCGCGGTCGGTCGTGAAATCGTAGGCGCGGAGCCAGTTCTGGCGGACGATGACCGGATCGGCCGGGATGCTGCGCACCTGCTCGATGAACCGCGCTAGGTGGAACGCCACCTGCGGATCGGTCGGACGGTAGCCGGCCTCGGCCGGCGCGACCGCCTGCGCTTCGCCGAGCCGATCGACCTGCACGACCCACGGCACGATATGGCCGCGCGCGGACTGCCAGATCAGCCCGCCGGCCAGGCCGCCCGAAAGAGCGAGCGAGCCAAAGAAGGCGAGCCGCCAGTTCTTCGCCTGCACGCGGGCAGAGCCGATGCGGTCGTCCCAGGCTTGGGCGGCGCGCTGGTAGGGCGTCGTGGGTTCGGGCGTCTGCCCGTAGCGGATGGTGGGGCGTCGGAACATTGGCGGCTAATCCTTCTGGCTGAGATCGACGGATGCGCCGCTGCCGCCACCGTCACCGGAGCGCAGCGTGTGGGCGGCGACGGTCGCGCCGTGAGTCATGGTCTGGCGGCGCTTCATCGCGGCCGCCCAGGCGGGCGGACCGTCCGGCGACGGCGTTGGTGTTGACGGGTCGCCGGAGATCGTCCCGCCGGTGGCGGTCACGGCGGCGCGGCCGCCCGAGCGATAGCTGTCCTTGAGCGAGGCGGCCGCCCGGCGGAGCGGCGACATGGCTGCGCCTACGGCAGCCTTGCCGACGCCGCCGGCCCCACCCGCGACGGCGGCCGCGCCGGTCTTCCCGGCCGAGCCGAGCGCATAGGCGCTGCTGGCGGCCCCGGATGTGAAGGCCGCGCCGCGCGCCGCGCCGCCGATCGCACCAGCGACCGCACCGGCGCCAAGACGGGCGGCGGCCGCACCGCCGGCCAGCGCGCCGCCCGCGGCAAGCGCCGTGCCGGCCGCGGCACCCGCGCCGAGCGCAGGGCCGCCCGAGACGATGCCGTTGGCGATCGACGGGCCGAAGATGCCAAGCCCGAGCAGGCAGAGCGAGGCGAGCGCGACAGCCATCGCGTCTTCGATCGTCGGCTGCGCGCCACCGAAGCCGGCGCGGAACTCGTCGAACAGGGTCGAGCCGATGCCGACGATCACGGCGAGCACCAGCACCTTGACGCCGGACGAGATCACCAGCCCCAGCACGCGCTCGGCCATGAAGGCGGTCTTGCCGAACAGGCCGAACGGGATGAGCACGAACCCGGCGAGCGTCGCCAGCTTGAACTCGATCAGCGTGATGAAAAGCTGGATCGCCAGTATGAAGAAGGCGAGGATGACCAGCGCCCAGGCGAACAGCAGCACAGCGATCTGGATGAAGTTCTCGAAGAACGACACCCAGCCCATCAGATCGGAAATGGATTCGAGGATCGGCTGGCCAGCTTCCAACCCGACCTGCGCTACGCGGCCCGGCTGGAGCAGCTCGGCGGCGGTGAAGTCGGTGCCCGAGGCTTTCAGGCCGAGGCCGGAGAAGCTCTCGAAGACGATGCGGGCGAGGCTGTTCCAGTTGCCGATGATGTAGGCGAAGACGCCGACGAACAGTGTCTTTTTGATGAGGCGGGCAAGAATGTCGTCATCGGCGCCCCAGCTCCAGAACAGCGCCGCAAGCGTCACGTCGATGACGATCAGAGTGGTGGCGATGAACGCCACCTCCCCGCCGAGCAGGCCGAACCCGCTGTCGATGTAGCGGGTGAAGACATCCAAGAAACGATCGACGACGCCGGTGCCGCCCATGTCAATTCTCCTGCGGGGTGGCCGCATCGGCGATGCGGGCGGCGGGACGCGCGCCGGGCGCGAGGAAGCGGCGGCGGTTCTCGGCCCAGGCGCGGAGGCAATCGGGATCGCTCGCGCCGGCCGGTCCAAGCGATTGACACCGGCGCAGCTCGATCAGCAGCGGGTCCGTCGCCGGGGTTTCGGCGACGGTCGCCGGCGCCTCGCGCGCGGGTTCGGGCGGCCGGCTCATCTCGATCGCGGTCATAGTGATCGCGATGGCGACGAACACGATCGCGCCGATCCGGGCCAGGAGCTTGCTGTCCACGGGCGTCAATCGTGGAACATGCGCGCGTTGCCCGGCTGGTAGCCGGTGCGCGGGCTGAGGAACCGGCGGAGCTGCTCGCGGGCCTGCGCCTGCGCGGCCGCCCGCTGCGCCATGTCGAGCGACTGCGCCCGGCCCTGCGCCGCGACGAGCGCGGTCAAATCGGCTAGCTGCTGCGATTGCAGGGCGATG
>CAUJJI010000105.1 GCA_963205265.1 Pseudomonadota bacterium
AGTCAGGAGCGGACAATGGCCCGCTACGCTTCGCCCAGTTCATGACCGCACGCTTCCCGCATGACCAGAAGGCGCTCGCCCGCCTCGGCGAGCGGGTGCGACAGCGCCTGGCCGCCGACCCGTCGGTCTACAAGGTGCCGGTCGACAGGGCCGAGATCTTCGCGGTCACCGATTTCATCAGCGCCGAGGAATGCGACCATCTGGTCGCCATGATCGATCGCGTCGCCAAGCCGTCCGAACTGTTCGCCGAGACCTATCAGGAGGGCTATCGCTCCAGCTACTCGGGCGACGTCGATGCCCACGACAGCTTCGTCCGGATGATCGAGCGGCGGCTGAGCGACCTCCTCGGCATCGAGCTCGACTGGGGCGAGCGCTTCCAGGGACAGCGCTACCAGGTCGGCCAGGAATTCAAGATCCATTGCGACTGGTTCGACTGCAATGCCGAATACTGGGCCAGCGAAGTCCGCCGCGGCGGCCAGCGCAGCTGGACGGCCATGGCCTACCTGAACGACGTCGGCGAAGGCGGCGTCACCGAGTTCCCGCGGGTCGGCGTGCGGATCACGCCGGAGCGCGGCATGCTGGTCCTGTGGAACAACGCCCTGCCGGACGGCACGGTGAACGAGGACACACTCCATTCCGCCCTGCCGGTGGAACAGGGCGTCAAGTATGTCATCACCAAGTGGTTCAGGACTCGCCGATGGACCTGAGGCGCGCCGGCCTTGCCGCGCTGCTTCTCGCCGGCATTCCCGCCCTGAGCATGCCTCCGGCGGCGGCATCCGTCGCCACGGCTGCGGCGCACCGTCGGGGGCAGAGCGAGGATGCGCGCCTCGTCGCCCTGTTTGCCGAAGACGCGCGGCGGCTGGCTGCTGTCGACCCGCTCGAGGCGCTCTACCGCGGCGAGGAAGTGGCGCCGGCCGATTTCGCGGCGCTCTACACGGACGCGCTGGACCGGCGGGCGCTCGATTCGGCCACGCACAGCCTGCGTGCCCTGCAGGCGATCGACCGCAGCCGGCTCTCGCCCGAGAACCGCATTTCCTACGACGTCTTCGCCCGCGCCAAGCAGGAGGACATCGCCTGGCTGCAGCCGGGCGTCCGCGCGCTGACCAGGGTGCGGCCGTTCAATCATTTCGCCGGCCTCCCGGTCGAGTTCCCGACTTTGATGTCGAGCGAGGGCGTCGTCACTTTCGCCGGCGAGGCCGACTACCGCCGCGCGCTGGCGCTCGACGGCCAGTTCGCGACGGTGATCGACACCGCCATCGGCCGCTTCCGCGAAGGCATGGCGGCCGGCGTGGTCGAGCCGAAGCTGACGGTCCGCAACATGATCGGCCAGATCGACGCGCTGCTCGCCCAGCCGGTGGAGAAGTCCCCCTTCTATTCGCCGGTGCTCGCCTTCCCGCCCGACGTGCCGGAAGCGCAGCGCGCGGCGCTGCGACAAGCCTATGCCCGGACGATCGACGACGGCATCTACCCCGCCTATCGCCGCCTGCGCAGCTTCCTGGCCGAGGAATACCTGCCGGCCGCTCGCGACACCGTCGGCCTCTCCGCCATGCCCGGCGGCGCACCGCTGTACCGCAAGCTGATCGAGCGCGAGACGACGCTGCCGCTCGATCCCGAGACGCTGCACCGGCTCGGCTTGTCGGAAGTGGTGCGGATCCAGAAGGCGATGGACGGCGTCCGGCGCGAGATGGGCTACCAGGGCACGCTCGCCGCCTTCTTCGACCATATCCGCGAGGACCCGCAGTTCCACCCGCGCACCCGCGCCGACCTGGAGCGCGGCTTCGCCGAGATCGCCCGCAAGGTCGAGGCGCAGATACCCCGCTTCTTCAAGCAGGTCCCCAGGACTCGCCTGCTGGTCCAGCCCTATCCCGCCTATCGCGAGCAGTACGAGCCGGGCGGCGGCTACCAGCAGGGATCGGCCGACGGCACCCGCCCGGGCACCTTCTTCTTCAACGCCTACGACCTGCCTAGCCGCTTCCTGACCGGCATGGCGACACTCTATCTCCACGAGGGCACGCCGGGCCATCACTTCCAGATCAGCCTGGCGCGGGAGAACGAAGCCCTGCCCGAATTCCAGCGCAGCGGCGGCAACAGCGCCTTCGTCGAAGGCTGGGCGCTCTATGCCGAGACGCTCGGCTACGAGATGGGCCTCTACCGCGATCCCATGCAGCACTGGGGCACGCTCGACGACGAGATGCTCAGGGCCATGCGGCTGGTGGTCGATACCGGGCTGCACGCCAAGGGCTGGAGCCGCGAGCAGGCGATCGCCTACATGCTCGCCAATTCGGGCATGGGGCGGACCGACGCCGCCGCCGAAGTCGATCGCTACATTGCCAATCCGGCACAGGCGCTGAGCTACAAGGTCGGCTCGATGACCATCCAGCGGCTCCGCCGCAAGGCCGAGGCGGCGCTGGGCACCCGGTTCGACATCCGCGCCTTCCACGAACAGGTGCTGGGCTCGGGCGCACTGCCGCTGGCGGTGCTCGAGGCGAAGATCGACCGGTGGATCGTAGCGACGCGCTGAACGACCGCTAGCCGACGCCTTCCAGCGCCTCGGCGATCAGCCTGCGCGTGTTCTCCACTCCATAGAGCGCGATGAAGCTGCCCATCCGCGGACCCTGGCTGGAGCCGAGCAGGGTTTCATAGAGCGCCTTGAACCAGTCGCGCAGTTGCTCGAAGCCGAAGTGCGGATCCTTGCCGATCTCGTAGACGATGGTCTGCAGGTCCTCGGCCGCCGCGCCTTCCGAAGTCGCCGCCAGTTCCTCGTCGAGTGCGGCCAGCGCCGCCGCCTCGTTCGCTTCGGGGCGCCGGCGCTTGAGCGTCGGTGCGATGAAGTCGCGGTTGTAGGCCAGCGCGCAGGTCACCAGCACGTCGAGAGCGGGATGGGCCGCGGGATCGGCATTGTCGACGTAGTTGCCGAGGTACGACCACACCTGCTCGCGCGTGGCATTGGCGCCGAGCACGCCGACGAGGTTGAGCAGCAGCCCATAGGTCACCGGCAGCCGTTCCCCGGCGCCGTCCGCCCGGCCGCCGGTCCGCAGCAGGTGCCACACCGGATTGCCGAGCTGCTGCTCGACCGGCTGCTCGCGCAGCTTCTCGCGGAACTGCCAGTATTCGTCGACCGCCCGCGGGATCACGCCGATGTGCAGCTGCTTGGCGCTTTTCGGCTCGCGGAACAGGTAGAAGCCCAGGCTTTCCTCGCTGCCGTAGGTCAGCCACTGCTCGATGGTCAGGCCGTTGCCCTTGGACTTCGAGATCTTCTCGCCCTTCTCGTCGAGGAACAGCTCGTAGATCAGGCCCTCGGGCCGCCGCCCGCCGAGGATCTGCGCGATCTTGCCCGACTGGGTGACGCTGTCGGTCAGGTCCTTGCCGCACATCTCGTAGTCGACGCCGAGGTCGACCCAGCGAATCGCCCAATCGACTTTCCACTGCAGCTTGGCCTCGCCGCCGAAGATGCAGTGCTCGATCGTCTCGGCGTGGTCGACGAAGCGGACCAGGCCGGCTTCGGCGTCGACCACCTCGATCGGCACCTGCAGCACTTCGCCGGTGACCGGCGAGACGGGCAGCACCGGAGAATAGGTCTTGCGCCGCTCTTCGCGGAGCGTCGGCAGCATCACCGCCATGATCGCGTCGTAATGCCGCAGGACGTTGCGCAGCGCCTCGTCGAAGCCGCCCGAATTGTAGCGGTCCGAAGCCGAGACGAATTCGTAGTCGAAGCCGAAGCGGTCGAGGAATTCGCGCAGCATCGCGTTATTGTGATGGGCGAAGCTCTCGTAGCGGTTGAACGGATCGGGAATGCGGCTGAGCGGCCGGCCGAGATGGGCGGCGAGCAGGCCCTGGTTCGGCACGTTGTCGGGCACCTTGCGCAGCCCGTCCATGTCGTCGCTGAAGGCCACCAGCCGCGTCGGCGCGCCGCCGGTCAGCACTTCGTAGGCACGGCGGACCAGCGTGGTGCGCAGCACTTCCTGGAAGGTGCCGATATGCGGCAGGCCCGAGGGGCCGTAGCCCGTCTCGAACAGCACCGGCGCCCCCTGCTTGCCCTGCGGGAACCGCTTGATGAGCTTGCGGGCCTCCTCGAAAGGCCATGCCTTCGATGTCTGGGCGGCGGCTTGGATATCGGCATCGGTCATGACCGCGCCTTTTGCGGAGGGTGGCGCGAATGGCAAGCGGGGATTGGGTCGAAAGCCAGTTCCTCCGCGTTCCGGGGAAGGCGACCGATGGTGTAGGACAACGCAAGGAACCTCCCCGGAACGGGGAGGGGGACCGCGACGCGTAGCGGCGTGGTGGAGGGGTCGGAACGTCCGATCGAGGCGCGGAGCCATGAGGAAAGGTTTCGACCCCTCCACCACGACGCCTGCGGCGCCGTGGTCCCCCTCCCCGTTCCGGGGAGGTTCTTGGCGCCTGCCCCCGGTTTACTTTCCGTTCCCCACTCCCCAAAGACACGGCATGCCCCCCCTGACTCTCCCCGCGCTTCATGCCAGCCACGGCGGCTGCTGGCTGCGCGAGGGCGATCGCGGGACGCGGGCGATCGCCAAGGGCGAGGCGATCATGGCGGCGGCCGATACGCCGCTGCTGATCCTCAATGCACCGCTGGTGGCGACGCGGCTGGGCTATCCCGATCTCTCCGGCCTCGATCTGCTAGAACTGTTCGCCTTCATCCATCCGGCGCGCTTCGTAGTGCCCACGCCCAAGGGCCTGGCGCATGCCCTGGGCCTGCCCGAACCGACGTCGGACGACGGCGTCCCGGCCCTGCTGCAACAGGCGGCGGCGATGTTGCTCGACACCTGCGCCGGTCCCGACTGGCCCGAGCGCGAGGGCGCCTGGACTGCGCTGCAGTCGCTGACGCGGATGCGCTGGCCCTGGGCCGCGCAGCTCGCCGCCCGCATTGCCCAGCCGGAGCGGGCCGAACGCTGGCTGTTCTCGCGCCTGCCCGAATGGGACGAGGCGCCGGAGCGACCGCAGCCGGCGCAGGTTTCGCTGGCGGAGGACGAGGTCCTGGCCCGGCTCGACGCGCTGACCGGCGCCGATGCCGAACAGCGCCCCAGCCAGCGTGCCTATGCCGCCGAAGCGGCCCATGCCTTCGCTCCGCGCAAGCGCGATAGCGCGCCGCATGTCCTGCTCGCCCAGGCTGGCACCGGCATCGGCAAGACGCTGGGCTACCTGGCGCCCGCCTCGCTGTGGGCCGAGGCGTCGGGCGGCACGGTCTGGGTGTCGACTTTCACCAAGGCGCTGCAGCGGCAATTGCGCCGCGAGAGCCGCACCGCCTGGCCCGATCGCCGCCCGGACGGCAGCCGGCCGGTCGTCGTGCGCAAGGGGCGCGAGAACTACCTCTGCCTGCTCAATCTCGAGGACGCGCTGCAGGGCGGCTTTGCCGGCCGCGCAGCGATCCTCGCGCAGCTCGTGGCACGCTGGGCCGCCTATTCGCAGGACGGCGACATGATCGGCGGCGACCTGCCGGGCTGGCTGGGCACGCTGTTCCGCCAGCGCGGCATCACGGCGCTGACCGACCGGCGCGGCGAATGCATCTACGCCGGCTGCCCGCACTACCGGAAATGCTTCGTCGAACGCGCCGGCCGCGCGAGCGCCCAGGCCGACCTGGACATCGCCAACCACGCGCTGGTGTTGGTCAACGACGCCCGCGGGGGCGATGCCGCGCAGCGCCCGACGCGGATCGTCTTCGACGAAGGCCACCACGTCTTCGAAGCCGCCGATTCGACTTTCGCCGCGGCCCTGACCGGCGCCGAGACGATCGAGCTCAGGCGCTGGGTCATCGGGCCCGAGCGTGGCTCGAAAGGGCGCCGCCGGGGCCTGTCGGCGCGGCTCGCCGATCTCGCCAGCTACGACGAGGCCGGCGCCAAGGCGATCGCCGCGGCGCGCGAAGCGGCGGAAGCGCTGCCCGCCGACGGCTGGCTGCAGCGGATCAACGAGAATGCCCCGTCGGGCCCGCTGGAAGAGCTGTTCGCGGCAGTCCGCGCGCTGGTCTATGCCCGCGACGAGAGCGGCGGCCAGGAAGCCGGCTACGGGCTCGAGACCGAGGCGGCGCAGCTCGACGGCGCCTTCATCGAGCATACCCAGGCGGCGCAGGCGGTGCTCGCCGAACTGCGCCAGCCGCTGATCCGGCTCGGCGTCCGGCTGGAGGCTCTGCTGCAGGAACCGCCCGACTGGCTCGATGGTCCCGGCCGAGCGCGGATCGAGGGCGCGCGCCATGCCCTGGCCTGGCGGATCGACCTGCTCGCCGCCTGGGAAGCCCTGCTCGAGCGGCTCGGCGGCGCGGCCGATCCCGAATTCGTCGACTGGCTGGCGGTCGAGCGTGCCGACGCGCGCGAGTTCGACATCGGCATCCATCGCCGCTGGCTCGATCCGATGAAGCCGTTCGCCCGCACCGTGCTCGAGCCGGCGCACGGCGTGCTGATGACCTCGGCGACGCTCCGCGACGGCCATCAGGGCGAGGATTGGCGAGCGGCGATCTCCCGCGCCGGCGCCGGCCATCTCGACGTGGCGCCGCGGCTGACCAGCTTCGACAGCCCGTTCGACTATGCGACCCAGGCCGAAGTGCTGATCGTCACCGACGTGCCGCGCGGCGACATCCCGGCCCTGGCCGGCGCCTATGCCCGGCTGATCGAGGCGGCGGGCGGCGGCGCGCTCGGCCTGTTCACCGCGATCCGCCGGATGCGCGCGGTCTACGGCCGCATCGCCGATCGGCTCGCCCGCTCGGGCCTGCCGCTGTTCGCCCAGCACGTCGATCCGATCGACACCGGCACCTTGGTCGACATCTTCCGCGACGATCCCCGGGCTTCGCTGCTCGGCACCGATGCCTTGCGCGACGGCGTCGACGTGCCCGGCCATTCGCTGCGGCTGGTGGTGATGGAGCAGGTCCCCTGGCCGCGGCCGTCGATCCTCCATCGTGCGCGGCGCATGGCCGGCGGCGGATCGGTTTACGACGACGGCATCATCCGCGCCCGGCTGGCCCAGGCTTTCGGCCGCCTGATCCGCAGCCGCGACGACCGCGGCCACTTCGTAGTGCTGTCTTCCGCCTTCCCCTCGCGGCTGCTCAGCGCCTTCCCGCCGGGGACGCCGATCCTGCGGCTTTCCCTGGAGGAGGCTTTACTTCGCGTCGGCGGCAGTGTTTCAGCTGAGCCCGTGACCAGCCGGACCGAATCCCCCAGCCCGTGATGAAGACCCAGCCATGAAAACCTTGGGCCTTTTCCGCCACGCCAAGTCCGACTGGAAGGACGCGCGCGCGCGCGACTTCGACCGGCCGCTGAACGAGCGGGGCCGCAAGGGCGCCGCGGTCATGGGCAAGCACATCATCGAGCACGGCATCAAGTGGGAGCGCATTCTCGCTTCGCCGGCGGCGCGAGTCACCCAGACGATCGAAGTCGCCATGGATGCGGCCAACGTCAAGGCGCCGGTGCGCTGGGACCGGCGCATCTACCTCGCCAGTTCGCCGACGCTGATCGAGATCCTGCGCGAGCAGGAAGGCGATCCCGCCTCTATCCTGATGGTCGGCCACAATCCGGGGCTGGAGGACGTCATTTTCGATCTCGTGCCCGACGACGGCAGCAGCCCGCTGCGCGACATCGTCGAGGAGAAATTCCCGACCGCCGCCTATGCCGTGCTCGAGCTCGACTGCGACAGCTGGGCGGACATCGCCGAGGGCCAGGCGCGGCTGGTGCACCTGGTGCGGCCGAGGGACCTCGACCCGCTGCTGGGACCCGAGGCGGTGGATTAGGCCCGGCTCGCCTTTCCCCTCTCCCCTTTCCCCCTCGATGGGGAGGGGAATGTCCCCTCAGCCCGCGTCGAGCGCCGCGGCGAGGCTGTCGCGAATCGACTTCAACTGGGCAGTGGATGCCTGCAGGGCGGGGCCGGCGACCGGTACTGCCGGCGTGCCCTTGTCCTCCAGCGCGAGCCGGGCGCCGCGCAGCGTATAGCCGTCGCGGTGGACGAGGCGATCGATCGTGACCAGCAGCTGCACGTCCTGCGGCCGGTAATAACGGCGGCCGCCGCTGCGCTTGATCGGCTTGAGCATCGGGAACTGCTCTTCCCAATAGCGCAGGACGTGCTGGCGGATGCCCAGCGCCACCGCCACTTCGCCGATCGTGCGCAAGGCGTCTGGCGCCTTGCCGTCGTCGAAACCTCGGAAATTATCGTTCTGCGTCATGGTCTTCCGGAGATGCGATCCTTCAGCATCTGGCTCGCCCGGAACGTCATCACCCGGCGCGGAGTGATCGGCACTTCGACGCCGGTTTTCGGATTGCGGCCGATGCGTTGCCCCTTGTCCCGCAAGAGGAACGTGCCGAAGCCGGAGATCTTGACGTTTTCTCCGCGCGCCAGTGCCTCACCCATGTGCTTGAGGATGGATTCGACCATCTCCAAGGATTCCGTGCGCGACAAGCCGAGATTCTTGTGAATGGCCTCGGCTATTGCAGCACGCGTCAGCGTTTCTGTGGAGCGCATCCTGCCACCCGTCCCCTGTTTTACGCGACCCCCGAGCGTCAAACCATACGGACTTTCCGACGAAAAGCAATGCCATGGCCCATATAGTGCAGCCGATGGGTAACTGTCGTGGATGTTACGGTAACATGGAGCTCACATGCGGATCAGGCTGGCACCCCAGGTGAAGCCGCCGCCCATTGCCTCGAGCATGACGAGGTCGCCTTCGCGGATGCGGCCGTCGCGCACGGCGACGTCGAGCGCCAGCGGCACGGAGGCGGCAGAAGTGTTGGCGTGCTGGTCTACGGTGATGATCACCTTTTCCGGCGGCAGGTTGAGCTTGCGCGCGGTCGCGTCGAGGATGCGGGCATTGGCCTGGTGCGGCACCAGCCAGTCGATGTCCTCGGTGGCTATGCCGGCATCGGCCGCGACTTCCTTCAGCACTTCGGACAGGTTGACTACGGCGTGGCGGAAGACTTCCTTGCCCTTCATCCGCAGCTTGCCGACCGTGCCGGTGGTCGAAGGCCCGCCGTCGACGAACAGCAGCTGGTTGTGCGCGCCGTCGGCATGGAGCTTGGTGGTGAGGATGCCGCGCGGCTTGTCGCCCGCTTCCTCGCGCGCTTCCAGGACGATCGCGCCGGCCCCGTCGCCGAACAGCACGCAGGTCCCGCGGTCCTCCCAGTCGAGGATGCGGCTGAAGGTTTCCGAACCGATTACCAGGGCACGCTCGGCCATGCCCGTGCGCAGCATCGAATCGGCGACGCCCAGCGCGTAGAGGAAGCCCGAGCAGACCGCAGCGACATCGAAGGCGATGCCGCCGTTGCAACCCAGCGCATCCTGCACGATCGTCGCCGAGGCGGGGAAAGTCTGGTCGGCGGTCGCCGTGGCGAGCACGATCTGGTCGATCGACCCGGCATCGATGCCGGCCGCCGCAATCGCCTTGCGCGCCGCCTCGGTGCCGAGGCTGGACGTGGTCTCGTCCGGCGCGGCGACATAGCGGTTGCGGATGCCGGTGCGCTCGACGATCCACTCGTCACTGGTGTCGACCTGCTTCGCCAGCTCGTCGTTCGAGAGCGCGCGTCGCGGCAGCGCCGAACCGGTGCCGATCAGTACCGAACGCCGCATTACTGGCCTTCCCCGGCGACCCGCTTCATCTGCAGTCCGTCTTCGCCCACTCGGGCAAGGTCGGCGGTAATCCGCTCGGTCACATCTTCCTCCAGGAGCCGTGCAGTGACGGCGACAGCATTGGCAACGCCCGCCGCGCTGGCGCTGCCGTGACTTTTCACCACGATGCCGTTCAGCCCGAGGAAGACGGCGCCGTTGTGGTTGTTGGGATCGAGGTGGTGCTTCAGCAGCTCGGTTGCCGGGCGCGAGATGAGGAAGCCGAACTTCGACCGCAGCGAGCTGGAGAAGCTGCGGCGCAGCAGGTCGGCTACGAAATGCGCCGTTCCCTCGACCGCCTTGAGCGCGATGTTGCCGGAAAATCCGTCGGTCACGACCACGTCGATGTCGCCGCGGCACAGCTTGTCCGCCTCGGTGAAGCCGTCGAAGGAAATCGACAGTTCCTCTGCCGCCGCCTTGAGCTGAGCGGCTGCATCGCGCAGCTCGTCGGTGCCCTTGATCTCTTCGGTGCCGATGTTGAGCAGCCGCACCCGCGGCGCGTCGCGGCCGGTGACGACCCGCGCATAGGCCGCGCCCATGATGGCGAACTGCACGAGGTTGCGCGCGTCGCATTCGGTGTTCGCGCCGAGATCGAGCATGACGACGTCGTTGTCGCCGAGCGTCGGCAGGATCGCCGCCAGCGCCGGGCGGTCGATTCCCGGCATGGTCCGGAGCGCCAGCTTGGCGATGGCCATCAGCGCGCCGGTATTGCCGGCGCTGACCGCGGCTCCGGCCTCACCCGACTTCACGGCGTTGATCGCCATGCCCATCGAGGTCGCCTTGCTGCGGCGGAGCGCCTGACTGGGCTTCTCCTCGCCGCTGATGACTTCGTTGGAATGGAGGATTTCCGAGGCGCTGCGCAGGTTCGGGTGGCGATCGAGCGCGGCCTTGATCCGCGTCTCGTCGCCCACCAGCAGGAACTTGAAGCGGTCATGGCGGCGACGCGCGAGCGCCGCGCCCTCGACCATGACCCGCACGCCCTCATCGCCGCCCATCGCGTCGACGGCGATACGCGGCAGGCTCATCAGCTTTTCTCCCCCCGTCGCGTCAGGGCGCGACGGCGATGATTTCCCGGCCGTTGTAATGGCCGCAAGCAGTGCAGAGATTGTGGGGACGCTTCAGTTCGCCGCAATTCGAGCACTCGTGGAATGCTTCCGGCTTCAGCGCATCATGGCTGCGGCGCATCCCCCTGCGGGACGGGGTGGTTTTTCTCTTGGGGACAGCCATTGCGGCACCTGTTCCTGAAATATCGTGACGTTGCTTGAAAACCGCCCTAGGCCAAGCACCGACAGCGCACAAGCCTGCAGCACGCAGACCAGGGCGCTGCAGCCCACCCAGCGGCAGCGGAGGCGCGCCTATAGCGGATTTCGCGCACGTTGCAAGCTTTCGTGGGCAGGCCGTCGCTACGGCCGCAAGGGGCGCGAAAGAAGGGGGACCAAGGGGATGCTGCTACCGACGACACTGAGCTTGGCCGCCGCCGCGGCGATCGTGAACCTGTGGCTGATGATCCGCATCGGCCGGCTGCGGGCTCGCGACCGCGTGCTCTACGGCGACGGCGGCAACGAGATGCTGATCCGCCGCATGCGCGCCCATGCGAACTTCACCGAGAGCACGCCGCTGGTGCTGATCCTGATCGGCGCCGTGGAACTGTCCGGCAAGGGCGGCCAGTGGCTGGCGATCGTCGGCGCGGTGTTCATCCTGGGTCGGATCTCGCACGCCATCGGCATGGACGGACGGGTGCCCTTCCGCTCGACGGGCGCTTTGATCACCATGCTGACGCTGCTCGGCCTGGCCGTGGTCGCAGTGCTGATAACGCTGGGGCGGTTCTAGGATCCTCCCCCGTAGGGAGAGGGGGACCGCCGGGCGGCCCGGTGGTGGAGGGGTATCCCCCGAGCGGTTACACCCCTCCGTCAGCGGCTGCGCCGCTGCCACCTCCCCTTCCAGGGGAGGATCTATGGCCAGACCCTACCCGAAGCGCGAATCCGCCACGAAGGGGTTGGTCCGCCGCTCCTGGCCGAAAGTGCTCGTCGGGCCGTGCCCCGGCACGAAAGTCACCTCGTCGCCCAGCGGCCAGAGCTTGCCCTTGATCGAGGCGATCAGGTCCTCGTGGTTGCCCTGGGGGAAATCGGTCCGCCCGATCGATCCGGCGAACAGCACGTCGCCGACTACGGCGAAGTGCGATGGTTCGTGGAAGAAGACGACGTGGCCCGGCGTGTGGCCCGGGCAATGGATGACGTCCAGCGTGAGGTCGCCCACAGTCACCCGGTCGCCGTCCTGCAGCCAGCGGTCTGGCTCGAAGCTCTCGCCCTCCATGCCGAAGCGCATGGCGGAATTGTCCAGCCCCTCGATCCAGAAGCGGTCGCCTTCGTGCGGGCCTTCGATCGGCACGCCCATCTGCCTGGCGAGGATCCCGGCCTGGCCGCAGTGATCCATGTGACCGTGAGTCACCAGGATCTTCTCCAGCGTGACGCCGGTCTTCTCGAGCGCCAGCTTGAGCTTGTCGAGGTCGCCCCCCGGATCGATCAGCGCGCCGCGCATGGTCCTGGTGCACCACAGCAGCGAGCAGTTCTGCTCGAACGCCGTGACCGGCACGATGGCGACGCGCATCGGCAATTGGTTGGTTTCGCTCATCGCGCCGAGATGGCGGGCTGCGGGGGGAGAATCAATCCCCCTGGACTACGGCATACCCATTCCTGGCCTTGGCCGATCCTGCTCCCCCGCGAAGGCGGGGGCCTCGGTCGGCTGCAGGGGAAAAGCCGTAGGGTACGCCATACCGACGTCCAGCCCGGCCGACCGAGACCCCCGCTTTCGCGGGGGATCGCTAGAGCCGCCCGCCCTTCCAGACGACGCGGCCGATGACCTGGACGTCTTCCGCCGGCCGCTCGAAGCGCGGATAGAAATCGTTGTCGCTGATCAGGGCGATCATGCCCGGCCGGCCGAAGTCGAGCCGCTTCACCAGCAGCGCGCCGTCGACGTGGACGACGTAGATGCCGTTGCGCAGCGGGCGCGGGGTGTGGTCGACGAAGATTTCGTCACCGTCGCGCAGCGTCGCTTCCATCGAATCGCCGGTGACGAGGATCGCCGAGAGCATCGCCGGGTCGAGCCCCTGCTCGCGCAGCCAGCGCAGCGGGAATCGCAAGCTGCCGACCGTCTCCTCCGCCGGCACGAAAGCGCCCGGCCCGGCCGAGGCGCCGAGCGCGAGACGGGGGATGTCGGCCCAGAGTTCGCGCTCGGCGGATAGCTCCGCTTTGGAGGAAATATCCTCTGGCGCGCCCAGTTCGGACTCCTCGACCGCGAAGAAACGGGCCAGCGTGCGCCGGTCGGTCTCTTCCAGCTTGCGCGGGCTGCCCTTGCGGACGAACTGCTGGAGATAGGTGGAATTCCGCCCCAGAAGCGCAGAAAGCTGCGCCAAGCTGACGCCCCGCGACCGCGCCAGATCGTGCAGCCGGGTTCGAGGATCGGCGGTAACCATAGTTGCTTCCTACGCGATGTATTTTTCCTAGACAAGTAGGATTTCAAGGAGAACAAAAACGGAATCCAGCGATTCACTCGGAGGTCGATATGCTGCTACGCCGCATCGAGGTATTCCTGCGCGACACGGGAATGCCCTATACCAAATTCGGTCGCCTCGCCGCACGCGATCCGCGCTTCGTCGGCGACCTGCGCAACGGCCGCCTGCCGCGCCCGCAGACCGAGGCGCGGATATGCCGGTTCATGGCCAGCTACCGGGAGAACGCGCATGCGCTGTGATCCTGCCGCAGATGCCGCGATGCGTGCCCGCATGCCGCGGCGGCGGCGTCGCCCCGGTCTGCCGATGCTGTCGGCCCTGCTGCGCCTCGCAAGGCAGAAGGCCGAGGTCGTCCGCCATCACGAGCGGCCCTGGGCAAGCATCACCTTCACCGGGACGCGCCATACCGTGACTCTGCGCTTTTCCGGCGACGAGGCGATCGCTGCGGGCGAGCAATTCATCGCCGCCCTGCCCGAGCACGAATTCACCCTGCCCGCCGAACTGGTCGCCGATGCCACGGTCACCTCGGTCGAGCACGAGTTGCTGCCGGCGCCCGTGCTCACCGTCACTGCCGAGCTGCTGCTGCTCGACGACGTGCCGCTGTCGTGATCGCTCGCGCTGGAAGGAGCGGCGCGTTACAGCGCCTTGGACAGTTCCTTGATGTCCTTGTTGAGGATCTGGTCGTTCTCGGAATAGTCGACCGGGCAATCGATCAGGTGGACGCCCGGGGTCGCCAGGCATTCGGCCAGCAGCTGCGCGAGATGCCCGGCGCTTTCGACGCGATGACCCTTGGCGCCGTAGCTTTCGGCGTACTTGACGAAGTCGGGATTGCCGTAGGTCAGCCCCCAGTCGCTGAAGCCCATGTTGGCCTGTTTCCAGCGGATCATGCCGTAGGCGCTGTCGTTGAGGATCAGGACGGTCAGGTTCAGGCCCAGGCGAACGGCGGTTTCCAGTTCCTGGCTGTTCATCATGAAGCCGCCGTCGCCGCAAATCGCCATGACCTTGCGGTCGGGATAGACCATCGCGCTCATCATCGCCGAAGGCAGCCCCGCCCCCATCGTCGCCAGGGCATTGTCGAGCAGCACGGTATTGGGCCGGCAAGCGGTGTAGCCGCGGGCGAACCAGATCTTGTAGACGCCGTTGTCCAGGCAGATGATGCCGTCGTCGGGCATGGCCGCCCTCACCTGCCGGACCAGGTGCGGCGGGAATATCGGGAAGCGGTCGTCGGCGGACAGCCTGTCGCCGTGCTCTAGTTCCGCCCGGCGGTAGGCAAGCATGTGATCGAACGTCCAGCTGCCGGAAGGAATGATGTCTTCCTTGATCTGCCAGATGGCATTGGCAATGTCGCCGATCACCTCGATATGCGGGAAATAGACGGGATCGACTTCGGCCGTCTTGGTCGAGACGTGGATCACCGTGGGTCCGCCGCCCTCGCCTTCGTTGCGCATGAAGAAGGGCGGTTTCTCGATCACGTCGTGGCCGATGTTGACGATGCAGTCGGCATCCTCGATCGCGCGGTGGACGAAGTCGCCGGCCGACAGCGCCGCGCAGCCCAGGAACCTGGGATGGCGCTCGTCGATCACGCCCTTGCCCAGCTGCGTCGTCACGAAAGGCATGCCGGTCTTCTCGATGAACTGCAGCAGCATGCGGCTGGTCATCGTGCGGTTGGCCCCGGCGCCGATCACCAGCACCGGCGATTTCGCTTCCTCGAGCGCCTTCACCGCCTGGCGGACCGACTTGGCATCGGCTGTCGGCCGGCGGACGAGGCTGCGCTTCAGCGGCACGGCATCGGTATGCTCGTCGGCGATATCCTCGGGCAGCTCGAGATGGGTTGCGCCGGGCTTTTCCTCCTCGGCGATGCGGAAGGCCTCGCGCACGCGGCTGGGGATATTGTCGGACGAGGCCATCTGGTGCGCGTACTTGGTGATCGGCCCCATCATCGAGACGACGTCGAGGATCTGGAAGCGGCCCTGCTTGGACTTCTTGATCGGCTTCTGGCCGGTGATCATCAGCATCGGCATGCCGCCGAGCGTCGCATAGGCGGCGGCGGTGACGAAATTGGTCGCTCCCGGCCCCAGCGTCGACAGGCAGACGCCGGTCTTGCCGGTATGGCGGCCGTAGGTCGCGGCCATGAAGCCGGCGGCCTGTTCGTGCCGGGTCAGGACCAGCCGGATCTTGCCGGAGCGCGACAGGGAATCGAGGAAATCGAGGTTTTCCTCTCCCGGAACGCCAAAGATATATTCGCAGCCTTCCTCTTCGAGGCATTGGATGAAAAGATCCGACGCCTTGGTTCCACCCGACATAGACTGCTCTCCCCCTGCGACCCGGCAACGAGGCTAACAAATGGCGAAGGGCGAGTCACCAAGAGTAAGTGCCCGTCCCCAGACTGCCCGCGAAGGCCGGGGACCAGGCCTGTCTGGCTAGTAGCCCAGCGACAGGTCGACCCGCGATACCAGCGGCTCGCCCCGCCGGTAATGCTCCAGGTTTTCCAGGAACCGCTCGGCGCTGCGGGCGAAGAGCGTGTCCTGCGAGCGGCCGGACAGGTGCATGGTGATGTGCACGTTGGCGCAGCTCCACAAGGGGTGGTCCGCCGGCAGCGGCTCGGGATCGGTGACGTCGAGGAATGCCCCGCCGAGGCGGCCGGACTGCATCGCGCAAATCAGCGCGTCCTGGTCGACCACGGCGCCGCGCGCGAAGTTGAGCAGGCAGGCGCCCGGCTTCATCGCCGCGAGTTCCGCCGCGCCGATCAGCTTGTCGGTGTCGGGGGTCGACGGCACGGCGACGATCACCCAGTCGAACTCGCCGAGCCGGCCGCGCCACTGGTCGGGCAGCAGCACGCCGGGCGCGGGATTGCGGCGGACGCAGGCGACCTCGACGCCGAAGGGCTGCAGCAGTTCCGCGATCCTGCCGCCGATGCCGCCGGCACCGACGATGAGCGCGCGGCTGCCGAACAGCTCCTTCCTGCCCGGCGCTGCGGTCAGCCACTCGTGCGCCTCCTGCGCCCGCACCACGTCGCGGTAGCCCTTGGCGAGCACCAGCATGCCCATGACTGCATATTCGGCGATGGTGACGGCGTTGAGCCCGGCGCCGTTGGTGAAGACCACCCCCCGCTCGCGCAGCAGGTCGAGCGGGAACGGATCGACGCCCGCGGCCAGGGTGTTGAGCCACTTCAGCTTCACTCCGCGGCGGGCGGCCTCGTAAGTGGAATCGAGCGCGAAGCTGTCGAACCAGCCGATCTCGGCTTCGGGCGCGAGTGCGTAGAGCTCCTCGGTGGAAGCGAAGAACCTGGCGTCGAGCCAGTCCGGCAAGCGCCCGTCCACCAGCGGGCGGATGAAGGCGTTGAGCACGGCGACCGTCCGGGTCATTTGCGCTTGGCCGCCTGCAGCGCCTCGTCTTCCCTGATCGTGTCGCGCAGCGCCTGCTTCAGGCCTTCCGGGAAGGCATTCTTGGCGAAGATGTCGTCGAGCTGCCACTGGCCGCCTTCCTTGCGGAAAATCAGCCGGGCTTCGCGCAGATCACGCAGCTCGGAAAAACCCAGGTCGATCTTCACATCGACTTCGGCGAGATCGGCCGCCGGCGCCCTGCGCTCGCCGACCGTAACCTTGAAGCCCTGGGCGTTCCAGTCCTGGCACTGGCACAACCAGTCGCCGTCGTTCAGGGCGTCGGGCTCGTCGTCGGGCACGACGCGCTGCCAATGGTCGATCAACGCCCGGACTTCTCCGGAATAGACCGGATAGTCCCAAGCCGCCTTGTCGTCCAAGTCCTGCTGGTAGGGCCGGAATATCTCTGCCACGCGCGCCGCCAGCGCGGCATCGTCGCCCGCGGGCACGGCGGCATTGGCCAGCAGCAACGGCAGGATCGTCGCGATCATCAATGTCCCCCTGTGCACGAACCGATCGAGGTTCGCGCAGGCGAAACGCCGCGTCAATCGCCGAGTTTCCACTCCCAGCCGAGCGGATCGCCGTCCATCACTTCGACTCCGCGCGCGGCGAGTTCGTCGCGCAGCGCGTCGGAAGCGGCGAAGTCCTTCGCGGCGCGGGCCTCCCTGCGACGCGCGAGCGCCGCTTCGATCTCTGCTTCGGTGATCCCGGCGGACCTGGGCCGGATGCGCAGCGCGGCGCGATCGATGGCGAGCAGGTCGAGCCCGAGAACCGCGTCCATCGCCGCGACGGCGGCGCGCTTCTCGACCGCGTCGACCTTCTTGAGCGCCAGGACTTCGTCGAGGATCGTCAGCGCGACGGGCGTGTTGAGGTCGTCGGACAGCGCGGCGTCGAAGCGGGCGAGGAGGTCCCTCATCCTCCCCGGCACGGGGAAGGGGACCGGCGAAGCCGCTGGAGGGGGTTGTCCGCCGGGCGCGACGTCTGGAGGAGAGCCCCCTCCACCACCCTGCGGGTGGTCCCCCTCCGCGTGCCGGGGAGGATTGAGCGCCTGAACCCCCATCACCATCCGCTTCAGCCGCGTCAGCGCCGCGCCCAGCCCGTCCCAGCTGAACTCCAGCTCGGAGCGGTAATGCGCCTGCAGGCACATCAGCCGGTAGGCGAGCGGGTGGTAGCCCTTGTCGACCAGCAACTGCAGCCGCAGGAACTCGCCCGAGCTCTTCGACATCTTGCCCGATCGCTCGACCAGGAAGTTGTTGTGCATCCACAGCCGCGCGCCCGAATGGTCGGAATGGCAGAAAGCCTGGTTCTGGGCGATCTCGTTGGGGTGGTGGATCTCGCGGTGGTCGATGCCGCCGGTATGGATGTCGAAGGGAAAGCCGAGCAGCGCGCCGCTCATCACCGAGCATTCGAGATGCCAGCCCGGCGCACCGCGGCCCCAAGGCGAATCCCATTCCATCTGCCGCGTCTCGCCCTCGGGCGTCTTGCGCCAGATCGCGAAATCGGCGGCGTGGCGCTTGCCTTCGACCGGGTCGATCCGCCCTTCCCCCTCGTCGGTCGCAGCGCGGGCCAGGCGGCCGTAGTCGGCGACCGTGGACACGTCGAAATAGAGGCCCGAGGGCAGCTCGTAGCAATGCTCGTCGGCGATCGATTTCGCGAATTCGATCATCTTGGGAACGTACTTCGTGGCGACCGACCACTCCGCCGGCTGGCGGATGTTGAGCGCCTTCACGTCGGCCCAGTAGGCTTCGGTATAGTGCTGCGCGATGTCCCAGATCGACTGGGCGTTCTCCTTCGCCGCCTTCTCCAGCTTGTCCTCGCCCGCGTCGGCATCGTCGGTGAGGTGGCCGACGTCGGTGATGTTGATGACGTGGGTGAGCCTGTAGCCCTTGAAGGACAGCGTCCGCCCGAGCACGTCGGCAAAGACGTAGGCGCGCATGTTGCCGATATGCGGATAGTTGTAGACCGTCGGCCCGCAACTGTAGACTCGCGCCTCGCCGGGATGGACGGGCTCGAACGTCTCGAGCTGGCGGGTAAGGCTGTTGAACAGCCTGAGCGGAACGGCCTCGGTCATGCCGCGCGACTTACGCCGGGCGGGGCAAAGGTCAAGCGGGCTCGGCGACGGTCAATCGTCCTCGAACAGCCCGGCGAGCTGCTCGATCATCGTGCCGCCGAGCTGCTCCACGTCCATGATCGTCACCGCGCGGCGGTAGTAGCGGGTGACGTCGTGGCCAATGCCGATGGCGACGAGCTGGACCGGCGACTGGCGCTCGATCCAGTCGATCACCCGGCGCAGGTGCTGCTCGAGGTAGCCGGCGCTGTTCACGCTCAGCGTCGAATCGTCGACCGGCGCGCCGTCGGAGATGACCATCAGGATGCGGCGATCCTCCTGCCGGGCGAGCAGGCGGCTATGCGCCCAGAGCAGCGCCTCGCCGTCGATGTTCTCCTTGAGCAGCCCCTCGCGCATCATCAGGCCGAGATTGCGGCGGGCGCGGCGCCAGGGCTCGTCGGCCTTCTTGTAGACGATGTGGCGCAGGTCGTTGAGCCGGCCGGGATGCTGCGGCTTGCCGCCGGCCAGCCAGGCTTCGCGGCTCTGTCCGCCTTTCCAGGCGCGAGTGGTGAAGCCGAGGATCTCGGTCTTGACCCCGCAGCGCTCGAGCGTGCGGGCGAGCACGTCGGCGCTGATCGCGGCGATCGAGATCGGCCGCCCGCGCATCGAGCCGGAATTGTCGATCAGCAGCGTGACGACGGTGTCCTTGAACTCGACGTCGCGCTCGATCTTGTAGGACAGCGAGTGGCCGGGCGAAACGACGACACGCGCCAGCCGCGCCGCGTCGAGCATTCCCTCTTCCTGGTCGAAGTCCCAGCTGCGGTTCTGCTGTGCCATCAGCCGGCGCTGCAGCCGGTTGGCCAGGCGGGTGACGATGCCCTGCAACCCCTTGAGCTGCGCGTCGAGATAGGCGCGCAGGCGCGTCAGCTCTTCCTCGTCGCAGAGCTCGGAAGCGCCGACGACCTCGTCGAAGGCTTCGGTATAGATGCGGTAGTCGAAGCTGTCGGGCAGGTCGGTCCAGGGGCGGTTGGGCCGGACGGGCAGCATGCCCTCCTCGCCTTCCTCGCCTTCGTCGGCTTCCTGCATCTCGTCGCCGGCTTCGCGCTCGCTATCGCTCTCGTCCTGGTCGTCGCCCTCGGTCGGCTCGGCGGCGACTTCGGAAGGCTGCTGTTCCTCGCCCGAGTTGTCGCCTTCCTCGTCCTCCTCGGTTTCCTCGTCGCCGTCGAGCTCGTCGCCCTCGTCGGGCTGGTCGTCGGTCGGCTCCATGCGCGTGAGCTCGAGATGCTGGAGCATGTCGAGCGAGCGCGACTGGAACGCCGCCTGGTCGTCGAGCGATCCGGCCAGCGCGTCGAAATCGGCCGCGGCCTTTTCCGCGATCCAGCCGCGCATCATGTCCACGCCCTGCCTGGCGGCGTCGGGAACCGGCTGGCCGGTGATCCGCTCGCGCAGCAGCAGCGCCAGCGCCGCCTGCATCGGCACCTCGTCGGGCGTCTGCGCGCGCGTGATCGGGTCGCCGCCCATCCGCACGGTCAGCGCCGCGTCGAGATTCTGGCGCATGCCCTCGTAATTGTTCGAGCCCAGCGCCTCGTAGCGGACGAGCTCGACCGCATCGTAGCAGGCCCGCGCCACCGGCTCGACCGGGGCATGGCGCGCGTGCAGCGATTCGTTGTGGTGGCGCAGCTTCAACGCAAAGCTGTCGGCAAAGCCGCGCGCCTCCATGGCCGCGCCGCGCGGCAGGCTGCGCCCCGGCATGGGGACGCGGAAAGTGCTGCCCGACACACTGGGCGTGTCCGCCGTCCAGTTGACCTCCACCTCGGGATCGTGGGCAATGGCGCGCGACGCCCCGGTGAGGACGGTCTTGAAGCGGTCTGAGGGGGATTCGTCGGACATGCGAAGTTCAATGGCTAGAAGGTCATCCCGGCGCAAGCCGGGATCGCGGGCCTCCAGGCACGACCAAGCCGATAGCGGTCCCGGGTCGAGCCCGGGACGACGACCTTGCTCAAATCGACTGCCCGGTCTTCTCCCAGTCGGCGAGGAAGCCTTCGATGCCCTTGTCGGTCAGCACGTGCTTGAACAGGCCCTTGATTACCGAGGGCGGCATTGTGGCCACGTCGGCGCCGATCTTCGCACTTTGCAGCACGTGGATCGGATGGCGGATGCTGGCCACGAGGATTTCGGTGTGGAACGCATAGTTGTCGTAGATCAGCCGGATGTCCTCGATCAGCGACATGCCGTCGAAGCCGTTGTCGTCGTGGCGGCCGACGAAGGGGGAGATGAAAGTCGCCCCCGCCTTGGCGGCGAGCAGCGCCTGGTTGGCCGAGAAGCACAGCGTGACGTTGACCATGGTGCCGTCGGCGCTCAGCTTCTTGCAGGTCTTCAAGCCGTCGATGGTCAGCGGCACCTTGATGCAGACGTGGTCGGCGATCTTGCGCAGCACTTCGGCCTCGCGCATCATGCCTTCGTGGTCGAGCGCGATCACTTCGGCACTGACCGGGCCGTGGACGATATGGCAGATTTCCGCCACGACTTCCTTGAAGTCGCGCCCGGCCTTGTGGACCAGCGAAGGATTGGTGGTGACGCCGTCTAGCAGCCCGGTGGCGGCGAGCTCGGTGATCTCGGCGGTATCGGCAGTGTCGACGAAGAACTTCATGGCCTCTCCCCGGGGGAATGCTGAGTCGGTCGGCTATAGCCGGGCTGTGCGGCCAGCACCAACCCCCCGGCATTCGTGCCCGTTGCGCTGCACTGCCGCTTGCGCGGGAAAGCGCGAGTTATCCCCCGCGCAGGGCCGCCGCCAGGGCCGGGTCGTTCGCCAGCGCCGGATTCGTCCGGATCTCCGCCTCGGCATTGCCGATCTCGTACCAGATGCCGTTGTCGGCAGCGAGCGCGACGGCATGGGCGACATCGGTGAGCTGGACGCCGACGAGAGCCGTGACCGCCTGGGCGACGATGGGATCCTGCGCCGCCGTCAGGGTCTGCACCAGCGTCGGGATCATGGCATTGGCCAGGCCCGAGCCCATTTCCAGCCGCAGCTGCGTGGTCGCCGCCGAGGCAGGCCCGCGCAGGACCGCCGCGGGATCGAGCACGACCAGCTTGCGGGCGGCCTCAACGACCGTCGCAGCGGCACCGCGCGCGCCACTTTCGGCGAGATTGTTGAGGCGATGCTGGAGCTGCTCGCGGAAGACGTCGCTGCCGAGCGGGCCCGGAGCAGCGCCCGACGTCTTGCGGAACAGGACCGGCAGACCGAAGCGCGCGACCCGGCTGTTCCAGAAGCCGTCCGGCATCGTGAGCCGAGCGAAGGCATTCTGCACCGACAGCACCAGCAGGCGTTGAACGGGGCCGTCGGCCACCTGGCCGGATGCCCCTGCAGGCAGGGCCAGCGCGCCGGCAGCGACGACGGCACCAGCCAGAAAATCACGTCGGGCCAATGGATTGGAACCGGATGCGGGCATTCACCACTCCCTTTGAACTGCGACAGCTGCCCTTTACGGACAGCGATGACTATATGCGGCAGAGATGAACCGGGTCCGACTCCTCGTCTTCAATGCCGCGCTTGGCGCTCTCGACTATCGCGTTCCCGCGGGGATGGCGATCGAATTCGGCTCGGTGGTCGTTGCCCCGCTGGGGCCCCGGCAGATCGTCGGCATCGCCTGGGAAGCCGAACGGCTGCCCGCGCAGGACGTTCCCGAAAGCAAGCTTCGCCCGATCCTCGAGGTGCTGCCGACGCCGCCGCTGCCCGCGCCGTTGCGGCGACTGATCGAATGGACCGCCGAATATTACTGCGCGCCGATTTCCTCCGTCGCCCGCATGGCCCTGGGCAGCAGCGCGGCGCTGCGGGGCGGCGGAACGATGACCGAATACCGCCTCACCGGCGCGGAGGCTGAGCGGATGACGCCGCAGCGCGTCAAGGCCTGCGAGGCGCTGCAGGGCGAGCAGGCGACGATCCGCGAATTGGCGGCGATCGCCGAAGTCTCCGAAGGCGTGCTGCGCGGCATGGTCTCCGCCGGCCTGCTCGAGCCGGTGACCGTCGACATCGACCGGCCCTATCCCCGCGCGCTGCCGGACTTCGCGGTTCCCGAGCTGACGGCGGCGCAGCAGCAGGCCGCCGATGCCTTCGTCGCGGCGGCCGAAAGCGGCGGCTTTGCCCCCTTCCTGCTCGACGGAGTGACCGGTTCGGGCAAGACCGAATGCTATTTCGAGGCGATCGCCGCGGCCATCGCCGGCGGGCGGCAAGTGCTGGTGCTGCTGCCCGAAATCGCGCTAACCGAGAATTTCCTGCGCCGTTTCGAGCATCGCTTCGGCGCGCCGCCGGTGCTGTGGCACAGCTCGCTCAAGGCGACCGAGCGCCGCCGCGCCTGGCGCGCCATCGTCGCCGGCCCGCAGAACGGCGGTGCCCAGGTCGTCGTCGGCGCGCGCTCGGCGCTGTTCCTGCCCTATGCCGCGCTGGGGCTGATCGTCGTCGACGAGGCGCACGAAGTCTCGTTCAAGCAGGACGACGGCGTGCGCTACAATGCCCGCGACGTCGCCGTGATCCGCGCCCGGTTCGAGCAGATCCCGGTGATCCTCGCCAGCGCGACGCCGGCGCTCGAATCGATGCATCTCGCCGACACTGGGGTCTATCGCCGCATCGACCTGCCCGCCCGCTTCGGCGGCGCGACGCTGCCCGAGATCTCGATCGTCGACCTGCGGGCCGAGCAGCCTGAGCGCGGGCGCTGGCTGGCGCCACGGCTGGTCGCGGAAATGCGCGAACGGCTGGCGAAGGGCGAGCAGTCGCTGCTGTTCCTCAACCGCCGCGGCTATGCCCCGCTGACACTGTGCCGGCACTGCGGCTACCGCTTCCAGTGCCCGAACTGCACCGCCTGGCTGGTCGAGCACCGCTTCTCGCGCAAGCTCGCCTGCCATCACTGCGGCCACGAAGTCCCGGCGCCCGAGGAGTGCCCCGAATGCGGCACCAAGGATTGCCTGGTCGCCTGCGGTCCCGGCGTGGAGCGCATTGCCGACGAAGTGGCCGAACTGATGCCCGAGGCGCGCGTGGCCCTGGTCACGTCGGACACGCTCAACACGCCCGAGCGGATCGCCGACTTCGTCGCCGCCGCCGAGCAGGGGCTGGTCGACGTGATCGTCGGCACGCAGCTCGTCACCAAGGGCTACCACTTTCCCGAGCTGACGCTCGTCGGCGTGGTCGATGCCGACCTCGGCCTCGAAGGCGGCGACCTGCGCGCCGGCGAGCGCACCTACCAGCAGATCGCCCAGGTCGCCGGCCGCGCGGGTCGCGCCGCCAAGCCGGGTGAAGTCCTGATCCAGACGCGCCATCCCGAAGCCGCGGTCATCGCCGCGCTGGCCGCAGGCGACCGCGACGCCTTCTACGACGCCGAGACCCAGGCCCGCCGCGATGCCGGCGCCCCGCCGTTCGGGCGCTGGGCGGCGATCATCGTCTCGTCGGAGGACGAAGCCGAGGCCCGCGACGCCGCGCGCGCCATCGGCGGCTCGCGGCCCAGCCATCCCGACGTGGCGATCCTGGGCCCGGCACCCGCACCGATGTCGCTGCTGCGCGGCCGCTACCGCTACCGCCTGCTGATCAATGCCCGCCGTTCGGCCGAACTGCAGAAGATCATCGGGGAGTGGCTGGGGACGCTGCGTTTCCCGCAAGGGGTACGGGTGGGAGTCGATATCGATCCGTACAGTTTCGTGTGAGCGCCGGCGGTCCCCCTCCCCTACAGGAGACTATCCAGGGTTGCCCCCTTCCCGCTCCAGCAACTTCCGCTTGATCTCCAGCCCATAGGCATAGCCGCCGAGCGAGCCGTCGGAGCGGATCACGCGGTGGCAAGGAATCAGCACCGCGACATTGTTCGCGCCGTTGGCCGAGCCCGCCGCCCGCACCGCACCGGGCTTGCCGACCGCGGCGGCGATCTCGGCATAGCTGCGGGTCTCGCCGGGGGGAATGCGGCGCAGCTCCTGCCAGACGGCCTCCTGGAACGCGGTCCCCTGGACGTCGAGGGGAATGTGGCGGGAATCGCCGGGCTGCTCGACGGCGGCGACGACCTTTGCGAGAAGCTGTGCGAACGGATCGCCACCTTCGGCAAGGAGCGCCCGGGGGAAGCGCGCGCGCAGTTCGGCCTCCCCCTCGTTGAACGACAGGCGGCAGACGCCGGCATCGGTCGCCGCGACGAGCATTGGCCCCAGGCTGGTCGCGACGACTGCCCAGCGAATGGTCACCCCTCGCCCGCCGTCGCGCCAGGCGGAAGGGGTCATGCCCATCCTGCCCTCGTTCGCTTCGTAGAAGCGCGAGGGAGCGCCGAAGCCGGCATCGTAGACGGCATCGGTCACGCGGCCGCCCCCGCTCAGCGCCTCGGCGGCGCGTTCGCGGCGCAGGGCACGGGCGTAGGCTGCCGGCGACAGGCCGACGGCGCGCTTGAACAGGCGCTGGAAATGGGTTGGACTGTAGCCGGTGGCCGAAGCCAGCGCGTCGAGCGAGACGGGCTCGTCGGACTTGCGCAGCAAGGCGATCGCCTGGGCCACCGCCGCTTCGTCTCGCCCGACGTCGTCGGGGCGGCAGCGCAGGCACGCGCGCAGCCCCGCGGCCTCGGCTTCGGCCGGCGTGGCGTAGAAGGCCACGTTCTCGCGCTTCGGCGGGCGCGCCGGACAGGACGGGCGACAGTAGATGCCGGTCGAATGCACGCCGGTGACGAAGGCGCCGTCGAAGCGCCGGTCCTTGGCCAGCGCAATGCGCCAGCGGGTGTCGTCATCGGGAGGCAGTTCGCTCATGGCAACGGAATACATGGCTTTTCTCCTTGCGAAGACAAGCCATGCCAGCAAATCCACAGCCGCGCTTCCCGCCGCTTGCGGTCAAAGTGCGGGGGGCGGTAGACAGCGCAGACGGTCGCCCGCGCCACTGGGAACAGCGAAGGAGAATCGGTGCGCTTCATCCTGGCCCTCCTGCTGGCGCTTTGCACGGCATTCCCCGCCCGCGCCGAGCCGGTCGACATCGCCGCCGCCTCGCGCAGCGTGGTGCGCGTCGTGCTGATCGGCAACGAGGGAGGAGAGCCGACGCTGGTCGGCCACGGCTCCGGTTTCGCCGTCGCGCCGGACGTCATCATGACCAACGCCCATGTCGTCGAGCCGGCGCGCGACGGCGGCGGCATCCGCATCGGCATCGTCCCCTCGCAAGGCAAGGGCGGCTGGTTCGGCCGCGTCATCGCCGTCGCGCCCACTGCCGACCTCGCACTCATCAGGTTGACCGAGCGCGGCTCGCTGCCGCCGGCGACGCTGTTCACCGGCGCGGTGGCCGACGGGTCGGACGTGGTCGCGGTCGGCTATCCCGGCAACGTCGACCTGGCCCAGGGCCTCAATGTCGGCGACATCGTCTCGCCGACCAGCCCGGTCAAGACGCGCGGCACGGTCTCGGCGGGGCGCTCGTCGAAGAATTTCGAGACGATCCTCCACACCGCCCCGGTCGGCGGCGGCAACAGCGGCGGCCCGCTGCTCGACACCTGCGGCAGAGTCATCGGCGTGAACAGCTTCGGCACGATCGCCGACCAGGGCGATTCCGAATTCTACTTTGCCGTCTCGACGCACGAGATGCTGCGCTTCCTGCGCGCATCGAACATCACACCGCAGATTACCGGGATCGGCTGCCGCAGCCTGGCGGACCTCCAGCGCGACGAGGCAGAGCGCCAGGCGGGTCAGAAGGTCCGCTCTGAAGAGCAGGCGCGCGCGCTCGAGGCGAAGCAGCGCGCCGCGCTCGAGCAGGCGGAGCGCGAAGCCCTGTTCGCAGTCATCGCCTCGCGCGAGAACCGCCTGGCACTGGCCCTGGTGGCGCTGATGCTGGCGCTCGCCGCGGGTGGCGGCGGCTATCTGCTTCGCGAGCAGGGCCGACAGCGCGAAGCCCGGCTGGCGACGGCTGCGGCCGGGTTGCTGGTGCTGGGCGCCCTCGCCGCATGGCTGCTGCGGCCCGGCTTTGCGGAAGTCGCCTCGCGCGCCGCAGAAGCGGTCAAGGGCGCGGGCAAGGATGCCCGGGCAGAGGTTGCCGGCAAGGCGGCCGACGGCACCTTCCTGTGCACGCTCGACATGGCGCGCAGCCGCGTCACCGTTTCCGAGCCCGCGGACCTCGAGCTTGCCTGGGGCAGCGGCGGCTGCGCGAACGGCAAGCAGCAGTTCGGGCTCGGTGCCGACGGCTGGCGGCTGGTGACTGCGCCCGACGCGCAGGACAGCGTCGCCGTCGCCAGCTTCGATCCGGCAAGCGGCAGCTACCGGGCGGAGCGCTATTTCCTCGACTTCGACACCGCGGCAAAGCTGCGCGAGGAATACCGCAAGCTGCGCGCGCCAGCCTGCGGCGGGGGCGAGGAGCGCGCGCGCCAGCTGCGCGAGGCGCAGTCCGCGCTGACCGCCATGCTGCCCGAATCTCCCAACGAGCGGCTGGTCTACGACTGCCGTGCAGGGCAGCCTGCTCGCTGATCGCGCAGGGACCTTGCAAGGCCCGCGCAAGACGACTCGCAAGATGTTGTCACCCCCGCCTTGCATCGCAGCAAGATCGTCGCTATGCGCGCCCCCAATTCGGGCCGCCGTGCGAATTCTTTCGCGCGGCATTCATGCCTGCCCACCTGATGTGAGGAAACGACGCGCGTGGAGAATTCCGGCGGCATTACGGCGAGCTTGCAAGGGCGTTACGCCTCTGCGCTCTTTGACCTTGCCAGCGAGCAGGGAGTCGTCTCGGCGGTCGAGGCCGATCTCGACAAGCTGGGCCAGGCGATTCTCGCCACGTCCGATCTTTCGGCGCTGATTCGCAATCCCCAGGTCAGCCGCGAAGCGCTGGCAAAGGTGATGGACGGCATCGTCGGCCTGCTCGGCCTGTCGGAACTCACCAAGAACTTCCTCGGCGTGCTCGCCGCCAACCGCCGCCTCGGCAAGCTGCCCGAGATCGTCCGCGCCTTCGCCGCGATCGCCGCGGCCCAGCGCGGCGAGGTGACGGCCGAAGTCACCAGCGCCCATGCCCTGACCGACGAGCAGCTCGCCGCGCTCCAGGCCAAGCTCAAGGAGCGCGAAGGCCGCACGATCAAGATCAAGACCAGCGTCGATCCCGAAATCCTTGGTGGACTCGTCGTCACCATCGGTTCGAAGCGGATCGACAGCTCCATCCGCACCCGTCTCAACTCCCTCGCGCTCGCGATGAAGGGCTAAGGCCCAGACTTCGACTGAAAGGCTAACAATGGAAATCCGCGCCGCAGAAATCTCGAAGGTCATCAAGGACCAGATCGCCAGCTTCGGCACCGAGGCCCAGGTCTCGGAAGTCGGTTCGGTGCTCTCCGTCGGTGACGGCATCGCTCGCATCCACGGCCTCGACAAGGTCCAGGCCGGCGAGATGGTCGAGTTCGCCAACGGCGTGAAGGGCATGGCGCTGAACCTCGAAGCCGACAACGTCGGCGTCGTGATCTTCGGCTCGGACTCCGAGATCAAGGAAGGCGATTCGGTCAAGCGGACCGGCACCATCGTCGACGTGCCCGTCGGCAAGGGCCTGCTCGGCCGCGTCGTCGACGCGCTCGGCAACCCGATCGACGGCAAGGGCCCGATCGAGGCCGCCAGCCGCCAGCGCGTCGAAGTCAAGGCGCCCGGCATCATCCCGCGCAAGTCGGTGCACGAGCCCGTGCAGACCGGCCTCAAGGCGCTCGACGCCCTCGTCCCCGTCGGCCGCGGCCAGCGCGAGCTGATCATCGGCGACCGCCAGACCGGCAAGACCGCCGTCGCCATCGACACCTTCATCAACCAGAAGGGCGTCAACGCCAGCGGCGACGAGAAGAAGAAGCTCTACTGCATCTACGTCGCGGTCGGCCAGAAGCGCTCGACCGTCGCGCAGATCGTCCGCCAGCTCGAAGAGAACGGCGCGATGGAATATTCCATCGTCGTTGCCGCGACCGCCTCGGAGCCGGCGCCGCTGCAGTATCTCGCGCCCTACACCGGCGCCACCATGGGCGAGTACTTCCGCGACAACGGCATGCATGCCGTGATCGTCTACGACGACCTTTCCAAGCAGGCCGTCGCCTACCGCCAGATGTCGCTGCTGCTGCGCCGCCCGCCGGGCCGCGAAGCCTATCCGGGCGACGTGTTCTACCTGCACAGCCGCCTGCTCGAGCGCGCGGCGAAGATGAACGACGATCACGGTTCCGGCTCGCTGACCGCGCTGCCGATCATCGAGACCCAGGCCGGCGACGTTTCTGCCTACATCCCGACCAACGTGATCTCGATCACCGACGGCCAGATCTTCCTCGAGACCGGCCTGTTCTACCAGGGCGTCCGCCCGGCGATCAACGTCGGCCTGTCGGTGTCGCGCGTCGGCTCGTCGGCGCAGACCAAGGCGATGAAGAAGGTCTCGGGCTCGATCAAGCTGGAGCTGGCGCAGTACCGCGAAATGGCGGCCTTCGCGCAGTTCGGCTCTGACCTCGACGCCTCGACGCAGAAGCTGCTCAACCGCGGCGCGCGCCTGACCGAGCTGCTCAAGCAGCCGCAGTTCTCGCCGCTGCCGTTCGAGGAGCAGACCGTGTCGATCTTCGCCGGCACCAACGGCTATCTCGATGCGCTGCCGGTCGAGGCCGTCACCCGCTACGAGGCCGAGCTGCTGGCCTGGATGCGCGCCGAGAAGGCCGACGTCCTCGCCGCGATCCGCGACAGCGGCGATCTCAGCGACGATACCAAGGCCAAGGTCGTCGAGGCGCTGGACACTTTCGCCAAGCAGTTCGCGTAAGTAGGTTAGGTAGAGGCTCGTCATCCCCGCGAAGGCGGGGACCCATCTCCGGACCCCGCGTCGGGAGGCGAGCTTGATAGATGGGTTCCCGCCTTCGCGGGAATGACGAAAGTGGAGTAAGGCAAGAACGTGGCCAGCCTCAAGGAACTCAAAGGTCGGATCAACTCGGTCAAGTCGACCCAGAAGATCACCAAGGCCAAGCAGATGGTCGCCGCGGCGAAGCTGCGCAAGGCGCAGGCTGCGGCCGAATCCGCCCGACCCTATGCCGGGCGCCTGGCCACGGTGATGGCGAGCCTTGCCGGCAAGGTTGGCGGCAAGGACAATGCCCCCAAGCTGCTCGCCGGCACCGGTGCCGACCAGATTCACCTGCTCGTCGTCGCCAACTCGGACAAGGGCCTCGCCGGCGCGTTCAACTCGAACATCGTCAAGGCCGCCAAGGCCAAGGCGGCAGAGCTGACCGCGCAGGGCAAGACGGTGATCTTCTACCTGGTCGGCCGCAAGGGCCGCGCGCCGATCCAGCGCGACTATCCCAAGGCGATCGCCAAGCACTTCGACACGACCATGGTGCGCGAGCCCGGCTATGCCGAGGCCGAGAAGATCGCCGCGGAGCTGCTCGAGATGTTCGAGGCCGGCAAGTTCGACGTCGCCCACCTGTTCTACTCGAAGTTCCGCAGCGCCCTGCTGCAGGAGCCGACCGAGCAGCAGATCATCCCCGTCCCTGCCCCGAAGGTCGAAGCCGTTGGTGCGGGCGCCGGCGCCGCCGTGGAATACGAGCCCGACGAGGAAGAGATCCTTGCCGAGCTGCTGCCGCGCTACCTCAAGACCCAGCTGTTCGGCGCGCTGCTCGAGAACGCGGCGTCCGAACAGGGCGCGTCGATGACCGCCATGGACAACGCGACGCGCAACGCGGGCGAACTGATCAACAAGCTGACCATCCAGTACAACCGCAGCCGCCAGGCCGCGATCACGACCGAGCTCATTGAAATCATCGCCGGCGCGGAAGCGCTGTAAGGCATAGAAGGCAAGGAAACGAAAATGGCTACCGCCCCCGTGCTCAACCAGACCACCAACGGCACCATCAGCCAGGTCATCGGCGCCGTCGTCGACGTGACCTTCGAAGGCGAGCTGCCGGCGATCCTTACCGCGCTCGAGACCGACAACAACGGCAGCCGCCTGGTCCTCGAAGTCGCCCAGCACCTCGGCGAGAACACCGTGCGCACGATCGCCATGGACTCGACCGACGGCCTGACCCGCGGCCAGCCGGTGAAGAACACCGGCGCGCAGATCTCGGTGCCGGTCGGCCCGAAGACGCTCGGCCGCATCCTCAACGTCATCGGCGAGCCGATCGACGAGCGCGGCCCGGTCGATGCCGAGCAGCGCGCCCCGATCCATGCCGAGGCCCCGCTGTTCGTCGACCAGTCGACCGAAGCGGCGATCCTGGTCACCGGCATCAAGGTCATCGACCTGCTCGCACCCTATGCGCGCGGCGGCAAGATCGGCCTGTTCGGCGGCGCGGGCGTCGGCAAGACCGTGCTCATCCAGGAACTGATCAACAACATCGCCAAGGGCCACGGCGGCGTTTCGGTCTTCGCCGGCGTCGGTGAGCGCACGCGCGAGGGCAACGACCTCTACCACGAGTTCCTCGACGCCGGCGTTATCGCCAAGGACGCCGAGGGCAACGCGACCTCGGAAGGTTCCAAGGTGGCGCTGGTCTTCGGCCAGATGAACGAGCCCCCGGGCGCCCGTGCCCGCGTCGCGCTGTCGGGCCTGACCATGGCCGAGTACTTCCGCGACCAGGAAGGCCAGGACGTGCTGTTCTTCGTCGACAACATCTTCCGCTTCACCCAGGCGGGTTCGGAAGTGTCGGCTCTGCTCGGCCGTATCCCTTCGGCGGTGGGCTACCAGCCGACGCTGGCCACCGACATGGGCCAGTTGCAGGAGCGCATCACTTCGACCAACAAGGGTTCGATCACCTCGGTGCAGGCGATCTACGTACCCGCCGACGACCTTACCGACCCGGCGCCGGCGACGTCCTTCGCCCACCTCGACGCGACGACCACGCTGAACCGCGCCATTTCGGAGCTGGGCATCTACCCGGCGGTCGACCCGCTCGACTCGACCTCGCGCGTGCTCGAACCGCGCGTCGTCGGCCAGGAGCACTACGAGACCGCTCGCCGCGTCCAGGAGACGCTGCAGAAGTACAAGTCGCTGCAGGACATCATCGCGATCCTCGGCATGGACGAGCTTTCCGAAGAGGATAAGCTGACCGTCGCCCGCGCCCGCAAGATCCAGAAGTTCCTGTCGCAGCCGTTCCACGTCGCCGAAGTCTTCACCGGCATCCCCGGCAAGTTCGTCCAGATCGAGGACACGGTGAAGTCGTTCAAGGCCGTCGTCGACGGCGAGTACGACCACCTGCCCGAGGCTGCCTTCTACATGGTCGGCGGCATCGACGAAGTGGTCGAGAAGGCCAAGAAGCTGGCCGAGGAAGCCTGATCCGATGCTGCACTTCGAACTCGTCACCCCGGCCCGGCTCGTCCGGTCGGAAGAGGTCTACATGGTCGTCGTGCCGGGTGCCGAGGGCGATTTCGGCGTGCTCGAAGGCCATGCCCCGGTCATGTCGACCATCCGCGACGGTGCGGTGAAGGTCTACAAGACCGCGGGCGCCACGCCCGAGGACATCCAGATCCAGGGCGGTTTCGCCGAAGTCGGCGACAAGGGCCTGACCATCCTGGCGGAACACGTCGAGAGCTGAGCCCCCCGCCCATCTTTCCGCTTTGGCAAGCAGCGCTCGCCGACTAACCATCTCCGCCTGAGGGGAAGGCTGCGGTGAGCACAAGCGAACAGTTCGATCTCGCGGCACTGGTGGAGCGCGCCTTCGCCGCGCGCCGGGTCCAGCTGGCCTGGTTCCTCGCCGTCGCCCTGCTGACGCGCGCCTCGACGTTCGGCGATCCCAACTACCATAACGACGAGCTGCTGTTCTTCCTGGCCGGACAGCGGATGCACGACGGGCTGCTGCCCTATGTCGACATCTGGGATCGCAAGGGGCCGGGCCTGTTCCTGGTCTATTACCTGATCGCCGGCCTGTCGCGCTCGGTGCTGGCCTACCAGCTCGCCGCCTGCCTCTTCGCCGCGCTGACCGCCTTTGCCGCCAACCTGATCGCCGAGCGCGTCGCCGGGCGGCTGGGAGCGCTGCTGGCCGGCACGCTGTACCTGATCATGCTGCCGCTCTTCGCCGGCGGCGGCGGCCAGGCACCGGTCTTCTACAACCTCTTCGTCGCCCTTGCGGCGCTGACGGTCTTCGCCAGGCTGCCGCAGCTGCGCGCCGGCCGGATCGGCGCCGCGGAATTCGCCGCCATGGCGAGCGCCGGTTTCGCCATCACTTTCAAGCAGACCGCGGCTTGCGAAGGCGCCTTCCTCGGCTGCGTCGTCCTTTGGCAGCTGCACCGTGGCGGCGTTACCGCCGCTCGGCTGCTGCGCCTCGGCGCCGGCCTGGCCGTGGCGGGAGCCGCGCCGATGCTGGCCTTTGCCGCGGGCTATGCGCTGCTCGGGCATTTCGGCGAGTTCTGGCATGCACTGGTCACGTCGAACCTCACCAAGACCTACGATCCCGGCAACGATGCCGCGCGGCGGATCGGGGCACTGGCCATCGTCGCCAGCCCGCTGCTGCTGCCCGCAGCGGCAGCCTTGCTCTTCCCGCTCCGTCGCGAGGGCCGCTCCCTCTCCCGCCCGCTGCTGGCCGGCTGGCTGGCCTCGGCGGTTGCGGGCGTTGCGCTGATACCCAACTTCATCGACCACTACATGCTGCCGCTGGTCTTGCCGCTGGCGGTCACGGCGGCGCCGGCGCTCGAGTGGCGCAAGCTGGGGCCGGCCTATGCGCTGTTCGCGGCGATCTTCGCGCTGGCGGCAGGCCCGTCGCTGAAATTCGCCGAGCGCCGCGCCTCGCGCGAGGCCATGGCGGCGATCGTCGCCGAGATCAGCGCCCGCGACCCGCAGCCGCGGCTGTTCGTCTACCAGGGACCGACTTATCTCTACGCCCTGCTGCGCTCCTATCCGCCGACCCCGCTGATCTTCCCCGTCCACCTGTTCCACCGGCCGGAGCGCAACACCAGCCATCTCGCCACCGCCGGCGAAGTCCGCAAGGTGCTCGCCTGGCGGCCGACGGTGGTCGTGCAATCCCACGCCTTCCCCCGCCGCCAGCTCAACCCCGAGACCGCGGCCCTGGTCGAAGCCTATCTCGGCCATTGCCGGCTGTGGTTCACCCGCACGGTGATCGACTACTACGGCCCGCAGCAGATCGACATCTACGGGGACTGCCGGACCTAGTCCGGGAGATCCTTCCCGGCACGGAGAGGATGTTGGTGCATGGAAGCTAGCGCCGCGCTCTGCGCCCAGCAGTGCGGGCGTGGAAGTCCGGCGGCTTGCCGGCGATCCAGCGCAGGAAGCTGGCGAGCGCCGGATGATCGCGCAGCGCCGCGGCGGAGCCCAGGCCGCGTTCCAGCTCGGCATTGCTGAAGCTGGCGTGGATCGCCCGGTGGCAGATCGGGTGCAGCGGCACCACTTCGCGTCCGCCGCGGCTCTTGGGCACCGGGTGATGCCACTCGACCCGGCGGCCGAGCGGACGCGCGCAGAGCCAGCAGTCGTGATCGCTTCGCTTTTCCGCCGTCGGATTCAGGCGGGCATCGCGCGTCGCCAAAGCCATTTCTCCATTAGGAAGTTATCAAAGTTTCAACCTTATTATTCAATCAATCTCCGGCGTCGAAGCAATCGGCGCCCGGGGCGCCGTGGCTACGGCGGTCATAGGGGTTGATGGAAATATGAGCGCATTTGGGCGACGCAACGGGGTAGGTGGAATGGGTGCCGGCGCCCGTCCCGCATTCGGTGTCGCACGCCCGATGAAGGGCGGCGAGGCCGCGCGCGCCGGCGGCGACCAGTTCCCGCCGATTCCATCGGGCGAAGTCGCCCCCGAACCCGAATTCCAGAGCCCGCGCGGCGGCGATGCCATGGCTCGCCTGGCCGATCGCGCCAATGCCGTCCACGAGACCAACGAGCAGGACGGCTTCGAAGCCTCGATCCATCGCATCAAGGAGCAGGTGCTGCCGCGCCTGCTCGAGCGCGTCGACCCGGAAGCGGCGGCGACGCTGACCAAGGACGAGCTGTCCGAGGAATTCCGGCCGATCATCATGGAGGTTCTGGCCGAGCTCAAGATCACCTTCAACCGGCGCGAGCAGTTCGCGCTGGAAAAGGTGCTGATCGACGAGCTGCTCGGGTTCGGGCCGCTGGAAGAGCTGCTGCAGGACCCGGACGTGTCCGACATCATGGTCAACGGGCCGATCCAGACCTACATCGAAAAGAAGGGCAAGCTGCAGCTTTCGACGGTCAAGTTCCGCGACGAATCGCACCTGTTCCAGATCGCCCAGCGCATCGTCAACCAGGTCGGCCGCCGCGTCGACC
>CAUJJI010000106.1 GCA_963205265.1 Pseudomonadota bacterium
CCATCGGCGGCATCACGCCCGCGAACTGCACGGCGCTGGTGCAGGCTGGCGCGGATTTCCTTGCGGTGTCAGGTGCCGTCTGGAGCGGCGACGAGGCCGCCGCGGTGAAGGCGTTCCACCAGGCGATCTCAACCTGCAGCGAGTAGCCGGCGTGCTGCCGCGACGCCGGGCACCAGCAGCTCGCGCAGGCCGGTGCCGGCTTTCGCCCGGGAAACCATCGGCACTTCCAGGCCGACGTTCACGTCGCTCGGCAAGGCCTTGAGGAAATCGGCGAGCGGCAAGTCGCCCTCGCCAGGGCACAGGCGGTCGTGCCGGGCTTCCTCGCCGTAGTCGGCGGTCCTCGCGGGCATCGGCACGTCGCAGATCTGGATATGGCCGATACGACCGGGATCGATCGCAGCGAGATCGGCGATCTGCCCGCCGGAGCGGAAGAAATGCATGGCATCGACCAGCAGCTTGCCGTTCGGCGCACCGCTGTCGGTCACGAAAGCGAGCGCCTCGCCGATCGTCGCCGGCGAGAGCATGGGCATGAATTCCAGCATCGCGTCCTGGCCGCGTGCCGCAGCCATCTCGGCGAAGCGGGCGAACTGCTCGAGCCCGCGCGACCGCTCGGGGTCGACGGCGACGCAGTTGACTCGCGGAGCGCCGAGCTCGGCCATCAGGTCGAGCGTCGCCTCGGCTTCGGCGATCTCGAGGCCCGGCATGATCAGGAAGCCTTCGCCCACGCTGATCGTCACGCCATGCTCGGCCAGCGCGGCGCGGGTCCGGTCCTTCAACCCGGGGTCGCTCCGCAGGTCCCAGGTCGGAAAGCCATAGGGGTTGGCGGTTATGGGTGAAGGGGCCAGGCCGATGCTGCCCACGCCCAGCTCCGCCGCGAGCGCGACGAATTCGACCGGCGGCATGCCGAGCGCGCAGATGAATTCGATTCCGAGCCTGTCCATCCGATGTCCCTTCGTGATTGCTTTCCTGCCCCCGCCACCCGCTCCGCGGCGGTCCGGTCACGCGGGCTCGGGAGCTTTCGACTGATCGTCGCGGGCTGCGAAGTCGGGGTAGGGGCCCAGGCCCACGAACAGCAGCGCGCAGACCAGCATCGTCGGCGAGGCCAGCATGAGCAGGGCGGTATAGGCGCCGGTCACATCGTGCACGCGCCCCGCCACCAGCGGCCCGATCGCGGTGCCGGCCAGCATCATGCTGGCGATCGTGCCGAAGATCGTGCCGAACTTGCGCAGGCCGGCATAGCGGGAGACCAGGTAGGTCGTCGCCTGCAGGCCCGCGCCCGACGAGTAGCCGAGGATCATCGCCCCGGCGGTCAGCGCGCTGGGCGTGCCGAGGGTATTGAGCAGCAGGAAGTGCCCGAGCGATGCGACGGCGAAGCTGAAGAAGGGCACGAAGGACCCCTGGTAGCGATCGAGCAGCCAGCCGGTGAGGAACTTGCCGACCATCCCCGCAATGCCGGCGGTCGCCGCCATCTGCACGGCGGTCGTCTTGCTGATGCCCGTCTCGGCGATCAAAGGCACGAGATGGGCGCTGACCCCGCCGCTGATCGAGGCCATCAGCAGGTTGGCGATGGCGATGCGGATCATCCGCGAATCCCGCAGCGCCTCGCGCGCCGTCAGGCCCGGCAGCACTACCGCCGCAGCGGCCGTCGCTCCGCCCGACAGGGCTGCGGCGGCAAGATTGCGGCCGCGCCTGGCCAGGGCCTTGGCGTCGTAGAACATCAACGACACCAGCACCGCGCCGATGCCGGCCCAGCCGAAGCCGAGCCAGCGGAAAGCGCCGCGCCAGCCGTAGCTTTCGATCAGCCAGTTGGCGATGATCGGCGACAGCGCCTGGCCGATCGCCGATCCGGTGAGCACGGCAGCCAGAGCGAGGCCGCGGCTGGTGGAAAAGACGCTGGACGTGCCGGCGCTCCACACCGTCGACTTGATCATCAGTGCGCAGAGCGCGAAGGCCAGCCACAGTCCGATCCACTGCGCCGTCGTGCCGTCGGCAAGGCTGAACCCGGCGAAAGTGATGCCCGAAGTGATCAACCCCGTGATCGCCATGCGCCGCGTGCCGATCCTGTCGAGCAGCGCCCCCATGGGCGGGCCGCCCGCCATCTGCACGAAGCCGAAGATGGTCAGGCCAAGGTAGATCTGGGCGCGCGACCAGCCGAACTCCTTCTCCATCGGTTCGGTGAAGGTGCCGAGCGCATAGGTGACGACGGTGAAGAAGGAAAAGCCGATCATCCCCGAAACGACAAGCGGCCAGTGGGCTTTCCACTCCTCCAGCGCCGTCCTCTTGGTCGCGGCCATGCCTTGCTTCCCCCTCGCGCCTCGTGGCCGCCTAGAGGTCCAGTTTCGCGATGACTTCTTCACCGAACTGACGGGCGAGGTCGCACCATTCGCCGCGGGTTTCGGCGGCCACGCTCGCACCCGAGCCGTGCACGCCGATTTCCTTGAGCTCGCTGTAGTTGTCGATCGCCTCCTGGGCGCTGAAGCCGGGCTTGATGGTGAAGGTGCCCGAGCAGATCACCTGCGGCGGCTCCTTGCGGCCGACTTTCTCGCAGTGTTCGGCCATGTAGCGGATCGCTTCCGAGATATCCTCCGTGCTCGAGATATTGGCGGTCCGGGCAGTGTCGGTCACCATCTTGGGGACGATGAAGGGATGCCAGGCATCGCCGAGCTCGACGGTGCGGCGCAGGGCGCGCTTGCTGTTGCCGCCGATCAGCAGCGGCGGATGGGGCTTCTGCACTGGGGTGGGCAGGACGCGGTTGCCGACGGCGGTGTAGCCGGTGCCTTCGAAGCTGAAGTCCTCGCCGGTCCAGGCCAGCTTCATGGCGCGGATGTATTCGTCCATCAGGTCGTTGCGCGAATCGAAATCGACGCCCAGCGCCTTGTATTCGGGCTTCAGGTAGCCGGCACCCATGCCGAAGACGAAGCGCCCGTTCGAGAACGCATCCAGCGAAGAGACCGAGCGCGCGGTGATGAAGGGATTGCGATAGGGAAGGACGATGATGTTGCTCTGGACCATCAGCCTGGTGGTCACGGCCGCCACCATCGAGAGCATGACGAAGGGGTCCTGCGCATAGTGGCCGCCGTTGTCGAGCCAGCGGTAGGAAGGGACCGGGTGATCGGTGACCGTGCCCGACCAGAAGCCGGCGTCCTCCGCCGCGCGGGAAATCTCGTGGACCGCGGCCATCGAGACGAATTCGTCGCCGAACTGGATGTGGTCGAAGGGGAAGGTGACGCTGAGTGTGAATGTCATTTTTCGTTCCTGGCGTTCGTTCGTTTTCAATCGATGACTTCGGGCGGAAGCACCCAGTCGTTCCTGCTGTCGCGCACCCAGCCGCTCGACGCCCAGCTGCCGCCGTCGACGGGGAGAATCACGCCGGTCACGTAGCTGGCCATGCGCGACGCAAGGAATACTGCGGCCCGGCCGCATTCCGCGTCGATGCCGGCGCGGCCGAGCGGCACGCGAGCGGCGACCGAGGCTTCGGCGCTGGCGCTGGGTTTGTACCATTTGCTTTCGTCGACCGGGCCGGTGACGTTGCCGCGGATGCCGGGCGTGATGGTGATGTCTGGCGCGATCGCGTTCACGCGGATGCCGTGCTCGGCAAATTCCAGCGACAGCGTGCGGGTCAGGTTGTTGATCCCGGCCTTGCAGGCCGCATAGACCGCATAGCCGGGGGCTGCGCGCGAGCCTTCGATGCTGGTGACGTTGATGATCGACCCGCCCCGGCCGCCGGCGATCATGATCGGCACGCCGGCCGAAGTCGCCGCCAGCACGCTGACGAGGTTGAGATCGATGTGCCGCCGCCAGTTCTTCGGCTGCAGGTCGAGGAATCCGCGGCGCGAGACGCCGCCGGCATTGTTCACCAGGATATCGAGCCGCCCGAACGCCTTGCCGGTTTCCTCGACTGCAGCGGCGAGCGCATCGGCGTCCATGACGTTGACCGGGAAGGTCAGGCACTTGCGGCCGCGCTCGGCGACGCGCTGGGCGACTTCCTCGCAGCGTTCGGGAACGACTTCGGCGATGGCGACGTCGGCGCCCATGTCGGCCATGCACAGGGCGATGGCACGGCCGATGCCGCCGCCGCCGCCGGTGACGAAAGCCACCTGACCGGTCAGGTCGATATCGCTGGCATCCATGTTCCCCTCCCTCGTTCTCTCTTGCCCGGGCTAGCCGGGCAGGCCGGCAGCATCCGGCAGATCGTCCGGCTCGTCGACGTCGCGCGCCAGTCCCTGGCTGTGAATCTCTTCCACTCTCAAGCCCAGCCGATCGGCTTCGGCATTGTGCCTTGCGAAGCTGTCAGGCCCGAAGGCGAATGAAAAGCCCCTTGCTTGGGGCAAGGGCAAAGAAATCGCATTGGTGCCGGTGCCGTGGCGGTCAGGGGCAATTGCGATCTCCCCGGCCGGCGCCGCGGCCAGCAGCGCGACGTCGCGAGCGGTCACCTGCGGCAAGTCGGCATGGATGATCACCAGCCTGGCGACGCCCTGCCGGTCGGCTTCCGCCAGCGCTGCCGTGGCCGCGGCATTGAGCCCGCCGCCGGGATCGGCAAGCAGCGGCAGATCCTCGGCCTGTCCCTCGCGCGAATGGCCGATCAGGCAGACGCGCTGGACGTTCGGAGCCCCGCTGGCGGCAGCGACGACGCGGTCCAGCATGGCCCGCGCCAGCCTTTCGCGCTGCGTCGGGTCCAGTGCGGTCGCCAGCCGGCTCTTGCTGTCGGCCGAGGACTTGACCGGAATGACTGCCCAGCAGCTCACGATCCGCTCACGGAATCGGCGGCGCGGTGGTGAGTCCGGTGAAGCGGATGCCCGCGCCGTCCGCCGAATAGGTCTTGTTCATGTAGATCAGGATCGAGGTCAGCGCCTCGGCGGCCGCCGAATTGACCAGCGCGCCGCCGGCAAGGCCGCGCAGCCCCATGTCGCCGATCAGCGAAACCACGGTCTTGCGCGCCTCGATGTCGTCGCTGAACACCAGCACGTCGCATTCGACCTTGGCGTCGCTGTCGAGGATGTGCGCCGCGACATTGTGGAACGCCGTGACGAACCGCACCTCGGGCCCCAGATGCTCGCGCGCTTCGGCGGCGGCGCAGCCGGCGGCGGGAAGCTGCACGCGCATGACCTTGGGCGGCATCAGCGGCACGGTGGTGTCGACGACGATCGCGCTGCCGACCTTGTCGCGGATCTGCTTCAGCGTCGCTTCCTGGTTCTCGTAGGGCACGGTGACGATGACGACGTCCTTGCCCTGGGCCGCGTCGTCGTTGGCCGCGCCCTTGATGCCAAGGCCCATCCCGGCGGCGATGGCTTCCGCCCGGTCGGCCGCGCGCGAGCCGATGGTCACGTCGTGCCCGCCCTTGGCGAGCCGCCGGGCGATGCCCTTGCCGAGGTGTCCCGTGCCGCCGATTACCGCGATTGAAGCCATTGCGATTGATCTCCCGGATTCTGTGATTGCCTAGCTCGGGACATGCCGATAGCGGCGGCACGGCCGCAGGCAACAGAATTATCGTATTTCTCTGGTTCCGGGTGAATGATCGCATGACGGGCAGGACGGGTTTGAGCGTGACCCCGCTTCGCGGCATGCCGCTTTTCGCGCCGGGCATGTCGGTCGCGGCGGAAATCCTGGCCGCGATCGCCGGCGCCGGCGATACGCCGGGCGACGGCGACGTCGTCGTCGTGGCCCAGAAGATCGTCTCGAAGACGGAAGGACGGCTCGTTCGACTCGCCGATGTCGCGCCGGGCGAAGCAGCCTTGCAGATGGCCGCACAGACCGGCCGCGAGGGGCCTGCGGTCCAGGCGATCCTCGACGAAAGCGCCGAGATCCTCCGCGCAACTCCGGCAGCGATCATCGCCCGGCATCGCACCGGCCATGTCCTCGCCAACGCGGGGATCGACGCGTCCAACGTGGAAGGCGGCGATTCGGGCACCGTCCTGCTGTGGCCCGTCGATCCCGACGCGAGCGCGCGGGCGATCCGCGCCGAGATCGGCCGCCTGGCCGGCGTCCGCCCCGCCGTGCTCATCGCCGACAGCATGGGCCGCGCCTGGCGCGTCGGCACTGTCGGCACCGCGATCGGCTGTGCCGGCCTGACCGTGCTGGAGGATCGGCGGGGACGAGCCCAGGACCTGTTCGGACGCACGCTGCAGGCGACGGTCATCGCCGTCGCCGATTCGCTCTGCGCCGCGGCCACGATTGTCATGGGCGAGGGTGCGGAAGGCACGCCGGCGGCGCTGATCCGCGGTGCCGAGCGCTGGGTGACCGAGGCGGACGGTCCCGGCGCGGCATCGGGCCTGCGGCCTGCGGCAGAGGACATGTTCCGATGAGCGGCCACGTCCTCGCGCTGTCGGGCGGCGTCGGCGGGGCCAAGCTCGCCGCCGGGCTCGCCGCGGTGCTGCCTCCCGGGCAGCTGACTATCGCTGTCAACACCGGCGATGATTTCGAGCACCTCGGCCTGACCGTCTGCCCCGACATCGATTCGGTCGTCTATGCGCTGGCCGGGCTCAACGACACGGTGCGCGGCTGGGGCGTCGTCGACGAATCCTGGCGGGCCATGGAGATGCTGGGGCGGCTCGGCGAGGCGCAGTGGTTCAACCTCGGCGACCGCGACCTCGCCATGCACGTCGCCAGGAGCTGGCGGCTGCGCGCGGGCGAGAGCCTGTCGGACGTCACCGCGCGGCTGACCGGCGCGCTCGGCATCGCTCACCGCGTCGTGCCGATGAGCGACGCCCCGGTGCGTACCCAGGTCGAGACCGCGGAAGGCTGGCTCGACTTCCAGCACTATTTCGTGCGCGAGCAGTGCCGCCCCGTGGCCCGGGCGATCCGCTTCGCCGGCACGCCGGGGGCGGCGCCGTCGCCGGGTCTGGCCGAGGCGCTGGCCCGGCCGGACCTCGCGGCAGTGGTGCTGTGCCCCTCCAATCCCTTTCTCAGCGTCGATCCGATCCTGGCGGTGGACGGCGTGCGCGAGCAGCTGGCGGCGCTGAGCGTGCCCTTCGTCGCCGTCTCGCCGCTGGTCGGGGGCAAGGCGATCAAGGGCCCGCTGGCCAAGCTGCTCGGCGAGCTTGGGCGGACTTGCGACAACCGCGCGATCGCCACGCATTACGCCGGGCTGGTCGAACACCTGATCATCGACGAGAGCGATCGCGCCGAAGCCGAGGGCTTGCGCGCCATGGGACTTTGCGCCACCATAACCGGAACAGTCATGTGCGATGCCGAGGACCGGGAGCGGCTTGCGCGCGTAGCACTGTCAGCGGCCCGATATGGAACTGGATGACCATGGCACTTGCTGACCGTGAATTGACTGCACGCCTCCTCAGCGCCCCGCTCGACGAACTGCTCGCCGAAGCGCGGGCCCGCCGCGACGCACGCGGCCCGGCGCGGATGACCTATTCGCCCAAGGTCTTCATCCCGCTGACTCGCCTCTGCGCCGATGTCTGCCACTACTGCACTTTCGCGACGACGCCGTCGCGGCTCGAGGCGCCCTATCTGACGCCGGAAGAAGTGCTGGACATCGCCCGCGCCGGGCTGGCGGCCGGCTGCAAGGAAGCGCTGTTCACTCTCGGCGACGCGCCGGAGCGGCGCTATGCCGCGGCGCGCGACTGGCTGGACGAGCGGGGCTTCGCCCGCACGATCGACTATGTCCGCCACTGCGCCGAGCTGGTGCTGGGAGAGACCGGCCTGCTGCCGCACGTCAACGCCGGCGTGCTCGGGGAAGACGACTACCGCATGCTGCGTCCGGTCGCCGCTTCGGCCGGCCTGATGCTGGAAAGCACCTCGGAGCGGCTGCTGGAAAAGGGCGGGGCGCACCATGGCTCGCCCGACAAGGTTCCGGCGGTCCGCATCGCGTCGCTGGAAGCCGCCGGCCGCGCCCGCGTCCCGATGACCTCGGGTATCCTCATCGGCATCGGCGAGTCGCCCGAAGAGCGCATCGAGGCGCTACTGGCGCTGCGCGACATCCACCTGGCGCATGGCCATCTGCAGGAAGTCATCGTCCAGAACTTCTGCCCCAAGCCGGGGACCAAGATGGCCGAGGCCCCGGAGGCGAGCGAGACCGACTTCCTGCGGGTCATCGCCGCGGCGCGCATCGTCCTGCCCGACGAGGTCTCGGTCCAGGCGCCGCCCAATCTCAACGACGAGCGGCTGGTCGAGCTGATCGACGCCGGCATCGACGACTGGGGCGGGATCTCGCCGGTGACGCTCGACCACGTCAATCCCGAGGCGCCCTGGCCCGAGATCGAGCGGCTCGAGGCGATCTGCGCCCGGGCCGGACTGCCGCTGGTGGAGCGCCTGACGATCTATCCCCGCTTCCTGGCGAGCGACGACCGCAGCTGGCTCGACCCGGCGATCCGGCCGGCGGTGCTCAAGCTCTCCGACTCCGAAGGGCTAGCCCGCGACAGCTGCTGGAGCCCTGGGGTTTCCGATCCTGCGCCGGGAACGCCGGCCCTGCCGCTGGGCCGTCGCCAGGAAGGGCCGACCACGCCTGCGCTCCACCGCATCCTCGACCGTGCCGCCAACGGCAACGAGCTGAGCGAGGCGGATATCGTCGCGCTGTTCGCCACCCGCGGCGCCCAGGCGCAGGCCGTCGTCGAAGCGGCGGATGCGCTGCGCCGCGAGGTGCGGGGCGAGACCGTGACCTATGTGGTCAACCGCAACATCAACTACACCAACATCTGCACCCCTGCCTGCTCGTTCTGCGCCTTTTCCAAGACCAGCAGCAAGGCGGGCTTCCGCGACAAGCCCTACAACCTCGACCTGGAAGAGATCGCCGAGCGCGCGCGTGAGGCGGTGGCCAAGGGCGCGACCGAGGTCTGCCTGCAGGGCGGCATCCACCCGAGCTATACCGGCGATACCTATGCCTCGATCGTCCGCGCGGTGAAGGATGCCTGCCCGGACCTGCATGTCCACGCCTTCTCGCCGCTGGAGGTGTCGCAAGGGGCGAAGACGCTGGGCATGACGGTCAGCGACTACCTCCGGCGCCTGCAGGACGAAGGGCTGGGCTCGCTGCCCGGCACGGCGGCGGAGATCCTGCACGACGACATCCGCAAGCAGATCTGCCCCGACAAGCTGACGACGGCGGAATGGCTCGGGGTGGTGCGCGACGCACACCGCATCGGCCTGCCGACGACTTCGACGATCATGTACGGCCACCTCGAGCGGCCCGAGCACTGGGCGGCGCACTTGCTCGCCCTTCGGCACCTGCAGGCGGAGACCGGCGGCTTCACCGAATTCGTGCCGCTGCCGCTGGTCCACATGGAAGCGCCGTTCTACCGCCGCGGCCAGAGCCGCAAGGGGCCGACCTGGCGCGAGGCGCTGATGATGCATGCCGTGGCCCGCATCGCCCTCCACGGCCGGATCGATTCGATCCAGTGCTCATGGGTCAAGCTCGGCGTCGACGGTGCAGCGGCGGCGCTGGGCGCGGGCTGCAACGATCTTGGCGGGGTGCTGATGAACGAAAGCATCAGCCGCGCGGCCGGCGCGGCGCACGGCCAGGAGGTGGGGATCGACGAGCTGTTCAAGGCTGCCGCTTCCGCCGGCCGCCCGCTGCGCCAGCGCACGACGCTTTACAAGCAGGTCGTCTCGGCGCGCGAGGACGAGGTCGCCTGAAGCCTCGTCCCGGGCTGGACCCGGGACCGCCGGCATCGTCGATGGACAGTTCGGCCAGGATCAAAGCACTCCCGGCTTTCGCTGGGACGACGGACGGGGTCGCAAGTTTAAGCTGGGGTGCCGGCGCCAGAGGGGAGAGCGATCACCCCTCGCGAGGATTGCGCGCCCGCCGGAAACGGCAAAGGGCCCCGGCCGCAGCCGGAGCCCTCCCTCGGTGAAGCCTGGTCCTTACAGCTTCCCGTCGGCAGCCATCTGCATGAAGCTGGGATCGTAGCGCAGCTTCACGTTCGCCTTGTCGCCGAGCAGCTTGCCGCCGGTGAACTCGATGCCGATCGCGTCGACCGACTTGGCGTTGGGGCCGAACAGGCCCTGGGCGAAGCTGAACTGGCGCACTGCGTTCTCGTTCTTGGTGATCTCGGCGCCGGTGGCATAGGCCACGGCGTCGGCCGGCTTGTAGTACATGAAGGTGGTCTTGAGCTGGGCCTCGAACTTGTCCGGCGTCGTGCCGGAAAGCTTGGCCATCTCGGCGATCGCTTCCTTGGCCTGGGCGTCGCCCTTGCTCATGATGCCGAGCACTTCGTACCAGGCGCCGACCAGCGCCTTGCCGAGGTTGGGATTGGCCTTGAGCGTCGCGGTCGAGACGGTCATCAGGTCGAGGATCTCGTTCGGGATCTGCGAGCTATTGAACACCTCGGCCGCGCCGGCCGTGGACTTGATCTCGGCCAGCTGCGGGTTCCACGCCGCCACTGCGACCACGTCGGGCGTGCTGAAGGCGCTGACGATGTCGGCGTCGGACGTGTTGACCGTCTTCACGTCGGCCAGCTTCATCCCGTTCATCTCGAGCGCGCGGGCCAGCAGGTAGTGCGACACCGACAGCTCGACGAGGTTCACCGTCTTGCCCTTGATGTCGGCCATGGCCTTGCCGCCCTTGAGGACGATGCCGTCGTTGCCGTTGGAATAGTCGCCGATGATCAGGACCGTGGTGTCCTTGCCGCCGGCGGCGGGGATGGTCAGCGCGTCCATGTTGGTCGAGCCGACGCCGTCGAGCTTGCCCGCGGTGTACTGGTTGATCGATTCGACGTAGTCGTTGACCTGGATGAGGTTGATCTTGATGCCGTACTTGTCGGCCCACTTCTTGAGGATGCCGGTCTTCTCGGCATAGGGCCACGGCATCCAGCCGGCATAGATCGACCAGCCGATGTTGAATTCGGTCTTGGGCGCCTCGGTGGCGGCCGCGCCGGCGCCGGCATCTTCCTTGCCGCCGCTGCAGGCCGCGACCAGCAGCAGGCTGGCGAGGCCCAGCGTATTCACGAATTTCTTCATTCCAAGCTTCATGGGGTCCCCCTCGGTGGCCGGCTTCATGCCGGGTTTGCGTTGCGGTGGCGCGCTTCCTGTCCGAACGAGGAAAGCGGCCGGGAATTGTCGGGCAAGGCGATCTCGCCGCGGGCGGCGCGCTCCTTGAGATATCGGAATGTCTGCACCGTCTGGGCATAAAGATGCTCGCCGGTGCTGATAGTCTGCTCGGAATTGCCGAGCGGCGATAGCTGCGTCTCGTAGTCGAGCGCGAAGAACAGCGGAAACGAATAGCGTTCCTGCTCGACCTTGCGCACCCGGTGCGAAGTGGCGACGAAGGCGCCACCCGACCAGAATTCCATCATGTCGCCGATGTTGACGACCAGCGCGCCGGGGATCGGCTCGACATCCAGCCATTCGCCCGCCTGGTCCATCACCTGCAGGCCGGGCGCAGTGACCAGCAGCAGGGTGAAGCATTCATAGTCGGTATGGGCACCGATCCCGGCGATGTCCTCGACCCCGGCCTGGTGCGGATAGTGGATCAGGCGCAGCTGGCTCGGCGGGGTTATGACCAGGTGGTCGAGGGCGTCGCCCTTCTGCCCCAGCGCCAGGGCGAGGCCGCGCAGCAGGCGGCGCCCGACGGAGAACACGGCGGCGTAATAGCCCATCACGTCCTCGCGAAAGCCGGGCAGGTCGGGCCAGCGGTTGGGGCCGAGCATCGGATGGTTGGCGGGGACCCGGTCGGCGGGCAGGTCGAGCGCGAGGTCGAAGGCTTCCTTGCGGTCCTTCGTCGCCTGCATGAAGCTTTCCTCGCCTTCGGGGACGTAGCCGCGGTGATTGGTCGAATCGCCGATATAGGCGGCCATCTTGCGCTTTTCGGGCAGGCCGAAGAAGCGCTTGGCGGCGGCCTGCAGCCTTTCGGTCACCGCAGGCGCGACGCCGTGGCCGGTGATCTGGAGAAAGCCGATGTTCGCAGCCGCCGCCCGCAGCTGGTCGACCACTGCCGCTTCCGCGACCGGATCGCCGCTGCCCAGCGCGGCGATGTCGATGACCGGTATCGCCGAGTCGGCGGCAGCCGGTGTGCGCGGCCGCGGCGTGAAGTCGAAAGTGAACACGCTGTGCAGGTCGCGCAGCCTGAGGCGCCGCTGGAACGGGGTGCCGTCCCGGTCGACGTCGGCAACGTCAAGCCGTGCGCCGGCAAGCTCGGCATCGGGCCCGAGCAGCAAGGCCCCCTCGCGCCAAGGCAGGGTCGAGCGCTCGATCCGCCAGCCTTCGGGAGTCACCGTTCCCAGCGAGATCTCGCAGTCGATCAGCGCCTGTGCCTGCGCCGCGTCGGTGTCGCAGAGCAGGGCGGACAGGTCGCTGCCCGGCGGCAGGGTGAAGCCGCGGTCGCGGGCATAGGCGAAGTGACGGCCGTACTGCACGAGGTAGACCGCGCGGCCATCGGCTTCGGAGACGAAGTGCGCGGCGGCGCAGGCGGCATCGGCCGGTTGCCGGTCGAGCTGCCAGTATTCGATGTAGTCGGCCTCGACCCCATGCTCGATCAGCAGGTCGCCCTCGCGCACCAGCCGGCCGCGGTCGCCCAGCGGGCCGAGCGGCTGGAAGTCGATGGAGCGCCGCCAGTCGGCGATGTTGCCGCTGAGCACGAGCCGGCCGGCGAAGCCTTCCTGGCAGGCGAGGATCCGCGCCTCGTGCGGCTGGATCTCGGCCAGGCAGCGGGCCTCGATGCCGGCGGCGATTGCGGGGGGCTGGCGGAGATCGACGAAGATGGTGGGGCCCTGCAGCCAGCTGGTGCTCACCAAAGTCTCGACGGGCTCGCCCGGCTTCGCCAGCAGCAGCCGCTGCCACATGCCTTCGAACCGTTCGTCGCGCGCGCCCATCGATCAATCTGCTCCGTCATGCTGCATTGCGGCAAGAGCTAGATGACTGCGCTCATAAGACTAGATGCTAAATTTCGATGAAGCTCATAGATTGTAACGATGAGTACCATTGGCTTGCCGCCGCATCACGAATGCCGTGCCCGCAGCCGTCGCCGGATCTCGTCGAGGAACAGCTGCGTCGCCGTGTCGCGCGAGGGATCGGCGCGCGAGATCAGGAAGATCTCGTAGGACGGCTGCATCGTCTCGGGAAGCAGCGGCCAGAGCCGGCCTGCCGCGACTGCCGACTCCGCTGCGCCGACGGGAAGAAAGCCGATGCCGACGTCCAGCGTGATCAGGCGCAGCGCCTCGTGGACGTCTTCGGCCTGGCCGGCGCGCTCGTCTCCCAGGCCGTAGCGGTTGCGCAGGCGAGTCACCGCCTCGGGCTCGTCGGCGCCGGTCAGGACGAACCCCTGGCGGCGCAGGCTGTCCACGCGCTGGATGCGGCGGCCGTAGAAGGGATGCATGCGCGAGCAGTAGAGCTGCTGCGTTTCCACGAACATCGGCTCGTAGATCAGGTCGACGCCGACATGGCCTTCGTAGCCGATGCCGACTTCGACGTCGCCCTGCTCGAGCGCGTCGAGCACGCCCCGCCACGGCGACACCCGCAGTTCCATGGCGATGGCGGGATGGCGGCGGTGGTACGAGGCGATCGCTTCGTCGAGCTCGGTGCAGATCACCGACGAGATCAGCTGGATCCGGACCACGCCGGAAACGCGCTTGGTCGCCTGGGCGAGCTGGTGCTGCGCCATCCGCACCGATTCGAACATGTCCTCGCACAGGACCTGCAGCGACTTGCCGGCCGGGGTGATGCGGATGCCGCTGGTCGATCGTTCGAACAGCCGCGCACCGAGCTGGTCCTCCAGCCGCTTGAGCGCGGCGCTGACGCTGGGCTGCTGGCGGTTGAGGCTGCGCGCCGCCGCGCCGATGCCTCCCGCGCGGACGATCTCCAGGAAGATCTTGAGCAGGTTCCAATCGATGTTGCGGGCGAAATCCCGGTCGATGCGGGCAGTGGGCTCGGACATGGTGCTGCGCGGTTCCTACACCATATTTCCCCGCGTCCAAATCGTCGCGCGGAGGGAACGAATCGGCGGTTCCGGCCGTTAGTCATGATCTCGCGGAGAAGATGGAGCCGACCTATGCGATTGAGCCCACCGGTGGCGCTGGCCGCCGCACTTGGCTGTGCCGCTATCCTTTCCGGATGCGGATCGGGCGGGTCGTCGGCGGGAGCGGCCACCGATGTCGCCGAGAGCAGCAAGACGGCGGCGAGCGGTCCGGCCGGTGCGGCAGCGGTCGCCAATATCGAGGACGGGCAGGGCAAGGCGGTCGGCAGCGCCACTGCCATGCGCATGGACGGCAGCATCATGCTGTCGCTCCGCGTCGAGGGCCTTGTGCCCGGACGCCACGGCGTCCACGTCCATACTGTCGGCCGCTGCGACGATGCCGGCTTTGCCAGCGCCGGCGGCCACTGGAATCCCGGTGCGAAGCAGCACGGGCTGGACAATCCCAAGGGGCAGCACGCGGGCGACCTGCCCAATCTCGAAGTGGGTGCCGACGGCCGGGGCATGCTGCGCTACCAGCTGAAGGGTGGCTCGCTCGACGAATTGCTCGATGCCGACGGCGCGGCGATGATCGTCCACCTCGACGCCGACGACCAGAAGAGCGATCCCTCGGGCAACAGCGGCGATCGCATCGCCTGCGGGGTGTTCACCCGGGCTTGACCAGCTGATGCTGCGATTTCGGCAGAACGGCCCGGACGGTCCGCTGCGCTACTCCAGCAAGCCCAGCAGGTCCGCGATCGATACCGTGGCGAAGCCGACGGCGCTGTCCGAGATCCCGTAAGGGATCAGCAGCTGCTCGCCGACTTTCATCACCCCGCAGGTATAGACGACGTTCGGGACGTAGCCGGAACGATCGGCGTCCTCGGCAGTCAGGACGGGGTGAGGCGTGCGGCCAAGGACCTTGCTGGGATCGTCACGGTCGAGCAGGGCCGCGCCCAGGGCATACTTGCGCATCGCACCGACGCCGTGGGTGATGAGCAGCCAGCCCGCATCGGTCAGGATCGGGCTGCCGCAATTGCCGATCTGGATGAATTCCCAGGGGTACTTGGGCTCCATCAACATCACGCCGTCGCTTTCCCAGTGGTCGAGCCGGTCGGAGCGCAGCAGGTAGAGGTTCTTGCCGTCCTGGCGGCCGATCATCACGTAGCAGCCGTCGATCTTCTGCGGGAACAGCGCCATGCCCTTGTTGCGCCCGGCGGCCCCGTCGATCGGCTCGAGCACGAACTGGCGGAAGTCGCGGGTGCGCAGCAGCTCCGAGCGGATCGAGCTGCCCGAATAGGCGGTGTAGGTGCCGATCCATTCCAGGCTGCCGTCGTCATGGGCGAAGCGCACGAGCCGCAGGTCCTCCAGCCCGTTGCGCTGCTGTTCGGTAATCGGGAAGATGACCGTATTCGACAGGTTGCTCTCGCCGTGGCGATGGACGGTGACGGCGCTGTCGGCATCGGTCATCGACGAATCGTCGAGCTCCACCGCGGTGGCGAAAGCGCTTTGCGGCCAGAGGTCGAACGTGCCGTCGGCATGGGCGATGCCCTCGCGGAAGGCGATCGAGCTGATGTGGCCTTCGCCCACCGCCCGCAGGCTCATCACGAAGCGGCACGAGCCGTGCTGGGTTCCCGACTGGTCGGGGTGCGGCACGATCGACGGGTTCATCAGCGCCGCGGCGGCATAGGTGTATTCGTGGCAGAAGTAGGCGCCGATCAGGCGCTTGCGCGCGTCGGAGAAGCTCTCGTTGTAGAGGCCCAGCGCGCCCTCGACTTCCTGGTAGCGCTCCTCGAACATGTTCGCGGTCTGCCAGTGCCGCTCGCCGAAGTCGTGCAGCACGCGCGCATATTCCCCATCGACCTGATCTTCCGACAAGGCGGCGATATCGCTGACCAGACGCGCGGCCCGGTGCGGCGCGGCGTTCGGCGACTGCCATCCGAGGTGGAAGGGCCGCAGGACGACGCGGGACGGGTCCGCGTGGAGTCGCGTATCAAAGATGCGAAGCGGACTGGCCGAATTCCCGACTGCGCCGTTCAACTGGTTCTCCGCTGGAGGTGCCGGGCGAGGCTGCCCTGCAGAGTCTTCTGAGCGCGTAATAGGCCAACTGGAACGCCAAAGTCGATTCTGCTCCGCAGTTTTCATTGCGTCCCCTTGGTGTTACGCCGTCGCGGCATCGCCCGTCGACCAGGTCGGCCAGCACCACGCCGCGATCGTTGGCTCCGAAATACCAGCGGTAGGCGGCAACGGCATGCTCGACCCAGCGCTCCTCGCCGGTGGCCCGCCAGGCCGCTTCGGCCGCTTCCACCGCCGCCTGCGATTCGAGCGGCTGCTGGTCGAACGGCAGCTGGGTATAGGCGCGGCCGAAGGTTTCCGAACCGATCGGGCGGAAATGCCCGCCGGCGGCGACCTGCCGGTCGGCGATCCACGCGAGAGTCTCGATCCCGGCCGCCGTCCAGTCGCTGCGCCGGCGAAGCTGGCCGGCCTCGATCAGCGCTTGCGACAGGCGGGGATTGTCGTAGCCGAGCACTGCCTCGAACCAGGCCCAGTCCGGCCGGCGGCAGCTTTCCACCAGCCGGTGCAGCAGCTTGCCGCCGCGGTCGAGGATGGCTTCGGCCCTGGCGTGAGTCCCGCAGCTGCGCACGACCGCCGCTGCACCGAGCATGCAGAAGGCAAGCCCGCGCGCCGCCGTCATGTCGCCGAGCGAGGCCGCCACCGTGTCGAACCAGCCCAGCGCCCAGCCGCGCAGGCTGGGCTCGGGCGCCTGCTCGGCGGTATGGCCCAGGGCCCACAGCGCTCGCCCGCTGGCGTCTTCGGAGCCGACGTCCTCCGCCCAGCTGCGGTCGAAATGCATGAAGTTGCGGAAGCGGCCCCGCGCCGGGTTCCAGGCGTGCTGGAGGAAGCTGGCATAAGTGGCGCTGCGAGTCAGCCGGGTCTCGACGCTGAGCCCTTCGGCGACGTTCATCAGCATCAGCGCGCGGGCGTTGTCGTCCAGGCAATAGCCGTGGTTGCGATCGGGGATGATGCCGATCGAGTGCTGCAGCATGCCGGTGCCGTCGCTCATCGCCAGCACGCCCGACAGGCCGGGCATGGCGGTGATCGGCACGTCGCGATGGCGCGGGCCGATGGCGCTGCGCAGCAGCCTGGCGCTGGCGGCGGCGAATTCGGGCCAGATCGTCGAGCGGCCCTTGTCGTAGGCCCGGCGCTTCATCGCCGCCAGGGCTTCCGGGTCGTCGAGCAAGCCGACGATCGCCCTGGCCAGCGCCTCGTGCGAAAGCGGCTCGATCAGCAGGCCGACGCCGTCGGCGAGCAGCTCGCGGGCATGGACGTAGGGCGTCGAGACCACCGCCTTGCCCAGCGCGACGGCGTAGCTCAGCGTGCCCGACGTCGATTGCTGGAGATTGGCATAGGGCGTCACGTAGATGTCGCAGGCCTCGAGCTGGTCGAGCAGTTCGTCGGTCTCGAGGAAGCGGTTGTCCCAGACGATGTGGTTCTCGACACCCAGGTCGCGGGCAAGGGCCTGCAGCTTCTCGCGATAGGCCTCGCCCTCGCGCGCGATCAGGTTGGGATGGGTCGCGCCGACGATGCGGTAGACGGTGTCGGGATGGCGCGCGATGATCTCGGGCAGCGCTTCGATGACGCGTTCCAGGCCCTTGCCGGGTCCGAGCAGGCCGAAAGTCATCAGGACGTTGCGGCCGGGCAGGTTGAGCCTGGCCTTCAGCTCGTCCTCGCGGCCGAAGGGGCGGTCGGGCGCGCCGTGGGGGATGACCTGGATGCGGTCCGGCGAAGCGTCGTACTCGCTCGCCAGCAGGTCGCGGCCTTGCTGCGACATGACCATGATCCGCGAGGCGCGGATGACGAGGTGGTCGATGATCGCGCGCTGACGGTCGGTCGGAGCGGTGAGGACAGTGTGGAACGTCACGACCAGCGGGGCGGCGATGCGATCGACGAAATCGCAGACCAGCTCGCCGTCAGGGCCTCCGAAGATGCCGAACTCGTGCTGGAGCCAAACGGCGTCGACGCCGGATTCATTGATCTTGCGCGCGGCCCGGGCATAGCTTTCGCAGTCCCCGGCGGCGATCAGCCGGCACGATTCGTCGTAGACGAGGCCCAGGTCCGAATCGTCGATCGTATAGATTTCAGGCCGGATTTCCGGATGATAGCGCGCCAGCTGGGCGACGATATCGGCGGAGAAAGTGGCGATCCCGCACCGTCGCGGCGCGTAGGTGCCGACAATCGCGACGCGCAGCTCGCTCTCGCGGGACGGCGCCGGGCTGGCGAAGAGGGGAAAGATCTGTGCGGAAGGGGTGGTCGTATTTGAATCAAGCGTATCGGCGTCGTGAGGCGGCATGGCGCGGGAATTCCGGAAATTATGAATGGAGCGGTTGCCTCTTCAACGATTGCGCAGGCGCATAGTTCCTCCCCGGATGCGGCAAGGCTCTGGGCGATTTGGCATTTCGCCTCGCCGTGGAGGCTGTTCGGCGCGATGATCCGGCGGCCGCCGTCAGACCTCGGGCAGCCGCTGCGCCGCGAAGCCCCAGCCGCGCAAGGCCTTGGACGCGGCGCGCTTCAGCAGCTGCTCGCTGTCGGCGATGGTGAAGGCGTGGGCATCGGCAAAGCCGTCGAGCTCGCTCCAGGCGATCGGCACGGCCACCGGTGCGTTTTCCCGCGCCCGGGCCGAATAGGGCAGGACCGCAGTCGCGCCGCGCTGGTTGCGCAGCCAGTCGATGAAGATTCGCCCCTTGCGCTTGGCCTTGCTCATCGTCGCGACGAAGCGGTCGGGCTCGGCCATGCTCAGCGCTTCGGCGAAGCGGCGCGAGAAGTCCTTGTGGCTGTCCCAGTCGTGCCCAGGCTCGAGCGGCACGACGACATGGACCCCCTTGCCGCCCGACAGCAAGGCGAAGCTGACCAGCCCGATGTCCGCCAGCCGCTTGCGCAGGTCCTGCGCCGCGCGCTTGACTTCGGCGAAGTCCAACCCTTCGTCGGGGTCGAGGTCGAAGATCATCCGGTCGGGGCTTTCCACCGCGCTGGCACGCGAGCCCCAGCCGTGGAACTCGATCGTGCCCATCTGCACGCATTGCAGGATGCCTCCGGCGTCGTCGACGTAGAGGTAGTCCTCGTGGCCGCCGTCCTTCTCGCGGATGGGCACATGGCGGACATGGTCGCCCATGCCGCCGCTGTCGTGCTTCTGGAAGAAGCACTTCTTCGCGCGCCCCTGCGGGCAGCGGACGAGGCTGATCGGCCGGTCGGCGATGAACGGCAGCATCAGCGGGGCGACCGTCGCGTAGTAATCGGCCAGCTCGCCCTTGGTCCGGCCGCTTTCGGGGAAGATCACCCGGTCGCGGTTGCTGATCGCGACGCCGGCCGTATCGGCGGGGACGGCTTCGGGCTTTTCCGGTTTCACCTCGCTCGCCTTCTTGTCGCTCCTGAGGCCGAGGAAGCTACCATGGCGGACGCGCCCGTCGGCAGTCATTTCGGCAAAGGCCACTTCCGCGACCAGCCTCGGCGCGATCCAGCTGGCGCCGCGGGCCTCGGCGCGGGGGACCTCGACGGCAGGCTTGTCGCGCGCCAGTCTTGCCATGCGGGCGGCGAGGTCGGCCAGCGTGTCGCCGTCGAAGCCGGTGCCGATCTTGCCCTTGTAGACCAGCTTGCCGCCGTCCTGCTGGGCCAGCAGCAGCGAGGCGAAAGGGCGTCCCCGGGCCGAGGAACGGGTCCAGCCGACGATGACGAATTCCTGGCGCCGTGTGCACTTCACTTTCACCCAGTTCCTGGTCCGCGCCCCGCGATAGGGGGCTTCGATGCGCTTCGAGATGATGCCTTCCAGCCCGGTCTCGCACATCGATGCGAACAGCCGCTCGCCGGCACCGATGACATGGTCGGCGACATGGATCGGCGGCTTGGCCGCGGCGAGCAGAGCTTCGAGCCGCTCCTTGCGCTCGACCTGGGGCAGCGGTGTCAGGTCCGCCCTGTCGAGCTGCAGCAGGTCGAAGGCATGGAAATCCAGCCGGAACGACGCGCCCTGTTCGCCGTGGCCGCGCTTCAGCTCGGCCTGCAGGGCGGAGAAGCTGGGATTGCCCCGCGCGTCCGGGGCGGTGATCTCGCCGTCGATCAGCGAGGACGGCAGGTCCAGCGCCGCGATCGCCTGCGCCAGCGGCACGAACTTGTCGGTCCAGTCCAGCCCGTTGCGCGTGAAGACGCGGACCTTGGTCCCGCAGGCGGCGACCAGCGCGCGGTAGCCGTCGAACTTGATCTCGTGCAGCCAGCCGTTGCCCGCGGGTACGGCATCGACCAGCGTGGCGAGCTGGGGGGCGTTGAAGCCGGGCAGCTTGCCTGCCTGCTTGGCTTTCGCGACCCCGGGCTTCGCCGCCTTGCGGTTGTGCCGTGCAGCCTTGGCCATCTCGGCGGCGAAGTCTTCGCCCTTCTTGCCCTTCAGCGAATGGCTGGCTTTCCGGTCGGCGGCGATCTCGGCCATGCTGCGGCCGGTGAGCACGCTGGTCAGCGCCTGCTCGACCAGCGTGCCCGAGCTGCCGGCATAGCGGTCGTCGATCTTGCGCAGCAGCCAGTTCTCGCGCTTTTCGCCGGGCCGCGGCTTCATCCGTACCAGCAGCCATTCGCCTTTCATGCGTTCGCCGTGAAGGACGAAGTGCAGGTGGCCGTCCTCGAGATCGCTGGCGCTCTTGCCGGGGATCGGTTCCCAGGTGCCCTTGTCCCACAGCATCACCGTGCCGCCGCCGTACTCGCCCTTGGGGATGACGCCTTCGAACTCGGCATAGGACAGCGGGTGGTCCTCGGTGTGCACCGCCAGCCGGCGATCGTCGGGATCGAGGCTCGGCCCCTTGGTGACGGCCCAGCTCTTGAGCACGCCATCGACTTCCAGGCGGAAGTCCCAGTGCAGCCGCGTGGCCTCGTGCTTCTGGACGATGAACAGGTTGCCGCCCTCGCTCGACCGGCGCTCGCCCGCTGGCTCGGCGGTCCGGGCGAAGTCCCGGCGGGCGTTGTGTTCGGCGAGCGAGTCCTGGCGGCGGCTCATGGCCGGACCCCCGCTCAGGCTCGCTTGCGGGCCGCCGGGCGCGAAGCCGCCGGCTTCCGCGCTCCGCCCGCAGGCGCTTTCTTGGCGGCGGCCTTCTTCGCCGGCTTCTTAGCGGCCGGCGGCGCGTCGTCGTCGCCGAGTGATTTCTTGAGCGCCGCCATCAGGTCGATGACGTTGGAACCGCGCGCCGAAGCAGGTTCGGACACGTCTTCCAGGATCTGCTTGCCCTTGGCCTTGCTCTTTTTCTCGATCAGGCGGTGGAGCGCGTCGACATAGCGGTCGTGGAACTTCGCCGGGTCGAAGCGCGCGGTCTTCTTCTCGATCAGCGTGGTCGCGAGGTCGAGCAGCTCGGGGTCGGGATCGGTATCGCCGATGTCGCGGAAATAGCCCTGCGCCTTCTGCACCTCGTCGGCATAGCGCAGGGTCTCCAGCACCATGCCGCGCCCGCAGGGCTTGAGCGAGACCAGCTGCTCGCGCCCGCGCATCGACAGCTGGCCGATGCCGACTTTCCGGGTCTGCTTCAGCGCATCGCGCATGACGACGTAGGCTTCCTCGGCAAGGTCGTCGGCCGGAATGACGAAATAGGGCTTGTCGTAGTAGAGCACGTCGACGTCGCTCGCATCGACGAACTGCACCAGCTCGAGCGTCCGCTTGCTCTCGACCTTGGCCGCCTCGACCTCCTCGTCGTCGAGCAGGACGTAGTTGCCTTTCGAGATCTCGTAGCCCTTGACGATCTCGTCCGGGTCCACCGGGCCGACGCCGGGTGCGACTTTCTCGTACTTGATGCGCTTGCCGGTGGGCTCGTGGATCTGATGAAAGCTGATCGATGCGCCCGACCGGGTCGCCGAATAGATCTCGACCGGGATCGATACGAGAGCGAGCCGGATTTGGCCCTGCCAATATGCACGCGCTGCCATGCTGCCTCCTTGCGGATTCGATAATCGCGAGGGGCGGGGGTTTGTTCCGGGCGGCACGTCGTCCCGGCGAACGCCGGGACCGCTCTCGTCCTGGTCGAACGTTCCGTCGGCGAGGCCAGCGGTCCCGGGTCAAGCCCGGGACGACGAAGCGGCCACACGTCGTCCGGGCGAAAGCCGGGACCGCTGGCCTCCGGGCCGGACCTCAGGCCGCCAGCAGCTTGGCGCTCTCCGGCGAGGTCTCCAGCAGGGCGAGCAGTGCCCGTTCCTCGCGCGACAGCCACTTGGTCGCGCGCGGCAGGCGCAGCGCCTGCAGGCGGCGCAGGGCGTCGCGATCCCGGGCCAGGGTCAGCACCGCGGGATGGATGTACGACTTGCGCGCGATCGCCGGCGTGTTGCCGAGCTGCTCGGCCACCAGCAGGCCAAGCGCCTTGATGCCCGGCGGTTCGCTGTCGAGCAGCAGCGCGCCGAGCGCGATGGCCGATGCGCGCCAGGTGCGGAAGTGCTTGGCAGTGAACTCCTCGCCGGTCGTCTCGCGCAGGTATTCGTTCACTTCGCCCGAGCCGATCGGGCAGGCCTCGCCGTGGTCGTCGATGAACTGGAACAGGTGCTGGCCGGGCAGGTCCTGGATCGCCTTGACGAAGCGGATGAGATCGCGGTCGTCGACGTCGAGCTCGCGCAGCTTCCCCGACTTGGCGCGGAAGCGCAGCCGGAGGACCTTCGTCGAGAGCCTGGCATGGCGCTTGCGCAGGGTCGTGGCGCCGAAGCTCTTGTTCTCGCGGGCATAGGCCTCGTTGCCGATGCGGATGGCGCCGGTGTCGAGCAGGCGGACCACCGAGGCGATCGCCCGCTCGCGGCTGAGCCTGCGGCCGGCGAGGTGGCCGGCAACCTGCTTGCGGATCGCGGGCAGCGCCTGGCCGAAGCGGATCAGCGAATCGTACTTGACGCATTCGCGGCTGGTGCGGAATTCCGGGTGGTAGCGGTACTGCTTGCGACCCCGCGCATCGATGCCCGTTGCCAGCAGGTGGCCGTGGGGATGGGGGCAGAACCAGGCGTTGCGATAGGCCGGGGGCAGGGCGATCGCGTTCAGGCGGTCGATCTCGTCGCGGTCGGTGATGCGGTTGCCCGCGCTGTCGTAATAGGCCCAGCCGTGGCGGAGAGCGCGGCGGGTCAGGCCCGGCTGGCGGTCGTCGACGAAGACGAGTTTCGATGGCACTGCGGGCATTCCTCGACTGGCTTGGTCCCATCACAATGGGGCCGAGGTCCGGCAGTTCCCGCCGCTTGGCCGATTCCGCGCGAAGTGCCGAATTGCGCTGAACCGGTCGCTGCAAGGTGCTCGGCGATTTTGATTTTCCCGGCCAGCTTAGGTAAACGGATGAACGAGCACTGGCGGGATACGAGTCGTGCAGCTGTCGAAAACCTGCGATATCGCCGACCCGCGGGAGCCTTCCGCGAATGCGATGCTGGTCGCCCTGCTGGCGACCGGCGCCGGCGTCGCTGCGCTGGCCCAGCCGGGAGGGGGTATGCCGGGTCACGCGCCGAAGCAGCAGACTGCCCCGGGCCCGCCGATCGTCGCCGAATTCCGCGTCAGCCCGGCCGTGACTCTGACCCCGCCGCTGCCGGTCCTGCCGCAAGCGGTCGCGCCGGCGATCGCCGCGCCGCGGCCCCAGGCCGGGCAGCGGGTCGAGAGCAAGGCTGCCGGCCGCGCCGCCGCAGAACTGGCGCGCGGCTACGACCGGGCGCGCCTGTCCGACTCCCGCCCGCTGCCGGTCATGGCTGAACCGGCGGAAAGCGCCGGCGCGCCGCTGGTGGCGACTGCCGCGGCGAGCCCGCTCGAGGCGCCGCTGATCGTTGCGGCCAAGACGCCGCCGGCAAGTGCGGAGCCACCCGCCGCCGCCTCCGCTGCGCCGGCGGAGAGAGTCGAGGACTGGGACCTCGCTGCCTACACCAGGCCGGCCACGACCCCGCCCGAAGCCGAGGCTGCCCCGCCTGCCGTCGCAGCGGCGCCCCAGCGCATGATGCCCGCGGCCGAGCTGAAGGCGATGATGATTGCCGAAGTCGCCAGCCGCAGCGGCACCCCTTCCGTCGAGCATGTCCTTGCCGTCGCCGCGCCGCAGGCAGCCCCCGATCCCTACAGCCGCTACAGCCGGAGCGAGCGCGGCATCGAGTTCGACGTCGCCGCGCAGGTCAACGGCAGCCCGGCGGGGAAAGTCCCGCTGCTGATCGCCGACGGCGAGAACATCTCGGTGCGGCTCGGCGACCTGCTCGCGGCGATCCAGCCGGCGATGGACGAGGCGACCTTTGCCGCGCTCAGTCCTTCGCCCGGCGCCGACGAATACGTCACCTTCAACATGCTGCGCGCCCACGGCATCGCCGTGCGCTTCGATGCGCAGGACCGGCTGGTCCTCGGCGAGCCCTAGACATCATCGCAAGGTTGACCGGCCGCCGCGACTGGTCGATGAGCGCCGCCGCACAGGAGGGCGCGCGCAAGCCAGGCGCGCCAAAGGAGCAGCGCCGATGGCCGAAGTCCAGATTCTCACCCTGTCGTGCCGCGACCGGCCCGGCATCACCGCCAGGGTGACCGGCTATCTGTTCGAGCACGGCAGCAATGTCCTGGAAGCGCAGCAGTTCAACGACCAGGACGAAGGCTCGTTCTTCATGCGGGTGGAATTCGATCCGGGCGAGGGCGACGTCGCGCGCATCGGCCGGGGCTTCGCCCCGCTTGCCGAGGAATACGGCATGCACTGGACGCTGCGGTCGAAGGCGGCGCGCCGCAAGACTCTGCTGCTGGTCAGCAAGTTCGACCACTGCCTGGCCGACCTGCTCTATCGCCTGCGCATCGGCGAGCTGCCGATGGACGTCGTCGGCATCGTCTGCAACCACCCGGCCGAAGTTCTGGTCCATACCAACATCCGCGACATCCCGTTCCACCACCTGCCGATCACCCGCGACACCAAGCCGCAGCAGGAAGCCGCGCTCAAGCGCCTGGTCGAGGAGACCGGGGCCGAACTGATCGTGCTGGCCCGCTACATGCAGATCCTCTCGGACGACCTTGCCGCCTTCCTTTCCGGGCGCTGCATCAACATCCACCATTCCTTCCTGCCCGGCTTCAAGGGCGCCAAGCCCTATCACCAGGCGCATGCCCGCGGCGTGAAGATGATCGGCGCGACGGCGCACTACGTGACGGCCGACCTCGACGAGGGCCCGATCATCCACCAGGACGTCGAGGCGATCAGCCACGCCGACCGGCCCGACGACCTCGTCCGCAAGGGCCGCGACATCGAGCGCCGCGTGCTGGCCGAAGCGGTGCGGCTGCATCTCGAGGACCGGGTGCTGCTCAACGGCGCAAAGACGGTGGTGTTCCGCGGTTAGGTGCCTCCTGCGTTTCCTGCTCCCGCGCAGGCAAGCGGAAGCTCTGGAAGCGCCCCGGCTTTCGTGCCAGACCACTCCCGACAACAGGGGAGAGGAATGCAGGACATGAGCGAACGCAAGGTTGCCTTCGTCACCGGAGCCGGTTCGGGAATCGGCCGGGCAACGGCCGGGCTGTTCGCCGCGCGCGGCTATGCCACGATGCTGGCCGACCTCAACGAGACCGGCGGCCGCGAGACCGAGGCGGCGATCCGCGCCGCCGGGGGCGAGGCGACATTCGTATCGTGCAACGTCGCCGACGACGCTTCGGTGCAGAACTCGGTCGAGCAGGCCGTCGCCACCTACGGCCGCATCGACGCTGCTTTCAACGCCGCCGGGATCGACGGCGATGCCGGCCGGCTGACCGCCGACTGCACGCTCGAGAACTGGAACCGGGTGATCGCCGTCGACCTCACCGGCGTCTGGTACTGCATGCGCCACCAGATCCCGCAGATGCTCAAGCAGGGCGGCGGTGCCATCGTCAACTGCGCGTCGACCGCCGGCCTGCGCGGCGCCGCCTACTGCGGCGTCTATTCGGCGGCGAAGCACGGCGTCGTCGGACTGACCAAGGCGGCCGGGCTCGAATATGCGGCGCAAGGGGTGCGCATCAACGCCGTCTGCCCCGGCATGATCCGCACGCCGATGACGCAGGCCGGGCCGATGAAGGCGGTCATCGACGACATGGTGGTGACCACGCCGATCGGCCGCCTCGGCGAGCCGGAGGAGATCGGTGCCGCCGTGCTCTGGCTCTGCGGCGACGATGCCACCTTCGTCCACGGCCAGGCGATCGCCGTCGACGGCGCCCTGACCAGCCGCTGATCGCCCCGGCCAGGGAAAGCCATGCTCGAAACGTCCGCCACATTCGCCAGCCCGGTCGCTGCCGGCCTGCCGGTGATTGTCCCCATCGGCGAAGTCCCGGCCTCGGGCGGGTGCGGCGGCTTCGTCGAGGCGACCTTGACTGTGGAAGCGCGCCGGTTCCTCGGCGGGCACGCCATGCGGCTGTACAGGCCGTGACCGGCGAGCTGCGCTTCGACGGCCGCACCGCGGTGGTCACCGGCGCCGGCGGCAATCCCAGCCTGGGCCGGGCCCATGCGCTGCTGCTCGCGGCGCGGGGGGCGAGCGTCGTCGTCAACGACATCGGCAGCGATCCCGAGATGCGCAACTATCCGGGCCGGCCTCGGCCGAAGCTGTCGTCGCCCGCGGTGGCCTACCTGTGCCACGAAAGCTGTCCGGTGACCGGCGAATGCATCGATTCGGTAGGCGGCGAGGTGCAGCGGACCTATATCGCCCGAACCCGGGGATTTGCCGACCGCGCGATCACGGTGGAAGCGGTCGCCCGGCGCTGGGCGGAAGTGATGGACGAGGCCGGCGCGGCGACCGTCGGCATCGGCGATTTCGATAGGTCGCAATGGAAGATCCGGCCTTACGCCGCGGAGGGATAGACATGGCTACACTGGCTGACCAACCGGTTCTCGAGCTCAAGGGCGGGGAGACCCGCCTCGACCCCATGATCCGCAACGATCCCTTCCCGTTCTACCGCGCGCTGCGCCGGCAGGACCCGGTCTATTACGACCCCGGCCTCGATCTCTACCTCGTCACCCGCTACCAGGACGCGATCACCGTGCTGCACGACGATGCGACCTTCTCGCTCGAGCACGGCTACCAGGACCGCTACGGCAACGGCTTCATCGACGAGTTCGCCGCGATCATGGAGCGCGACGGCGGCGGCTTCATCCGCGACCTGGCGATCGACCCGCCGGCGCACACCCGGCTGCGGCGGCTGACCGAGAAGGCCTTCACCGCGCACCGCGTCAAGGACCTCGAGCCGCGCATCCGCCAGATCGTCGTCGAGCTGGTCGAGCGCATGGCCGAGCGCGGCTACGGCGACGGCATCGCCGACATCGGCGGGCCGCTGACCGCGCGGATCATCTGCGAGCAGCTCGGCTTCGACTGGAGCGAAGTCGGCACCGAGAAGGTCGCGGTGTGGACCAAGGCGGTGCTCGACCAGATCGGGCGCATGCAGACGCGCGAGGACATGCTCGAGAACGCCCGGGTGATGTGCGAGCTGCAGAACTACATCATCCGCTACATCGACGCCCGCGAGGCCGAGCCGCGCGAGGACATGATCTCGGACCTCGTCCACGCCCGGCTCGACGACGGGGCCAATCCCACGCTGTCGCGCGAAGAAAAGATCGCGACGGTCCGCGGCTTCCTCATCGCCGGCAACGACACCACGGCGACGGCGATCGCCAACCTGCTGCTGGTGCTCGCCACCAATCCCGGCCTCGCCGACGAGCTCGCGCCGCAAGCGGACAACGAACGGGTCATGATGCGCTTCGTCGAGGAGGTCCTGCGCCTGCAGCCGCCGGTCCATGGCCTGTTCCGTACCGCGATGAAGGACACCGTGCTCGGCGGTACGCCGATCCCGGCGATGGCGCAGCTCTGCGTGCTCTACGCTTCGGCCAATGACGACGACGCCAAGTTCCCCGACCCGCGCCGGCTCGACATCGAGCGGCCCAACGTCGGCGCCAGCCTGACTTTCGGCTCGGGCATCCACAAATGCGTCGGCCTGTCGCTGGCGCGCATGGAGATCAAGGTGGCGGCCCAGGAAATCCTGCGCCGCCTGAAGGACATCACTCTCGCGGTCCCCCAGGACCAGCTGACTTACCAGCCGACGCTCGCCAGCCAGACGCTGGAACGCCTGCCCTTGACCTTCGCGCGACGCTGAGGGGGGTAGGTCCTCCCCCTGCGGGGGAGAATGGGCCCCCAGAACCTCCCCGGAACGGGGAGGGGGACCGCGACGGCGCAGCCGGCGTGGTGGAGGGGTCGGGAGCTTCGATC
>CAUJJI010000107.1 GCA_963205265.1 Pseudomonadota bacterium
AGACGATCGTCAAGCGCGCCCAGCCTACCGGCTACGCGTGCGAGGCGCGCCGCACAACCCGCTTCGGCCCGGGCCCAATCCGCAATGACTGAGGTTTCACTGGGCTCAGCCAATGGGCCGGGAGGCAGATAATCCGGTTCCTCATCCATCGGTCCTGGCATGAACCACAGGTGTCGCTTTTCCTTCACGATTTCACTGCGTGGTTTTCACATGATTTCCGCAAGGTACCTCCGGAAGTGGCGCGGGTTTCTGCTTTGCGATTTCAATTTCATTATGGACTTCAATAGGTTTTGAAGGGCACGGCGGCATGACAGCACTCAGCAAAGATCGGCCTTTGGAGCGGGCAGCTTACCGCGCTTCAGACGAGGCTTGGTCGAAGGCGGTTCGGATCGCTCGCGAACTTGACCGGGTTCTCGATGGCGACTTGCCGATGCGGGAGGCTGTCAGCCGGGCAGCGGTGGAACTGCGCCTTTCGACGCGTCAGGTCTACAATCACCTCGCCCGGTATCGGGAGGACCGCCGTGTCTCGTCGCTTCTTCCTCGGACGAATGGCGCGCGGCGTGCGAGGATATCGGCCAGCGTGGAAGCCATCATTTCCGACACTTTGCGAAAGATGTGGCTGCAGCCAGAGCAACCCGATCTCGCGCCCATCGTCGACGAAATCCGTGCGCGCTGTGACAGCGAAGGGTACAAGCCCCCGTCCTATGTCACTGTGGCCAAGCGGATCCCGCGCGTGTTCACCCCAGAGGAGATCGCGCGGCGGCGGCTTTCCGGTGGCAAGCATCTTCACCGCCTGAAGCCGCGTCCGGGATACATCCGTGCCGCCCACGCCCTTGAGGTCGTCCAGATCGATCATACCCCGGCCGACATCCAGTTCGTCGAGGTGATCGACGATCATGGCATCTTCGTTGGCAGACCTTATCTGACCATCGCCGCCGATGTGGCGACGAGTGCCATCATCGGCTTCTGTCTGACCCTCGAGCGTCCGTCCCGGCTCTCGGTCGCCTTGTGCCTTGCCCACGCGATATGCAGCAAGGATAACTGGCTGGCCGAACGCGGGATCGCGCACCCGTGGGTGATGCATGGCCGCCCTAAGCAGATCGTCGTGGACTCCGCCAAGGAATTTCAGAGCAGTACCTTTACGAAAGGATGCGCCGACTTCGGGATCACCGTCCGAACCCGGAACAAGGGCACAGTTCACCGAGGTGGGGTTGTCGAGCGCCTCCTTGGAAAAGTGAACACGGTGCTTCGCTCTCTTCCTGGCAAGACCGGACGGTCGATCGCGGATCGCGGCGACTATTCGTCCGATGAGAGGGCAAGTCTGACCTTCGCGGCCCTCGAGCGTTGCATCGCCCTGGCAATCGTCGATCACAACCAGACCCAGAACGCGCGCAAGCTGACTGTGCCTCGCCTCGAATGGGAGCTGCGACTTCCACCGACGGACCGGCCGATCGATGATCCTGACCAAGTCCTGCTCAACTTTCTCCCCCGCACAACACGCCGCATCTCTCCCCAGGGCGTCAGCCTGTTCGCCATCGACTACTTCGAGCAATGGCTTGGGCCTCTCGTCGCCCGCCGTGACCGGTTGCCACCTCTGGATCTATGCTACGACCCCCGGGACATCAGCCGGATCTACATCGCCGATCCCGACACGCGGATCTGGCGTCCGGTAAAGCGGCGGGATGGGGTGACCATGCCAATCACCCTTTGGCAGCATGAAGCCGACCGAGCGCGCACGCGAGAGAGCCAACAACGACCGGCGCAGGAAAAGACGCTTCTGCGCCGGGAAATCGCGGCGACCGTCGCCGGGGCCAAATCCAAGAAGGCTCACCTGCGGGAAATGACCAGGGCCCGACACGCCGCAGACGCGCCGAAGGCGTATCAAAATGTCGGGCAGGTTTCGGAGGCGACCCATACCGGACCAGAACCTGACCGACCCCGCCGCGTCTTTCCTGTGGAGACCTGGTAGCATGGCCGACCATCTCCTACCATCAACCTCAGCGTTGCTCGATGCGGATGCTGCCACCCGCATTGCTCATATTCGGGCGCCACGCTGGATAGGCCATCCCGGTGCCTCTGCGGCACATGATGCGATGCGGCAGCTGTTGGAACGCCCGCCATCACTCCGTCCACGCGGCTTGTTGATTGCTGGTCCCTATCACAACGGCAAGACCATGATCGCCGAACGCTTCGCCGTCGAACATCTGCGCCGTGCCGACCGGCAAAGGGTCTGGGTGATCCAGACCCGGGAGGGGGCAGGCCTGTCGCATTTCTACGCCAGCATTCTGTCCGGACTGCGCGCCCCGCAAGCTGCCGGCTGGCGTAGCCTGTCCCGCGCCAGCGAACAGGTCGATCATCTTCTCGACAGCGTCAAGCCGCGCCTGCTCATCTTCGACGAATTCCACAGTGTTCTGCGCGGACGCCGACAGGATGTGAAGGCAATCTTCTCGTTCCTGCGGCGGATCGCACGCGTGCATGACATCTCGCCCGTGCTTGTCGGCGAAATCGCTGTCTATGATGCATTGCACGACACTGAAGAAATGGGCTCGCGGTTCGATACGGTCGCAGTGTCACGGTGGGGATTCGACGAAGACTTCGCCACGCTTCTCGACAGTCTCGAGGCCAGCATGCCGCTTGCGCATGCCTCAAACCTCTCACGACCTCCCCTGGCCAAAATGATCCATGATCTGTCGGAAGGGCTGATTGGCGAGGTGGTCGACATCGTCACCCGGACGGCGGTGGCAGCTGTTGAGAGCGGTGAGGAAAGGATCACGTCCAGCACCGTCATGGCCCTCGGCTATGTACCGCTGTCACGGCGACGGAACTCGGCCTTGCGCCATTCAATGACATGACCAGCAGTGCGCAGAGGATCACCGTCTCCCCGGCCCGCCGCTATAGAGTGGCCGCGGGGCATCGCTGGCCGGTGGACGTCCGGCCAGCTCCTGGGGAGCTTTTGTCAAGCTGGCTGCATCGGCTTGCACATGCCAATGGTGTGCCGCCGCGCTATTTTGGAGCGGTGCTCGGGGTGGCCGGCGAGACATGGTCGGCGCAACTTGACCGGCATCTGCCGGATTCTGTTCGTCGCTTGCTGCTCGACCATACGGCGATCTGCCCCGACGAGATCGACGGTCTTTGTCTGGCCAACAGTCCACTCTCGACCCTGCGCTTGCGGCTGCGGACCCGGCCGCAAGATGCAGGGACATCGACGGCGCAGTCCTGTTGGTTGCAGTTCTGTCCCTCCTGCCTGGGGGAAGACGAGGTGCCCTATTTCCGGCGGAGCTGGACCTTGGCAACCCGCGTGTCCTGCTTTCGCCATGGCTGCCGCTTGCGCGACCGTTGCCCGTCTTGTGGGCAGAGCCTTGCGCCATTTCGTCAGGCTCGCCTCGTGCCACAACAGTACTGCGCCTTCTGCGACGCCCCTCTCGCAAAACCGACTGGCCCGGCAAGCACGGGCGCCCGGCGCCTCGAGCGGCTGATCGACGATCTGCTGCGCCTTGATTCCGCTGAGCGCGCGCAGGACGACCGGAAGTCTCTTGCCGTGCAGCTTATGAAACACCCAGTGCCCGTCAGAACGGCGACATCAACGGTCCCATTCTTGTCGCATCGGGTTCGCTACAATTTCTTCCAGCGGTTGTCAGAGCGGCAGATCGAGGTAAGAGACCCCACAGAACGCGGCCCGCTGACCTTCTGGCTCGGGCTGGCCCGCGCCTCCGAAAACCACAAGGGGTTGGTCGGGACGCTCAGAGATCGGCTTGGCGAAACTGCCGGGCCGGGGCCGGCCTCCTCCTCCAGAGAGCCTGATCTGGCCGCCTTGCTGCGGGCAGCAATCCGGCTTCACCAAAGTCGCTGATTTCCTGCTGAAGCCTGGCCGGTCGCCTAACCTTCCATGGCCCCCGATGGGCCTGCCAGGCCTGCATCGTCCAATTGCTCGGGGTCTGGCAGGTCGCGCAAGGACTCCATCCCGAAGGCAGCCAAGAACGCCTCGGTGGTGACGAAGGTATGAGGCGCGCCACGGCGGGGTTCGCGAGGGCCGGTGCCGATCAGGTCCCGCTCGGCAAGTCGGCCGATCAGGTCACGGCTGATCTCTTTTCCGAAGATGTCCTTCAACCCGTCGCGGCTGATCGGCTGGTGATACGCAATCGCCGCCAGCACGGCCAGATCGTATTCCGACAGGTTCAGCGCTTGGCCGTCCACATCCGCCGCGGCGCGGATCGCTGGGGCATAGGCCGCGCGCGTGCGCAGCATCCACGCCTTTCCCACCTGTGCCACCTCATAGGGTCGGCCTTCCAGATCCACTGCCAGATCCTCGATCAACAGATCGACTGAGGCCCCCTGCCCCACGACCCGCGCCAGATCCTCGCGCGCCACCGGGGTCGTGCTTGCGAACAGCACCGCCTCGATCCGACGCATCCATTCCCGCCAGCGCAGCTCAGGGGGAAGAACGGCCAATTCGCGGTCAAGTTCTGTGTCCTCGCGCCGCCCCATGCTCAGACCCCGTAAAGTCGGAACGTGTCCCGCCCTGTCAGTTCGCGCACGGCGCCGAGCGCCACCAGTCGGTCGCAGAGCCGTCGCGCGGCCCGATCCGACATGAAGGCCAATGCCCCCGGCACCAGCGCATCGCGCGACAGGAACAGATCGACCGCCCGGCCCGCCGCCTTGGCGCGCAGCTTCGGGGCCACTGCCCGAAGGCGGGCCGCCGCACGGGCCAGATCGCCGGCCAGCGGCAGCGCCTGCCGAACGGCAGAGACAACGGCGCGGTGACAGGCCAGCCGCAGATCATCGCCCCGCAAGCGTATATCGCGGGGCTTGAGCGTCAGCGCCAGAAGCGGCAGCACATGCGTTGCCCCCAACGCTTTTGCCAACGCGGCATCGGACAGGATCAGGGCGGCGGCCTCGGCTCGCGGACTATCGGTCAGCACCGCCTCGACGACCTGCGCCGCGCGGTCCACTGGGGTCGGTCCGGTGGCATCAAGGCAAAGCGCGATCCGCTCTGCCGTTACTCCGTCCAGCGTATTGACCAGATGCGCGACCGAAACCGGCCGCGCCGCCGCGCGTGACCACTGCCGTGCGATCCGCCCCGCCGGGCCGGGGTCGTCGCCCGGTCCCGTCAGGTGCAGGGCATCGCGCAAGGCGCCCTGCCCTTCCCTTCGCCCCGCCATCGCAGCGCAGTTCTCGGCCGCCGTCAGGGCCAGACGATCGCGCCACAGCGCCAGAGGCACATCCCCCGACGCCATTGCCTGACCCAGATGCGCCAGCGCGGCCCCGGACCGGAAGGCCGCAGCCTCCGGCGGCTCGGACGGCGCAGAGACGATCCAGCCCGGCAGCGGGGGCAGCATCGGCAAGGTTTCCAAAGGCTCGGCGCGCGGTTTTCCCATGTCGGCAGCTTATATTGTGACGGCGCTTTCTGCCAGAGAAATGCACCTATAGCGCCGCAGCTTTGTCGGCTCCACAATGTCCAATAAGATTGCATTATCGGACGTGCCGGGAGTATGCTCGACGGTATGACCGAAACGCCCGAGAAATCGCCTTCAGAACCCCCGGAACGTCCCGATCGCCATGAGCGGGACGACAGCGCTGATACGGAGCGCGACACGATCGCCCTGCCCTCCCATGTCGCTGGCTCGGGCACGCTCGACCGCCTGGTCGAAACGGCGCGTGACTATGCGCGTCAGGCGGCGTCGGAGAACACGCTGAAGGCCTACACCAAGGATTGGGCCCACTTCGCGCGCTGGTGCCGGATGCGTGGCGCGGACCCTCTCCCCTCGTCGTCCCAGCTGATCGGCCTCTACATCGCCGATCTGGCAGCGCCGAGCGGCAAAGCACCTGCCCTCTCGGCCTCCTCTATAGAACGGCGGCTGTCTGGCCTGACCTGGGGCTATGCGCAGCGCGGAGAGCGGCTCGACCGCAAAGATCGGCACATTGCCAGCGTCCTGGCTGGCATCCGCCGCAAGCACGCACGGCCACCAGCACAGAAAGAGGCCATTCTGCCGGAAGACCTGCGCGACATGCTGGCAACCCTCCCCCACGATTTGCGCGGCCTGCGCGACCGGGCGATCCTGCTGATCGGCTTTGCTGGTGGCCTGCGTCGGTCCGAAATTGTCAGCCTCGACCACGGCAAGGATGACACGCCTGACTCCGGCGGCTGGGTCGAGATCTTGGAGGACGGCGTGCTCCTCACCCTGCGCGGCAAGACCGGTTGGCGCGAGGTCGAAATCGCCCGCGGCTCATCAGATCAGACCTGCCCGGTCCATGCCCTGACGCAGTGGCTGCATTACGCAAGGATCGACTTCGGCCCGATCTTCGTCGCCACGTCACGCAACGGCCTGAAAGCTACGAGCGAGCGGTTGTCGGACAAGCACGTCGCCCGGCTGATCAAGTCCTGCGCCCGCGAGGCCGGGCTACGCCCTGATCTGCCTGAAGCCGAGCGCGTGCGGCTGTTCTCGGGCCATTCCCTGCGCGCAGGCCTTGCCAGCAGCGCGGAAGTTGATGAGCGCTACGTTCAAAAGCAGCTTGGTCATGCCAGCGCAGAGATGACCCGCCGATACCAGCGACGCCGCGACAGGTTCCGGGTGAACCTGACCAAGGCCGCAGGCCTGT